>JBBQXF010000022.1:0-49168 GCA_038209965.1 Cytophagales bacterium | reverse complement strand
CAGCCAACAACGACGAAAGAAAATGGGCTTCCATCTTCAACAGCAGCCCGCACCAGTACCTCTGGATTGGGTCGGACTTTCGGTTACTGGCCTTCAACAAAATGGCGGCGGAGATGTCGCAAAAGTTTTACAACTCGGCGCTCAGGGCAGGACAATCCATCTGGGACTTTGTTCGGTCAGATGCCCAAGCTGAGGTGCGCAATGACTTGGAGCGGGCGTTTGAAGGTGAAGTGGTCACCAAGGAAATCTACTTCGATTTTGAGCATAAGGCCAGCCAGTGGTTTGAGATCCAGTATTTGCCAAATTATGACGAAGCAGGCCGTTTGCTGGGGGCGGTTGTTGTTTCAACAGACATTGATGCGCGCAAGCAGGCCGAACTACAGATCATCAACCAAAACGAAGCCTTGCGACAAATAGCCTGGTCCTATTCGCATGAAGTCCGCCCACCGGTGGCTAGGATTTTGGGCTTGGTACAATTGGTGGAGCCCGAATCACTGAATGAAAGCAATCAGCAAATTTTTGATTTTCTACAGTTGACCACCCGCTCGCTCGACGAAGTCATCCGCCAAGTGGTGCGCGTTACGGAGCAGTATGATTAGGCAGGGACTGGCCGCTCACCAATCGGGTATCATTCATCCTTGCTCCAAATTTCGTAAATTTTTTCGCCCTTTGAGCTCAAGCCTTGGTGGTGCCAGCCATCGGGTTTCACCTCAAAGTCAAAGGTCAGTTGGGTGCCTACCCGGCTATTGTCCCGCGAAAAGAAAGCCAGCGTTTCTAAGTACTTGCCATTTTCGGTGCGGTATGTCCCACCGCCACAACCAAAAAACTGCTTGGTTTCCGTGTTGATGGCTGCCCATTGAAAGCGGGTACCGGACAATAGTTTGATGGTTTTGCGCGGTCCCCGCTGCGACATCACGATCTGTCCTTCAGGATTTTTGCGTCCACTAAACCGCCAAATGGCCGCCAGCGGTGAATTTGCCGCGCCGCCGTCATCGATTCGGGCCCAGGTTTCCTTGATTTTTCGGCCATTTTGCTGCCGTACCAGCTCGAGCCGGCCATTTCTCCATTTAATTGGACAGGCAAACTGTTGGCCCACTTTGATTGAATCCCGCGAATCGAATTCTACAGTAGCGGTAAATTGGTCATTGGCCGAGGTGTAAGTGCCGCCCCCAGCCCCAATAAACTTTTGTTGGAGGGTATCATAATTGGAAAAAATATAGTGTTTTTGGGTGATTATCTGAATAGTGGTGGTCATTGCCGCGCTTTTGTCAGAAGTCTTGACCAGCCGCCAAGCCCCATGCAGGTTACCTACATTTTTGAAAGAAGGGGCGATTGTGCCCAAAACGAGCAGGAGGCCCAGCATTAATGTTGATTTTTTCATAGTATTCAGCAGTAAAAAATAATAAGGTAAATAAAATGGTTCAGATGGCCGGTTATTGAGTTCTTGGCTTACAATTCCGCGACTCGTCAATGTTCGATCTCAGTAAATCCTCATCCACTTAGTTAGAGCAATTGGTCAATTGCCGGGGCAAACTCAGCAAATAATCTCAGTAACCTGACTTGCCCCACCAAACAAAAATAAACAAATTTGGGTAAAACCTTACTTTACCTCAAACTATCCGCAATTGTAGCGCGCAATTGGAATGAAATTTGACCCATTTAAGATAGATTTACGTCCATTCATCATTTTACCAAAACTATCTTGATTTATGCTTTCCAGTTTAGTCTACTTGAGCAATCGGCCCGCTGATGTGACCGCCGAGGTCATTGAGGATATATTGAAGGTCGCCCAAAAAAATAACAAAAGGTTGGGCATTACTGGCGTCCTCCTGTATTCTGACACCCAATTTGTGCAATGCATTGAGGGCGAATACAAGGATTTGATCCAGTTGTATGATGTTATCAAACTGGACAAACGGCATGAGCAGGCGAGCATGCTCAGTCTTTCTCCCATTGCGGAGCGCCATTTTCCTAGCTGGCAAATGGGGGCCAAGGCCTTTGATGCCGATGGGATCAAGTTTATCGACCACTTGACGGCCGAAGAACAAACCGAATTCACGCACATTCTCAATGGTCAAGGTTTAGCTAGCGGTAGAGCAATCAAGATCCTCCAAAAATATTGCAATTAACGGGTAATGGTATGACAATGATTTTTTAGCGCAATTTTTGTCCACTATACCTAGTGATCAATTCGGTGTGCCCCGACGGCGAGGGCCTCGGTTGGAAAACTAGAAAAAACAGCAGCAGCTACCCCTTAGGCTGAAAAATTACCATGAGCGATTTCCCATCAAATGATACCTGCTTACCTGGCGGCAGGCCTGAATCCAATCATCCAGCGGAGGAACTTGCTGCGCTAAAGTTGTTGCTCGAACAAAAGGAACAGGCTTGGGCCGAGGAGATTGGGCAATTCCAAGAGATGGAGGAAGCCTACCAGGAAGTAAACCGTCGCAACTTGGAATCGGCCCTCAAGCTAAATGAGCGGGAAATGGAAGTGATGGTCAAAAACCAGCAACTCAATGAATACACCGAGGAACTGCAATCGATCAATGCCAACCTAGGTGAACTGAACAATAAGTTCCGGGCCAACGAAAAGGAACTCAAGTACAAAAACGGCCTGCTCAATGAGTCGGTGGAGCAGTTGAAAGAGTTGGTGGAAGCCTACGAAGAAGTGAACCAGCGCAACATTGAATCTGCCGCCAAGCTCATGGATCGGGAGCGCGAACTACAAGAAAAAAACGCTCTGTTGGCCCAAGTTTACCGCAAAGTAAGCGAAAGCATCACCTACGCCGAGCGCATCCAAAAAGCCATGCTGCCGCCGCTAGAGGCTATTCAGCAAATCCTGCCCGAATCGTTCGTGTTCTTCCGGCCCCGCGATGTTGTCAGTGGGGATTTTTATTGGATGCTGGAGCATAACTATAAAATTTTTGTGGTAGTCGGCGATTGTACCGGCCACGGCGTGCCGGGTGCGTTCATGAGCACCATCGGGATGACCATGTTGTACGACATTCTCAACATAATGGGGGGAGGGGCTCCCGATGAGATCCTGCAAATCTTGGATTCCCGGCTGCGGTTACTGTTGCGGCAAGCCGAAGGCAAGAACAGCGATGGCATGGAAATCTCCATTTGTGTGATTGACAAAGCGCCCGAATACATTGAAGCGATGATGAAGCCCCGAAAAGTGGTATTTGCCAGCGCAGGTGGAGCGCTGAAGTATTTTAGCAATGGCCAACTACACGTAGTGCAGGGCAATAAAAACTCGGTAGGACAAAAATTCAAGGGCGTGCCGAGTGCCAAATTTCATAAACACGTGATCGAAGTGGATGCGATGTCCACCTTCTATTTGGCTTCCGATGGTTTTCAGGATCAATTGGGGGGAGACGAGAACCGGCGGTTTTTGCGCAAACGTTTTGAGGAATTACTCCAAACCACCCACACCCTGCCAATGGATCAGCAGCCCGCTTTTCTGGAAAGTAATCTACGGGCTTGGCAAGGAAAAGAGCGACAAACCGACGATATAGTGGTCATCGGTTTTCGCCTTGACAAGTAATCCGGTCTGCCTGCCGTCAGGCTAGTTCAGGGACTCTTTCTCATCTTCTGAGCCACGCCGATAGATCTGAAACTCCACCCTCCGGTTGATCCGGCGTTCTTTTTCTCCCATTTCGGGTTTGATGATGGGCCGGTTACTGCCGTAGCCCACTGCGCGGATGCGCGCCCGATCCAACTTCCCCCCAGTAATCAAGTAGTTGCCAATGTTGTCGGCCCGTTGCTGGGAAAGCTTGAGGTTGGCCTTGGCATCGCCTGCCGCATCGGTGTGGCCAGAAATCTTGAGGTTGAAATCCGGGTAATCGACCAGAAAGTCGCGCACCAGTTTCAGGTCGGCGGTCATTTCGGGGCGCAGATCCGCTTGGCCCTCGGCAAATTCAATGGACTCAAATTTGATGTTTTTGATGCTCTTTACCCCCAGCGCCACTTCGGTATCGCCGCCGATGTCGAAGATCTCTTGGAGCCGAAAAAACCTCTCGCCCCGGACAATGACCATGTAACGGCGGTCGCGGATGAGCTCAAACTCAAAACTCCCATCGTCACGGATGTGGCGTGGCATGATCTCTACCCGCTCATCCAGATCGATCAAGTGGACTTCACCTTTGAAGATCTCGCCCGTGATAGCCTCTTTTACTTTGCCCGAAAAACGCACCGTGGCGGTTGGACGTGCCTCCATCGGCATGGGGAAGGAGTAGATGTCCAAGTTTTTGTTGTCCACCCCAGACTTGGCATAGTACAATTTACTGGATCGGGCATCAATGGCAAAATAAAACTCCCGTCCTTCGCCATTGACCAGTGGGCCAATGTTTTTGGGTTCCGTCCAGTGGCCACGCAAAAGGGAGGACTTGAAAATATCAAAATCTCCGTAGTTGACGATCTGCCCATCCGAACTAAAATACAGCACATTGTAGCGGTGATGGAGGAAAGGACTAACCTCATTTTTGCGGGTGTTCACCACCGGCCCCAGATTTTTGGCGGACAGCCAGCCCAGGCGGGGATCGCGCACCGCGAAGTAGATATCGGAACCGCCAAAGCCGCCCCCCCGATCAGAGGCAAAGAAAAGGGTGTCTTCGGTAATGGACAAACTGGGGTGAGAGTCCCATGTGCCACCGTTGATGGTTGGCCCCAAATTTTTGGCTTCGCCCCAATAGCGCCCATCTACCCGTTGGGAAGCATAGAGGTCGCAGTTGCCCAGCCCGCCCGGTGCATCGCAGCGGGTAAAAATGATCGTGTTGCCATCAGCACTGATGCACGGCGAACCTTCGTTGTAAGATGAGTTGAGATCGGTAAAAGGATAGGCTGGTTCCCAGACCTCGTGGTCGTCGCCAATCCGGCGGCTGATGAACAGGTCTTCGTTATAGGTTTGGGCATTCAATGAGTTGCCCTTGCCCGGGGTACGGTTGCGGCGCGAGGTGAAAATCATCATTCGGTCGTCCCGCGAGAGGGCAATGCCATAATCCTCGTTGATCGAGTTGATTTCCTCCCCCATGTTGAGCAAAACGCCGTGCGGGGCGCGGAGGGTGTCCACATTCTTGCGGAGTTCCAGCATTTCATAATAGCGTTCGAGCGCCACATACATGGGCCGTTCAAATTTGGAAAGACTGTCCAGCCGCTTGATGGCCTGCGCCAGATCGCCCCGGTAATGTTTGAGAACCAGCCGATAAGCCTCTTTGGTCATATCCAAGTGGCCCAAATATTCGCTCACCCTGGCCAACTGCCAGACCATGTCCATGCTCTTGGGATCAACAAAATTGCCAATCCCGAAACGGGAAATGTATTTGACCAACAGGGTAAATTCCTCCTCCCACTGTTTCTCGCGCTGGGCTTTGTTGAGCAAGGCCAGCAGGTCATTGTTTTGGTAAAAGGGCAGCCGGTTGATATTGCGGAAAATAAACACCGTTTCATCCACGGCCTCGGTGCTGTCCTCGGGTGCAAACTCCTGCGTGCGCACATTTTGGTTGCCGGGGCGGGGCAAGTCACCGAAAATGCCCGGGCGTGGGGCCCGCTCTTTCTCTGGTGGTTTTTGCCCCGTTTTTCTTTTGCCAGCCGGCAGTATTTGGCCATAAGCAGGGACTAGCCAAAGGCCCAAAGCCAGCAAAAGCAGTAGTTTCCTTGCCATCGGTAAGCAACGTAAAGTAAAAAAGTGGTGTTGGTCTGGTTGGTGAAGTAGGGGCAAGGGGTAAAATACTTATCACTACGCGGACAGAAGCCCAAAGGTTGCAGTTTGTTAGCCGCTTTCGAAGTTTATTTCCCACATTTATTAATTCACTAGAAAAGCCGTGCCAAAGCCGAATCAGCGCTAAAATTGTACTACTTTTACTTCGTTGTTCCCAAATACAAAGACCGAACTTGACACCCCCAAACTACCTTCAATGTGGAGCTGCACAAAGACGCTTTTTTTTCACTGACACTCGACGAAGCCAACTCGATCTTGATCTATGTTGGGTTTGCCCAATCGTTGTTCATGACCGACGAAGAAACCAAAGCTGGCTTTTTGAAAGCCTGTGCGATCATGGAGCAGTATCACCCCAACTATTATTTGAGTGATTCCCGCCAGCAGAAGGTCATTCTCGACCCCGGAATGCAAGAGTGGATCGCACAGCACGTCTATCCCCGCTGGCATCAGGCGGGCCTAAAAAAGCTAGCCATCGTGATCCCTGAGGAAGTGGTGGCCAACATGGCAGTGCACCAGGCAGTCGATGAGATTGCTGAGGTGAAAGTGGCCGACACCTACGAAATCCAGTTCTTTGGCAACGCCGCAACTGCCCAAGAATGGCTGTTGGAATCAGCCAATTAATTTCTTTTCCGATACTTGCATTGCTTGTTATCAGCCCGGCGGTAGTAAGACTGATAATTGCTCGCTCGGGGATCGGTGCAGCCGCACAAGTTGAGCAAGCGGATTTTTCGGAACTCGATCGGGTGGCTTTCAGCTTGCAGGGCAATGTACCCTTCGGCCAGCGGCATTTTGTCTTTTTTGATCCACGCTTGGGCGGCGGCGGCATCCACCCCCCCCTTCACCCAGTTCAAGCCCTCGTTCACAAACCCACCCCCAATGCGGGGTTTTTGGTAGGTTAGCACTGTGTCGCCGTTGATCAGGTGGTGGATCACCGAATCGCCCAGTACAATGGCCCGGCCGCGCACCCATTGATCCCCGTCGTAGGTCTGGGAGTTGGAGTCAATACAGTGGTTGTCGTTGAGCTGGCCAGCCATGAACACCTGCGTGCCGGGGGTGCAGAGGTTGCCGGTGTGGCGCGGGCCCTTGCCCAGCCCACCCAACAGTTGCATTTCCAGCGAGACGGGAAAACCTTGGTTCATGGACAAGCTTTGGGCCGATTGGGAATGCAGCATTACGCCACTGTTGCGCACGTTCCACGCCGCGCCGCCTTTGGTTTGTTCGCCCAAAAACCGGTATTCAAATTCAAGAATGTAGTGGGAATAGGGCGTTTGGTAATACAAATGGCCGTATTTGTCAGCAAAATTTTCGTATTGATCATATATGATCCGCAAAATGCCTTTTTCTACCCGAAAGGTGTTTTTGTAATTGTCGTTGATTGGTTGGCCAGCAATTTTGATGTCCCAACCTTTGAGGTTTTTCCCGTTGAAAAGCTGGATCCATTGTTCGCGGCTGGCGCGCGGCTGGGCCAACGCCGAGAGCGAGCCGAGGCCCAGCAACAGCCCAATCAAGCAGTATTTTATTGGTGGTATTTTCATGGTGATGGAAAACAGCAGATTAATTTAACAATAACAGCGCGGTGGCCAAGGTAAGTAAAATATTGAAAGTCTGGGCCAACAAAAAGGCATAAAGCGGTTTTTTTTGGTTGGCACTGAAAAGATCGGAAAATTTGGTTTCCAGTCCAATGGCCAAACTAAAAATAACCGCTTCCAAGTTACAGGCTTTCACCTGTGCATTCCTGGCCACTACGAGCGAGGCCACTCCCAGAAGATAAACTAGGGGGAACAGCAATGAGGGCATTTTTGACCGGTTTTTGGGCCAGCCAAGCCCCCAAGCCCAAAATGAACATACTGAACAACAACTGCCCCGCCAAGGCCAGCAGGTTGGGCACGGCCAATACTTTTTCCAGCAACTCGATCCCGTTTTTCCAGCCAAAAGTGGGTTCGGGCAAGGCCATACCGAAAACCACCGGGCCGATGATTAAAAAACCAAGCAGCACGATGGTCCAGTCTTCGGCCAATGAAAATTTTGCGTTGGACAGGTTATTTGCGATTCATGCCAAATAGATACTAATTTGACTAACGATTTGTCTTTTTTTGCTCGTTTATTTGCGTTGTTCGCGACAAAACCAATTTTGGGGCAAGATAAGACCAACCAGCGCTGCATTGGATCTTGGGGCTTGCCAGCCACATTGCCGAAGCAGTGGCCCGCATTATCTCAACAAATCAAGCCTCCTTTTCCCAAACAATCTTAAAATAAATCGGTTATCTATTTAAAATAATTCTAAATAAACCCAATTTTGCGCCACATTCATTGGGGCAAGCTTTTTCAAAAAATATTCGTAAATCAACAATATGCTGACTATCAATAATTTAGAGGCCGCCATTGGCGAAAAACAAATCCTTAAGGGTATCAACCTCCAGATTAATCCCGGTGAAGTCCACGCCCTTATGGGCCCCAACGGGTCGGGCAAGAGTACGCTGGCCTCTGTATTGGCGGGGCGCGAAGACTATGAAGTGCTGGGGGGCCAAGTTGAATTCAACGGCAAGAATCTGCTCGATCTGGCCCCTGAGGCGCGGGCAGGGGAGGGCTTGTTTTTGGCATTCCAATACCCAGTCGAGATCCCTGGTGTGAGCAATACCAATTTCCTCAAGGCCGCGGTCAATTCGGTGCGCAAGTACCGGGGCCAAGAACCTATGGACGCGGTCAATTTCCTTAAGTTGATCAAAGAAAAAATGAAACTGGTGGAAATCGACCAGTCGTTCTTGAGCCGCTCGCTCAACGAGGGGTTTTCGGGCGGGGAAAAAAAGCGCAACGAGATTTTTCAGATGGCCATGCTGGATCCCAAACTGGCCATCTTGGACGAGACCGATTCTGGGCTGGACATAGACGCGCTCCGCATTGTGGCCGGTGGGGTGAACACCCTGCGCCGCGCCGATAACGCGGTGTTGATCATCACCCACTACCAACGGTTGCTGGACTACATCGTGCCCGATTTTGTCCACGTGCTTTACCAAGGCCGGATTGTCAAGTCGGGGGGCAAAGAACTGGCCCTCGAGCTGGAAGAAAAAGGATATGATTGGATCAAGGACGAAGTGGATGCCTTGGCCTAATAGCCGATCCATCCACCTTTTCCACTTTTTATTTCCTTTCGCCCCAACCTATTTGTATGGAAACCATCGATAAACCTGATTTTAAGCAACTGGTCTTGTCCCAATTGGAGGGCGAGCCACCCACCGACACGCTCCGGCAACGCGCCGCCGAGATTTTTTCGGGGCTGACCGTGCCCACCACCAAGCACGAAGAGTGGAAATACACGAACCTCAAAAATGTGCTGGCCCGGCCCTACACATTTGCGGCGGCGACGGAGGTAGTCCCCGATCGGGTGGCCCACTTCATGGAGCAGTACGAGGAGGGCACGGCCAATGTGCTGGTTTTTGTCAACGGTTTTTTTGTCAGTGAGCACTCGCACATTGCCTCGGCCGAGAGCGCAGTGGCCATTTGTTCGTTGCAAGAAGCTTGGGCCAAGTTTCCCGAAACGGTGGAAAAGCATTTTGGGCAATACGCTGGCTTTACCGACCACCTCTTCACGGCCATGAACACCGCGCTGGCCAGCGAGGGCACGTTTGTGTGGATCAAGCCCGGCCAAGTGGTGGAGCAGCCGATCATCATCCACTACATTGCCGATGCCCACGCGGGCAACACAATCGCCCAGGTGCGCAACCTGTTCGTGGCGGGCGCGGGCAGCCAAGCCACCATCATTGAGCACTACAACAGCACTACCAGCGAGTTTGCGCCGCTCACCAACATGGTGACCGAGATCTTTGTGGCACCCAATGCCCGGCTGGATCATTATAAAATCCAGAACGAAGAGGCCAATGCCTCGCACATCGGGATGACCAAAGCCCACCAGGAGCGCGACAGCTACTATGCCAACACGACCATATCGCTCACCGGGCAAGTGGTGCGCAACAACCTGCACATCGACATTGCGGGCTCAAACTGCGAGGCGTTCATGAACGGACTGATGGCCATCACGGGCAATACCTTGGTGGACAACCACACCGCGGTGGATCACCAAATGCCCCACTCCCAGAGCAACCAATTGTACAAGGGCCTGCTCGATGGCAAATCCAGCGGCGTGTTCAATGGTAAAATATTTGTGCGCCCCGATGCCCAAAAAACCAATGCGTATCAATCGAGCAAAAACATCCTGCTTTCTGAATCGGCCAATATGGATGCCAAGCCGCAGTTGGAAATTTGGGCCGATGACGTGAAATGTTCGCACGGCCACGCCACCGGGGCACTGGACGAAGAACCGCTGTTCTACCTCCGGGCCCGGGGCATCACTTTGGACAATGCCCGCGCCCTGCTCATGTTTGCCTTTGCCGCCGATGTGCTGGCCCGGGTCCAGTATGAGCCAGTGCGCCGTTACACCGAAAGAATCATTGCCCAACGTTTAAAAATGGACGTTTACGACGATTAAATCTTCGTTTTTCTCCAATCCGAAAAGTCAGGACGTACCCGAAGGTATTAGTCCTGACTTTTCGTTTTTAACGGATCAGCCCCTATCTTTGCCCCGCACCGTTAATGCGTGCACCTTTATTGTTTATCGATTTTAACACTTTTATTGATATGGC
The DNA here is from genome assembly GCA_038209965.1 of Cytophagales bacterium. Classification (GTDB taxonomy): domain Bacteria; phylum Bacteroidota; class Bacteroidia; order Cytophagales; family Thermoflexibacteraceae; genus JALONO01. The sequence goes on along the minus strand of JBBQXF010000022.1, from coordinate 38,812 downwards.
GTTTGACATAGGGATGATCCGGGCAGTGTATGCCCGCATGGGCGACCGCGTAGCGGCTGCCCGCCAAATCTTGGGCCGGCCGCTCACGTTGGCCGAAAAAATCCTCTACTCCCACCTGCACGAGGGTTTGCCCACCCACGCATTTGAGCGCGGCAAGTCGTACGTGGACTTTGCCCCGGATCGGGTGGCCATGCAGGATGCGACCGCCCAGATGGCACTTTTACAATTCATGTCCGCCGGAATTCCCCAAGTGGCCGTTCCCTCTACTGTGCACTGCGACCACCTGATTTTGGCCAAAGTGGGCGCCGTTGAGGATCTGCGCATTGCCAACGAAACCAACAAAGAGGTGTATGATTTCCTCAGCTCGGTGTCCGACAAATACGGGATCGGCTTTTGGAAGCCCGGGGCGGGCATTATCCACCAAGTGGTGATCGAGAACTATGCTTTCCCCGGTGGCATGATGATCGGCACCGATTCCCATACCCCCAACGCGGGCGGGCTGGGCATGATCGCCATTGGCGTGGGTGGGGCCGATGCCGTCGATGTAATGGCGGGCATGGCTTGGGAACTGAAATTCCCCAAATTGATCGGGGTGAAACTGACCGGTAAATTGAGCGGCTGGACTTCGGCCAAAGATGTGATCCTCAAAGTGGCCGGGATATTGACCGTTTCGGGCGGCACCGATGCCATAGTAGAATATTTTGGCGAAGGAGCCGATTCCATTTCGGCCACCGGCAAAGGCACCATTTGCAACATGGGGGCCGAGATCGGGGCCACTACCTCGATTTTTGGGTATGACGATAAAATGAACGAGTATTTGACCTCCACTGGCCGCGCCGATGTGGCAGCCCTGGCCGATCAATACCGCGCCCTGCTCCGTCCCGATCAAGAGGTATATGAGGCTCCGGCCAATTATTATGACCAACTGATCGAGATCAACCTGTCGGAACTGGAGCCGCATGTCAACGGGCCTTTCACGCCAGATTTGGCTTGGCCACTCTCACAATTTGCCGCTGCGGTCCGTGAAAAAGGATACCCAGCCAAATTGGAAGTCGGCTTGATCGGTTCTTGCACCAACTCTTCGTATGAGGACTTGACCCGGGCGGCTTCGCTGGCCCAGCAAGCAATCACCAAGAAACTGAAGACCAAGGCCGAATTTACCATTACCCCCGGCTCTGAAACGGTGCGCTTCACCGCCGAGCGCGACGGCCTGCTCGAGATTTTTGCCAACATGGGCGGGGTAGTGCTGGCCAATGCCTGCGGCCCGTGCATCGGCCAATGGTCGCGCCATGTATCCGATCCCAATAAGGCAAACTCGATTATTACCTCGTTCAACCGCAACTTTGCCAAGCGGAACGACGGCTTGTCGTCCACCCATGCATTCGTGGCCTCGCCCGAAATTGTGACCGCTTTTGCCATTGCTGGTGACCTGACCTTCAACCCGATGACCGATGCATTGATCAATGAGGATGGCGAAGAAGTGATGTTTGACGAACCAACTGGCCTGCAAGCCCCACCAAGGGGTTATGCCGTGGGGGATGCTGGCTACCAAGCTCCCGCCGAAGACGGCAGCCAAGTGAGTGTGCACATCAGCCCGACTTCTGATCGCTTGGAAGCCTTGGCCCCGTTCAAAGCTTGGGAGGGCACTGACTTGACCAACCTTAAATTGCTCATCAAAGCCAAGGGCAAGTGCACCACCGACCATATTTCCATGGCTGGGCCGTGGCTCAAGTACCGTGGGCACTTGGACAATATCTCCAACAACTTGCTAATCGGGGCGGTCAACTTCTTCAATGGTTCTACCAATAGTGTCAAGAACCAACTAACGGGCGAATATGGCGAAGTTCCTGCTGTGCAGCGCACTTACAAAGCGGCGGGCATTGGATCGATAGTCGTGGGCGACGAGAACTATGGTGAAGGCTCCAGCCGCGAGCACGCCGCCATGGAACCCCGCCACTTGGGGGTGCGGATCATCTTGGTGCGCTCTTTCGCCCGGATCCACGAGACCAACCTCAAAAAGCAGGGAATGTTGGGGCTGACCTTTGTCAACAAGGCCGACTATGACAAGATCCAAGAAGATGACAATATCGCCCTTCTCGGGCTGGGCAGTTTTGCGCCCGGGCAACATCTAACAGTGCAGTTGTCGCACGCCGATGGCTCGGTGGATGAGTTTCCAGTGAAACACACCTACAATGCGCAGCAGATCGAATGGTTCAAAGCTGGATCGGCCCTGAACCTGATTGCGGCCAAAGTAAAATAGTTTAAAAATATTGGGATAGAACCTTGGTTTTGGTGTGTTTAGAAAAAAGGGTGAAACATTGCTGTTTCACCCTTTTTTCTACCCTCATTATTGCAAAAAATAGGCCTCTTTTAGATCCATTGGCCCTTCTCCCAATGGATCTTTCTCATTATAAACTGATTTTTTTCAATTGTCTTGGTTGGGATCGCCACTTGTGGTCCAGCCGGGGCCCAACTGCTGATCCACCGCCAAACCCAGTGGGAAATTACGACCAAATTACCAGTGACTTACAACATCCTGAACTTGGGATCCGATGGTTTTTTGGCGGTGGTCAATGTCCGGGAGGGCAGCGAACTGCTTGGCAAGGAAACGGTCAGGCTGGTCAAATACGACACCGCGCTCCACGAACAGTGGCAACAGGCTTATACGGGTACAGGCGCAGTTTTTCAATACCTCCACTACCAAGAAGCCCGCAAAGTCCATTTTTTGCACCCGATCACTACCCGCCAATTAGAAGTGATCACCGTTGATCTGGATCGGGGCGCGGTTGTTCCCCAGCGGATCAAAACGGCTACTCCGCTCAAAGTCTCCCATTTTGCGGCCCAAAACAGGCGGTTCTTTCTCGGTGGGCGGCACAACGACCAGCCAGTGGTGATTTGCCATGAGCCAGCCAACCAAACCCAGAAAGTGCTGCCGGGCCTTCACCGCTATCGATCGTTGCTATAACAGCTGCACCTTGACCCCGAAAATGAGCTCATCACGCTCGTGTTGCACAGCCAAACACCGGCCGACAATGGCTTCGACTACTACTTGTACAACTTGGAGGGGCAGCCATTGGATCAGAAACCGATTGTGCCCAAGGCAGGCCGCAAGTTCCTAAATTTCGTGCCGCAGGTGACCCCCGGTGGTGCTCGCCAGCTTCTGGGCTTTTATGCCGAACCGGGCCGCCCGTACCCAAATGGCATTTATCGGCTCCAATGGGACGACGATGGCCATTTTCACGACGAGTATACCGCTTTTGCGGGTATGGCAGCGTGCCAAAATTGTCAGGCCATTGTCCACTCGGAGCGCTCCGGGGCTACTGTCCAACTGAACTTTGAACTGTACCAAGCGGGCTACGAACCGATCAACGAAGTGGTGGAAAACACTTTGTCTGCCAGCTATGCGCTTGCCTACCAAAACCGGCTTACCCACCTGCGGGCCATGTTGAAGTCCCCCGCCCCGCGCGGTCAGCCCACTCCCGGCCTCGATTATTTTCGGTTCAAGCGCGGGGGCGTGGTGGTGCTGGATGCCGCTTGGTTGCCCAATACGCCCACCCTACGAAAGGGCCGTGGCTTATCGGCCGGTTTCCCAGCTTCAGTTGGCCAACAATGGCCCCCAAGCCACTTTGGGTCATGTGCAGCAGGTAACATTGCATTTCCGCCATTTGGTGGGCGGGGAAGTTGAAACCGGCCAAATCAGTTTGGCCTATCTGACCCGGCCCCAACTCTTGCAATGGTCCGCGCAATATTTTTTGCTTCATAGCGTGGTTCCATCAACCAATCAATCACCGCAAAAGATTTTGTTCCAAAAGGGGCGCATCGCTTCGCAGCGGTATCCATCGCCCCAGTTCGGGGCCACCAACTAAATCTGGTAGTTTGTCCCGTATGACCAACTATTTTTTGAAAAGAACTTGTCAAGGATTGGTAGCCTAGGGCGAAAACCCTAATTTTGGCAATGCCCAAGTTGCATCTTGGCCTTGGGCAGCCTTGTAATAGCGTGCAATTAGCCGAAATAGCTACCATGAAAACAAAAATTTTGATTACGGGGGGGGCTGGTTTTGTCGGAAGTTCGCTGGCCGATGCACTTGTCAAGCAGGCAGACAATTTTGTTGTCTTGATCGATAATCTATTGACTGGGGCCGCCAGCAAATTGCCCGATAAAAATCTGCGCAATTGGAAGTTTATCAAGTGCAACGCCAATTCTTACAACGACATTGCGCCCATCATGGCGGCCTATTCGTTTGACTATGTGTTCCATTACGCCGCAGTGGTGGGAGTGAAGCGGACGCTGGACAACCCCGTGCTGGTGCTGGACGACATCAGCGGGATCCGTAATATCTTGGATCTGAGCAAGAACACTGGAGTGAAACGGGTGTTTTTCTCCTCGTCGTCGGAGGTATATGGCGAACCGGTCGAGCTGCCCCAGCGCGAGCTCACCACACCACTCAATTCCCGCTTGCCCTACGCGGTGGTCAAAAATGTGGGCGAGGCATTTTGCCGATCCTACAAAGAAGAATACGATCTGGACTACACCATCCTGCGGTTCTTCAACACCTACGGGCCCAAACAAAGCACTGATTTTGTTATGTCCAAGTTCATCCGGGCGGCGTTGGGTGGCCAAGACATCACCATCTATGGCGACGGCTCACAGACCCGTACTTTTTGCTTTGTGGATGACAACATCGAGGCCACCATCAATGCACTGGAACAAAGTTTGGCGGTCAATGATATTGTCAATATTGGCAACGATCACCTCATGACCATCCTGGAACTGGCCCAAACTGTGATCCAGATCACCGGATCCAGCTCCAAAGTGGTTCATCTGCCCCCCTTGCCCGAGGGCGATATGACCCGCCGACAGCCCGAAATCAGCAAAATGCGGACGCTGCTCAAGCGCGATCTGACCCCACTGGACGAGGGCATCCGTCGGGTATTGGCCTCGCCACGGTTTAGTTGATTGGCCAAGCGGCCCAAACAGCACGGGTAAAGCTTTGAGTTAGCCCTAATCAGTCATTCCCGATAAAAAACGACCAATTGTCGAACAACCAAATAATGTTAAACATGGAAGCGCTCCCCCTCAGTGGTTTGGTGGTCATGGAATTTACCCACGCGGTGATGGGGCCAACCTGCGGCCTTCTCTTGGCTGATCTAGGGGCCGAGGTGATCCACATTGAGCCGCCAAGTGGCGATGAAACCCGACGGCTCAAGGGTTTTGGTACTGGCTATTTTCCATTTTATAGCCGCAACAAAAAGAGCCTGGCCGTTGATCTCAAAGATCCAGCGGGCAAGGCGATCATCTACCAACTTGCCCAAAGGGCAGATATTTTGGTCGAGAATTTTGGGCCGGGCACCATGGATCGCTTGGGGTTTAGCCACGAAAAAATGGCCGAAATCAACAATAAATTGATCTATTGCTCTCTCAAGGGGTTTTTGAGCGGCCCCTACGAAAACCGCCATGCAATGGACGAAGTGGTTCAAATGATGGGCGGACTGGCCTACATGACCGGCCCGCCAGGAATGCCGCTGCGGGCGGGTACATCCATTGTCGATATTACCGGGGGAATGTTCGGGCTGATCGGCATCATGGCCGCCCTGTATGAGCGCACCGCCACTGGCAAGGGAAAATTCGTCAAAGGGGCCTTGTTTGAAACCACCGCTTTTTTGATGGGGCAGCACATGGCTTACGCGGCCATTACGCGCACCCCCGTGCCCCCCATGCCGGCCCGCGTGAGTGCTTGGTCGGTTTATCGTACTTTCCCCACCAGCGAGGGGGAGTTGGTGTTCATCGGCCTGATCAGCGATCGCCACTGGGAGAAATTCTGCCAAGCCTTCGAGCGGCCCGATCTGGCCAGCAATCCGCGCTTGGCCACCAACAACGCCCGCATCGATGAGCGCGATTGGCTGCTGCCCGATCTGGAAAAAATGTTGGTTAAATTTACCAAAGCCGAAATCATTGCTCGGTGCGATGCGGCTGGGTTTCCCTTCGCGCCCATTGCCCGCCCCGAAGATCTGTTTGACGATGTCCAGCTCAACGCCGGGGGCAGTTTGTTGGCCACCATACTGCCCGATGGCACGCAGACCAAGCTCCCCAACTTTCCGGTAGAATATGGTGGGGCTAATTTTGGGCTGCGCTCCGACCCACCGCGCATTGGCCAGCACACCGCCGAACTCCTCGCTTCCCTCGGTTACACACCTGCCCAAGTGGAGCAATTGGCCCAAACCCAAGTGGTTAAGGTGGGCGAATAGCAAATTTTATTGGAGTGCACAACATTTATAAGAATTTGGCTGATCAACAATAGTTAATCAGCCAAATTCAATTTTTATCTATCTATTTAATCTACTGATAGTTAATTACGCCCAATTATCTCCTTAAATCCGCAAGCTGTTAGGATTAGTATGTAAAAATTAATTTTTAGTCAAAAAAAATTAATTTTTACATACTAATAGTTTAAGTTCTTGGAACCGTATTTATGCTTAAAGCGACAATTTAAATTTATTTTAAAGAATAGTGCTCCATTTTTATCAAAAAAATATAAATATTATTAATATTTGAATTATTAGGCAGTTAGAGGCTAAAGAAGACGTTAGTTCTTCTCGAAATCCCCCAATACTTGGCAATTCCCCCTAAACAAGCAACTCGTAAGGCTTATCCGTGTATGGTTTTAAAACTGATTCGCCACCCCTTTTTACCCATTTATAGGGGACAACCACAAACCAAAAAAAAACTTCTTAAAGCGAAATGTTTTTCCGAAAAATATAATTTTTCCAAGAATTTATTAATCAGGTAAAGCTAGAAATTGCGACACATCGTCATCAATATCATAAAAACTGTATTTTGCCCCAAAAACGAAAATGGTAAATTCTTCCACCCGAAATCGTTGTTCATCTCGTCAAAAATCTTCTCTGAACCCCCTCTTTGATTGTAAAAATGTACCACTTCCTGTCCTGCCATTCCTAAATCATTGATCATTATTGCCCGGTAAATAAAGTTGTCTTCCTGAAAAACATCTACTTGTCCTGTTGTGTTGGTCTCTCAGCTGGCTCACCATACACCGGTAAACTTTTTTACCCCCAAAAGGCGCGTAGCTGATACTGCAAGGTTCAAACTTTTTGTCGTTCATTTGCACCGCTGTCCAATCTTGGATCCGCTTTATTTGCTGCGTCAAATCTAGGCACCTCTGCGCTCTTGTGTAAAAGTTTTGCATTGTTCTTCCACAACCCTAACTACTTTTTGGGTAAACGATCCGCGGTTCATCTTGGATTACCAATAGTTGTTCCATTGGTTTTTAGCCTATTAAATACTTTCTGCAATGTTTGATCCTGCTCAAATTTCACATTGCTGTTTCCATTGCTGTTTTCTATATAAACAATATTTTCCCCGATTATAGCTACCGATGGAAAGTAGCCCCTAACTTTTTTGTAACTTTTTTGGAATCAGATTTCTCGGTCCGTATAAACTGGTTGTCAAAATCCAAATCATAAAGCTTGTTGGTTTCAAAAATTTTTAATTTTTTTAGTAATTTTAGATTTAATATGTTGAGCTTATCATTGGCGTTGATTTGATTTTCAACATTATTTTTGGAATAGACATATTCTTTTTTTGTGGAAAGTTCTTTTTGCAAACGTAACAAAGTGTCTGCCGATGAGACGCTAAGTCTTTGAACATTAGATAATTCTGTTTTTAAATTGTCTTGGATGTCTTCGGCACAATCATCCCCAGCAAAAAATATCATCCAATAGTTTTTAATAATATCAGCATAACTATAAGTACAAAAAATACTGCGTTTCCCCAGCGATTCTGTAATAATCTCGGCAAGACCGAGTTTATCAAATTCTTTTGAAATTAAATTCACTCCCCCAAAAGAGTTGATATTTTCAGAAGTTTTTATAATTTTCATAGCAACATTTTTTTAACGTAAATATAGTAAAAAGCAAGAAAATAATGAAATATTTTAAGCTTAATTTATATAATTTTTCTTCTTTTTTGTTTACCGTGGGGATATAAGGTAATAGTTGGTATTGGGTGCTCAGAATCAGTTTTTTACAACAAAAAACCAAATTCCCAGTTAAAGAAAAAGGGGCGATGAACCCAAAACATGGCGCAAATTTTAACACAATCAAACAACCGACAATGGCAAAGACATTTTTGCGAGCAGAATGGCGAAAGTTGACAATGGTAAATTACGAAGTGGATGGTAAATTATTAGAACCGTATTTGCCATTTAAGACTGAACTAGACTTATGGAATAACACTTGTTATGTCAGCTTGATTGGATTCATGTTTCTGGACACCCAAATAAAAGGGTTTAGAATTCCATTTCACACAAACTTTGAAGAGGTCAATCTTAGATTTTATGTGCGTTACAATGACAATGGCAATTGGAAAAGAGGAACTGTTTTTATTAAAGAAATTGTTCCCAAATACGCGTTGACATTAGTTGCAAATACAATTTATGGGGAGCATTACGAAACATTGCCCATGAACCACATTTGGCAAAAAGACCACGACAAACAAATGGTAGAATATCAGTGGAACAAAAAGAACCATTGGAATTCAATTAAAGTAATAACCGGGCTCGAATTACAGCAAATCAACGAAGGAAGTGAAGAAGAATTTATTACGGAGCACTATTGGGGCTACACTAAAATTAGCAGCCATAAAACGTCAGAATATGGGGTTGAACATCCTAGGTGGCAAGTCTATCAGACCATTGACTTTAAAATAGATGTAAATTTTAGGGATACTTATGGCCACATATTCAGCTATTTGGACAATCAGGACCCAAAATCCGTTTTTTTGGCCGAAGGCTCACCGATTGAGGTAAAGAGCGGTAGAACGATATGAGGAACTGTGAACAATAGCAGTATTAGCAAAAGCAGCGCGGAATGTCATACTTCGATAACAACATTTTTTATAGGTATCTTTGTGCCATCGCCTTAATTTCTAAATTTAGTATTAAATTTGTCATTGTTTTGTTTTTGTGATTCAAGATTAATACTTTTTCAATGCTTTTTTGTTTTTTATTTGGCAGACATCTTCGGTTGTCTGACAAATTTAGTGGAGAATGTTTTGGGCTGCTAAAACCCGCTATCTACCTAGCTGGGATGATTAGCAAATTACGGCCTTTCGCCAAATGTGCCGATTAATTTTTACTTGGCCGGGCCGCAAGGTATTTCTGCTTGCCATCCGAGTGCGCATTTGGCGGACAGGGTGGCTTTTGCGCCACTTAATGTTGGCTTAGGGCTGGCCAGTGGCGGGCGCACTTGGTTGGCTGATGGGGAGCCAATGGGCGAATGATCGATCAAATAAAAACCCCAAGGATTTTTGGTTCCTTGGGGGGTTAGAGTATACAAGTGCCCTTAGTTGGTCAAGGCCATGAGTAGATCGTGCTGGGTGATGATGTGGATCTGGTTGGTCTCATCGCGCACGAGCAGGGCTTTGTTCTCTTTGTCGATCAACGATGAGAGCGCGTCCACGGTGTTGTCCAGGCCCACAAACATGAATGGCTTGCCCATGATTTCGCGTACCGCCTTTTCCCGGGTATGGGGGTCTTCGATGAGCAAGTTGAGGATTGTATTGTCGTTGATACTGCCCACGATCTGTTCGCCATCGGAGACTGGCAATTGGGAAATGCCGGCCTTGTTGAATACTTTGATGGCCTCGGCAATGGTGGTATTTTGATCCACGGTGAGCAGTTTGGAGCCGCCGTTGCGGTGCCGGATGATGTCACGGGCAGTCGAGAAACTGCGCAGTTCCAGGAACCCGTGATCTTTCATCCAAGTATCGTTGTAAACTTTGTTGAGGTAGCGGGTGCCATGATCGGGCAAAATTACCACCATCACATCGCCTTCTTTGAGGTGCTGCCGGGCATATTCCAAAGCCCCAAACATGGCCGAACCGCACGACCAGCCCACAAACAGCCCCTCCTCGCGCGCCAAGCGACGAGTCATGACGGCAGCATCTTTGTCGGTCACTTTGACAAAACTGTCGATCAGGCCAAAGTCGACATTTCGGGGCAGAATGTCTTCACCAATGCCCTCCGTCAAGTACGGATAGACTTCGTTCTCGTCAAAAATCCCCGTTTCTTTGTATTTTTTGAACACCGAGCCGTAGGTATCGATACCAATGGATATCACCTCAGAGTTCTGTTCTTTCAGGTATTTGGCCACGCCACTGATGGTGCCGCCCGTGCCCACCCCCGCCGCAAAATGGGTGATTTTTCCATCGGTATCTTGCCAAATTTCTGGGCCAGTGGTTTCGTAGTGGGCCGCAGTATTGGACAGGTTGTCGTATTGGTTGGGATAAATCGAGTTGGGGATTTCGGCGTTTAGTTTTCGGGCCACCGAGTAGTAGGAGCGGGGGTCTTCCGGGGACACGTTGGTGGGGCACACCACTACTTCGGCCCCCAAGGCCCGCAATATGTTGATTTTTTCTTGTGACTGCTTATCTGAAATGGTAAAAATACATTTGTAGCCTTTGGTAATGGCGGTGAGGGCCAGGCCCATGCCCGTGTTGCCCGAAGTGCCCTCTATGATGGTGCCACCCGGTTTGAGCAAGCCTTGGCGCTCGGCATCCTCGATCATTTTGCGGCCAATGCGGTCTTTGACCGAGTTCCCGGGGTTGAAATATTCAACCTTGGCCAGCACTGTTCCTTTAATGCCCTTGGTCACCCGATTGAGTTTGATGAGCGGCGTGCCGCCAATGGTATCGATGATGGAATTATAATATTTCATGAGGCTGTAAAGGTTGGGATTGGGACAAATTTAGCAAATTAAGGACTGATTCTCAACGGGCAATGGTGCCGGTAGGAGCAAAAGCCCGCTCAAGCCACTTTTATTAACAAATCATACGCTGATTTAACCAATTTTATGATGGGCGAGCAGGGCCCAAAAGCCAATGCGCCGAACTTGGGTAAAGTTCGGCGCATTGGCAGTGTAGAAGCAACATCGGCGGGACAAGCGTTCCTAAATCCGTTCGCCCTTGTCCAACTCGTTCCAAATCAAGGCACTGGAGCCCAGCACGGCGGCGTTGCGGCCCTCGAGCCCAGAGATTAACAATTTGACCTTGTCGCGGTAGATCGGCAGCAGAAAATGCTCGAGGTAGCGTTTGACCGGCTCGAGCAACAGGTCGCCGGCTTTGGTCAGCCCGCCGAAAAATATGATGGCTTCGGGACTGGTGTGGGCCACGGTATCGGCCAATTTGAGGCCCAGGATCCGTCCGGTATATTCAAAGGCCTCGATCGCGATTTTGTCGCCCCGGTGGGCGGCTTCGGTGATCATGGCCCCGTCCAGTTGGTTGAAGGAGATGTCGCGGAGTTCGCTCTCGTCGGGCAGCTCGGCCAGCAGGTGGAACACCGTGCGTTTGATGCCCGTGGCCGATACATAGGCTTCCATGGTGCCCCGTCGCCCGTTGGAGTGCATTCGCCCGTTGGGGTCGACGATGATGTGGCCAAGTTCGCCCGCAAAGCCGTCTGAGCCGTAGATTAGCTCGCCATTGGCCACAAAACCACTGCCCAGGCCGGTGCCGAGGGTGATTATCAAAAAATCTTTCATGCCCCGGGCCACGCCAAATTTCATTTCACCGATGGCGGCAGCATTGGCATCGTTGGTGATAATGGCCGGCAAGTCGTAATATTTTTTCATGTGGCTGACCACATCGGTATCACCCCAACTCAAATTGACGGGTTTCTCGATCCGGCCCGTGTAATAATTGGCATTGGGTGCACCCATGCCAATGCCCATGATTTCAAAAGGAACGGGCATGGTGTGCTTCAAATCTTCTACCGCTTCGACCAAACGGGCCAAAAAGTGTTTGAAAGGTTCATCGGCATGGGTGGGGATCGAGTTCTCGGCCGGGCAATTGCCCTGCCGATCCACGAACCCAAACTTGGAGAAGGTGCCGCCAATATCTACGCCGAGGACGACTTGTAGGGGGGAAACGCTCATTTTGGGAAAACGAATTTAAGTGTTGCTGCCCGGGCCACTACCACTGAGGGCCGCAATTGGTACAGGTTGTAAAAATAGGGCAAGCGCAATTAATTTGGTGGATTGAGCCAGAAAAATTATTTGCGGGCCAGAATTTGCCAGCTCAAACCTTGCACGATGAGGTATTGAGCGGGGATGTAGGTGAGCATCACCAGCACACCCGCATACGGGAAGGAATGGCCAAATAAACTGATAGCCAGACAGCTATCGGATAACAAGAACAGTATAGCCCCCGCCATCACGGCTCGAAAGCTTTGGCTGGTGGCTCGCCCATAGCGGTTGAGGGCGGCCAATGACATGGCGGTCAGCACGAGGGTGTAGAGCAGTACGGGCAGCCACAGATTTCCCAAAGTGGGCCACAAAAACGTGTAAAGGCCGATACCTAGGGCCAAAAACGGCAGGGCCAAATAGGGGCGGCTTGCCAGCAGTCCACGTGTGCGCGGGGCGGCTCTGGGCTGGCCAAATGCTACGAGATAAGCCAAGTGCGCGGTCAAGAAACTGGCCAGGCCTAGTTGGAAGAACTGTTCACCGGTAAACATCAAGCACACATCGCCCAAGCCCGAGAAGAAAATGGCGATCAAAGTGCCCCATTTGAGCCAGCCATTGGGCACATGGTGGGTTTGGGCCACCAAGAACCCACCCAGGCTCAACATAATGAGTGGTTTGAAGAAGTGATCCAGCCAAGGCTCGTTCAGGATTTGCCCCACCAGATCGCCAATCGCGATGAGGAGAAACAAAAACGGAAAAATGCGGGAAAACTGCACAGTAATCTGGTAAATAATATTGATAACAAAAATAATTTTGCAATGTACCTGACCAGTTACCTTGGTTTTCCCGGATCGTCCCCGCGATTGGCGGCCAACCAATGTTGGTGGCGTTTACAGGTATCCCAGTTGTTGGTCGCGCAAAATGGCTTGGGGATCCCGCTCGCTCGCGGGGCCGTAACCACCGCCCCCCGGCAACTCGAGGAACACCTCGTCGCCGGGGTAGAGTTTGGCCAGGCCCTTGGGGGGCAAGAACCGCTCGGGCTTGATCCTCAGGCGACCACCGCTGCCGTTTTCGCCACCAAGTAGGCCGTGGGGCACGGTTTTGGTCTTTTCAGTCAAAATGGAAATGTTGATCGGGTCGGGGCCGATTAGTTTGAAACTGAACGTTTGGCCCAGCCCGCCCCGGAACTTGCCCGGGCCGCCGGTTCCGGGCCGCAGCGATTTTTCAGTCACTAAAATGGGGGCATCGTTTTCCAGCACTTCAATGGGCACGTTGGCCACATTAGTCGGAAAACTCAACACGGCTGGGCCGTCGGCACTGGGCCGGGCGCCGTAGCCGCCATTGAGGAAAAAATACTCTACAAATGTGGCATCGGCCCGTTTCCGGTCGGTATGTTGCCCGTTGAGCACGATGCACCAGCAAGCACTGCCGCAGTCGGCCTGCACTTGGAGTGGCACAGCCTGCGCCAACGCCCCAAAAACTGGGGCAAAGAGGATGTTGCCCGTGATGTTGCGTGCCCCGAGCGGAACCGGCTTCTGGGCATTGAGCAGCGAACCTTTGGGCGCACTCACTTTGATGGGCCGGAACGAACCTTCATTGTTGGGCACTTCGGGACTGAACGTGCATTTGATTGGGTAGGCGGTGTAGGCGTAGGTATAATTCATCACGGCATTGATCCCGAGCGAGTGCGGCCCAGAAGTGCCCGTATAATCGACCGAAATTTCGTCACCTGCAATGGTAATGGCGCACTCGATGTGCACTGACTCTTCAAGCCCGTCGCCATCAGCGTCATAGGCGTAGCAATAAGTACCATCCGGGGCTTTGGCCAGGGCATCGCGCATGGCCCGCTCGGAAGCATCGATGATTTGATCGGCCAACAGTTCAATATCGGCCATGTCCATTTCGTCCATGAGCCGTTGCAGGGAGCGCGTGCCCTGCTCATTGGCAGCCACTTGGGCGCGGATGTCGCCCAGTGTTTGCCGGGGGGCACGCACATTGGCCTCAATCAACCGGAACAGGGTGTCATTGGGCTGGCCCGCCGCGTAAAGTTTGGTGGGGGGCACCATCAGGCCCTCTTCGTATAGGTCGCGGGCCCCAGCGCCCCAGAGGCTGCCGCCCATGTCGGGCGAATGGGCAATAGTACCAATAAAACCGATTAATTGAAAATTTTCATGACCATTTTTGCGAAAAATAGGCGAAACCAAGCCAATATCCGGCTTGTGGCCTGCACACAGCCATGGGTCGTTGGTCATCACTACATCGCCAGCGGCCCAAGTATTGGGCGGAAAATAGTCTTTGAGCAGGGCTTGGGTCAGCATTGGGATCACACCAAGGAACGAGGGGACACTGATGCTCGATTGGGCCACCGATCGGCCCGATCGATCCATCAGCACCACCGCAAAGTCGTTGGACTCACGGGTCACTGTCGAGAAGGCAGTGCGCTGCAAAGTAGTGCCGGCCTCGTCAACAATGGCCAGTAAGCGGGACCAGAGGATACTGAGGGTAATGGCATCATAACGGGTTGGGGTCATGGTACAACAATTAGTTCACAACGTTAATCAATTTTTGGGAAACATTTGGTCACAGACAATGCACGATCGCAAAGTTTACGACTTTGCGGTTGTTAGCAACGATTATAAAACAAAGGAGTTGTTTTGTCCGACATTTCCCAGTACCCATTTTAAAAATGAGTGCTTATCAGGTTCTGTTACAAAATGACCATCAATGACCATTTTTAAATCCCAAATTTGAGGTTGAAGTCAGCACTTGCAGATTACCTTGATTTTCAAAGTCCCAAAAGCTAAATAAACCTTCAAAATAAAGGTGTAATAGCAACTTTAGAAGCATTTTTGATAAATAACAGTTTTAAAAAAGAGGCTGGGAATTGACGACTAAATTAAAAAATATTTTTTAATTCCCCAGTTGTCTATAAATTGAAAAGAGTAATTGCTGCTATATCCAACTATTTTTTAATTTTTCCTTAAACATTTGAAAGGCTAGCTTTATGATAGAACTGGGAAGCTAACTAACTTAAAGAATGGCTTTTATCTTTGGGAAAAAAAATAGCGATAGCAAGGGCATTGACCAAAATAAAAATGCTTTCTTGGAAAAGTATTTTTATTGGTCAATGCCGCTGATAGTTCAGCCAGTTTTTTCTCACCGGAAGTTTACAACAAAATAAGATTGCAACAACAATCGGCTCTGAAACTAGTGGCAACAGAAAAGGCACTAGTGGTGGACAGTTGTTTTTTCGTTGGTTGCCCAATTCAAAAAATGAAATTGACCTTCCTTAATCGGTTATTACCCATTTACTGAACAATCAGACCGGGGACTGTTGCCGACATAATTGTTGCGCCATCATTGGAAGATATATTGAGTGAAAAAGACCCAGAACTGAAAAAGCACTTGAAAGTACCAATCAAAAATAGAGAAACCATCAGCTAATTAGGTGTTTCGCCGGATTGCGGTTTCAATGCCCAAGGCACTTTTAATTGGGTGTTCAAGAAAATGACCGGAAAGTCGCCAAGGGAATTTATGAACAGGGAGCAGCCAATTTAGGGACTCGGGCATTTTATTGGACAAATCTCGTAAATTGCGACGCGGTGCTTTCCCACCGACGAGCCGTGCATTCGTTAAATCATCATTGGCTAAAATGGACAAACCTACTCTTATCTCGCATTTATCTACTCGTTATCAGTTGTTTACCAACTATCTCGCCACTCTGACGGGCGAGGAGTTTGAGTGGCGCACCAATGGCAAATGGACCGCCGGGCAACAGCTCGAGCATTTGTGTTTGAGCGTAAAACCACTGGTTCGGGCATTGTGGCTGCCCGCGTTTCTGCTCAAGCTGGGGCTGGGCAAGGCTAATCGATCCAGCAAGACGTATGAACAATTGGTGACCAAGTATGTGGAAAAGTTGGCGGCGGGCGGGCGGGCCACCAGCCGGTTTATTCCCCAACCAGTCGGTGTCGAGTTGCAAGGCAAACGCAGCCAGCAACTTCTGGGGTTGATTGACCAGCTCACGCGCCAAATCGGGCACTTTACCGAAAAAGATCTCGATACCATCATTGCGCCCCACCCTTTGTTGGGCCGGGTCACCCTACGCGAAATGATGTATTTCACCATTTACCACGTGGAGCACCACCAAAACACCATTAAAAATCAGTTGGCCAACTGGGGCTAGCCTCCGGAATCATCACTTCTTGGCTGGTCAAGTACTTGTCAATTGGGCTCCCCCCAGACCGACTACCGCTCATTTTTCAACTTTGGCGGTGAGATAATTGTACCCGAGTGACACCCCAATGGCCACCAGAGTAGCTACTATGCCCAGCAATACATTGAAATAAACCGGCACAACCAAAGAAAGCCGGATGATGACCGTAATAAAAATAAAGGCTGAATAGCGGAATATGTCCTGAAAACGGGTGGTGTAGCGGATGGCCAGCAGCACCACCAGAATATCGGCATAAATCATGACGGTGTAAAACGTGTTGAACGACTGGGTAAACACTCCGGTTCGCAACCAGTTGCCCGCATCAATGCCCCCCACCACCACAAAGACTGCAAGCAGGCCCAAAGCAATGATTTTTCGGTAACTCACAAACCGCGACTGCTCTTCGTGGTTGGCCGTCACTGGTTTATGTTTTTGAATGCGGTAATAATAGGCCAAAAGGAAAAATACCACCAACGATCCGCAACCGTCAGACAACATTTTCAAAATTTGTTCTTGGCTCTCTCCCCAAACCAAGGGCAGCTCAATTTCACCAAACTCTTTGAACGAAGCCCGCAACAAAATGAGACTGAGGATCTCGATCTGTTTGCCTAAGGCGTTAGCCACTGATTGGGGCAGGATAAAAACCAGCCCCATTACTTCAAAAAGCAATAAAATGGAAAACGGGACTGTGATGATGGAGTGATAGTTCAAGTCAGTTTTTAACACCCCGAACCTCTCTAGGACCACCAATATAATCATGGCGATAAATATGAGTACCAGGCCAATGCTCATCCACCGGATTGCCCGCAAGCTGTGCCAATGGTGCTCCAACCAATCAAATAACCGAACCAATAAGGCAGCACTCTCCTTTGGCAAGCTCAATAGTCGCATCTTCTTCGTCTAATTTATTGCCGACTGTGACTGGCCAGCTTTGATCGTTTGATCAATGAAAGCCCAAAACGAAGCAAAAAGTTTTGGGAACAATCTTTTTCGGCCAGCATTAGTCTAGCCAAACCATCAAACGCCCGGCTAACCAATTCGCGCCTTTTGGCTTTCGGCCAACATTATTGTCCACCTAAACCCCTGACTACCCGCACAACCCCGCAGCAAAGCGGGCAATCCGCCACCGCTCACCCGGGCAATCCGTTTACCGCCCTGAAATCTACTCGCCATTTCTGGGGAATCAAGGCAATATTGGCTTAACTTTGTGGCCCTAAACCCGGCAAAACCTTGAAAACGCGCTCGCTCAAAAAAGACAAGATCAACATTGTCACCCTTGGCTGTTCCAAAAATATCGTCGATTCGGAGGTAATACTCACCCAATTGCGCGGGAATGGACTGGATGCCCAGCACGAAGCCAACCAAGATCAGGCCAATATCGTCATTATCAACACTTGCGGGTTCATTGACCGGGCCAAACAGGAATCCATCGATACTATTCTGCGTTTTGCCGATGCCAAAAATGAAGGGCGGATCGATAAGCTGTATGTATCCGGCTGCCTTTCGCAACGTTACAAAGACAACTTGGAAGCGGAAATCCCCGAGGTGGATGCTTTTTTTGGTACAATGGAACTGCCGCTGCTCCTCAAAAAATTCAACGCCGACTACAAACACGAACTGATCGGGGAGCGGCTCACCACTACGGCCCAGCACTATGCCTACCTCAAAATCTCGGAAGGCTGCGACCGCCCCTGCTCATTCTGCGCCATCCCACTCATGCGCGGCAAGCACGTATCCCGGCCAACGGATCAGATCCTGACCGAAGCTGGCCACTTGGCCAAAAATGGGGCTAAGGAAATTATCCTCATTGCCCAAGACCTGACTTATTATGGGCTTGATTTGCCCAACAAAGGCCGGCAATTGGCCGACTTGCTCAAGCGGTTGTCCGATGTGCCGGGCATTGACTGGATCCGGCTGCAATACGCTTATCCGGCGGGGTTTCCCTTGGAAATCCTCGATGTAATGGCCGAGCGCGCCAATATTTGCAAGTATTTGGACATGCCGCTCCAGCATGGATCCACTAAAATGCTCAAGCTGATGCGCCGGGGCATTACCCGGGAAAAAACCGAAGATTTGATAGCCACCATCCGCGCCAAAGTGCCGGGCATCGCCCTGCGCACCACCCTGATTGCTGGCCACCCGGGCGAAACCGAAGATGAATTCGCCGAGATGGTGGGTTTCGTGGAGCGGGCCCGTTTCGACCGCTTGGGCATTTTCACCTATTCGCACGAGGAGAACACCCATGCCCACTCGATGGATGACAACGTGCCCCAAACTGTGAAAGAAGAGCGCGCCGCCGAAATCATGCAGACCCAAGAGCAGATATCGGCCGAAATCAACGCCACCAAGGTTGGCCGGACCCTGTCGGTCCTTTTTGACCGCAAAGAGGGCGGCTATTTCATTGGCCGCACCGAGCACGACTCGCCCGAAGTGGACAACGAAGTGCTGGTGGATGCCAAAAAACACTTTGTACGAATCGGTGATTTTGCCCCTGTCACCATTACCAGTGCCACTGAGTTCGATTTGTTCGGCGAGGTCGCAGCGAACCCCAATTAAATTTCCGTAGGGGCCGCCCTACCAAGACTACGCTCATTTGGGCGATCAATGGCACTTATCCCCTTGACTTTCAACGATTTGTTTTAGGGTGACAACTATTTGGGCAGCTTTTGTGCCTTACCTCAACGGGGCAATTGGGTTGCTGGATAAACAATTTATCCTATCAAATGCGACCCCACGGGGATCGTGTAAGACGCTTGCAATGGCTGGTTCAATAAATCTTTGAACCTTCTGGGTTCTTTTCTATGCTCAAAGCCAGCTGGAGACGTATTTTTTGCCATCTGTACCGTAATATTTGGGCCGATACGTAAAGTGTATAACATTATCCCCCAAAAGTGTAACACATTGCCTGCTGGTTGTCCCCACCTTTGCGCTGTAATCAATTGCTCACCCAAAACAATGTCGCCATGAGGTATGCCAAGCAAATACAGTGATACATTCAAAACCACTGTAACTAGGCCATCCAAGTCAAGCAACCCGAAGGAAAGTTTGCCAAACTCACCGATGCTGATCTGAAGCCTTGGACTGGGAGGCAAGACGGCAAGCCCAAACGAGTGGCGGCGCTGTTGCACGAAAAAGTCCCGAAATGATCAGCGCTATCCATACTTTAAGCTAAATACAAATTATTTTGCATATTTAGCATACAATTTAATCACAATCCAATATTTAACTGATGGTAGTATTCTAATTTAAACTACATTTTAATACCGCACACATTTCGTTTGATTTACCAGAAAATTTTACAACATGTTGATTGTAAAAATTCAGCTGTCCCAACTTGAATCATGAATCAAGGAACTGTGTGCAAATCAAAAATACGTAGTTAAGATAATATTATCAATGCGTTAAAGTATGTTGATTTTTTAATTCCCCAATAGTAAATCCATCACCCGAAAGGGGATAAAGCCCCCAACATCGTTTTGGCGGCTTCGGCCTAGGCATTGTCTTTAGTCCCAACGCTTCAGCCAAAGGCCACTCGCAGCGCCGCTTTGCCCGGAGATCCGGTGCCACTTTTTTCGCTTAAGTTGAATAGTTGCCTAAAATTACATGAATACCATTTTGCCAATAGTTGACGTCGGCCCGTGAAGCCCAGTTTGTTAACTGTACGTTATTTCGTCTAAAATGACAACTAAATATTTTATATGCCTATGTTTTATTGCCAGTGTTATGAACCTCTTCTCAACCCAATAAAGGTAGAAATGCCACCTCGCTAACATTGTACACCCAAATACCATATTTCTAACAAAGTTCAGGCGAAATCTGGAATTCATTAAAAGTTGGTTTTATTAACCAGTCTGCACTTTGCTAGATGTTTTTGCCTCGGCAGAAGAAGTAAAGTTTACAGTAAAAAGCCATTTCAGATCGCCGTCTTTGTTCTCGATCATACATTCCGAGCCCCTCAACCGAGCCAGTCGCCTGCCCAAGTTTGTGCCAACTGGCCTTAGGATTGTACGAAAGCAAGAAGGAATAGACCAATTGCGGGAAAAGCATTATTGATTCTTTAAAGATTAATAAAACTAGGGAGCACGATAAAACATCTTGCTCCGCCAACCGATCAACGGCCTCCCTGCAAGCGGCACAATCAATAAGAAAATTCAGTCAACTCAATAAAATTAATCATTAGCAAATATTTACTATCCACTTATCACTTCATTGTTATGAAAATTTCGTCCCTTTTACTAACCTTCCTTACCTTCTTCTGTGCCGGACTAATCGGCTTATGTACTCCACTGCATGCCCAGCAAACTGCGCGGGTGTCCACCGGCGGGGTTCATTACTTGGAATATCTCCCGGCGGGCCACAACACCAGTGGCGAAAAATATCCCTTGCTCGTTTATTTGCACGGAGCAGGCGACAAAGGTGATGGCGCAAGCCAAGTCTGGAACGTGGCCCGGATGGGCCCACCACTACAAATCAAGAATGGCAGCACCATGACTTTTACCGTCAATGGTCGGCAAGAGAAATTCATCGTGATCAGCCCCCAACTTTCCACCAGTTTTCCCGGTTTCACCAGTATTTCGGCTACTTTCTTCCCCTATATTTTTGATCGGTACAGTCAATACATCGATCGTTCACGGGTTTATTTAACTGGGATCAGCATGGGTGGGGGCGGTGTTTGGTCGATTGCCGGTACCAATCCAGAGTGGTTTGCGGCCATCACGCCCGTGTGCGGAGCGGCATGGCCCGATGCTACTGCCCCCTGCAGAATCGCCAGTGGTAAAGTGGCCGTGTGGGCCCATCACGGCGATGCCGACAACATTGTGCAGATTAGTCATTCCCAAGAATGGATCAGGAGGATCAATACTTGCACGCCTGCGCCCACTCCCGCAGCCCAACTGCGGGTTTATCCGGGCCAGCCCCACGACATCTCTGTCCCGGCTTTTGCTACCGACAATTCAGCCAATACCCCCAATATTTATGAGTGGATGCTCCAGTATTCCAAAGAGAGTAATGTTACCTGGAATGGTGCAAATTGGGCTCCTCAAGCCCCGGTATCGACTGACAATGTGACCTTTAGTGGCAGCTATCCCCCCACTGGCCAAACTGGTATTTCTTTTACCTGCAAAAACTTGACGGTATCGACCGGCGCAACCCTCACGATCAAAAGCGGGATCACAGTGACCACGAATGGCCGGTTTGACAACACCGGGGCGGTCACTATGGAGAACGGTGGGAGTTTCGTCCAAGGTGCCAGCTCAACGCAAGGCACACAAACCGGTGTTTTCACCGTGCAGCGCCAGCGCTATACCAGCCAAGTAACCGGGACTGGAATTGGGTACAACCTGTGGTCGGCCCCAGTAACTGGACAGACCACGGCCAACTTGCCCGGCCCCGCCATATGGAAATTTGAGTACAATGCCGTAAATCAAGCTTGGGCACTGGCGGCGGCAAACAGCCCGTTGGTGATTGGGCGTGGGTACACGGGGACACTGGCTGGCACCCAAAACATCATTTCATTTACCGGACAGCCCAACAACGGTAACTTGTCTTTGCCAGTATCCCGCAATGCAGCGGGCCGGGGCAATAATTTGGTGGGCAATCCCTACCCCTCAACCATCGATTTGCAGGCTTTCTTCGCCGATGCGGACAATAATGAGTTGAGTGGCACCGCTTGGCTTTTGGATGATAATGACCAAGGCCAAGGCGTGGGCACTTACATCATTGCCAATCAGCTCACCGGCCAACGTTATGTGCCGGCCGGTCAAGGCTTCTTCGTCTCGGCCAATACGGCAGGCACCATTACTTTCAAGAACCAACACCGGGTAGTGGGCAACAACCAGAACTTTTTCCGTGGCGAGGGCAGCGATTTTGAGCTGGTCCAACTGTCCATCAAAAAGCCCGACGGCCAGGGCGATGTCACTTACTTGGGCATGGGCAACGGCTTTAGCGAAAGATTTGACCATTACTATGATTCATACAAAATTGACAACCCCTCTGGATTGAACCTGTCTTTGAGTTGGGATGAAAAACGTTGGGGATCGCTGGCCCTGCCAGAAGACAAATTGACCCGCCAATCGGCCATTCCGTTGGCAGTGCAAGTACGGGAGGGCGGCGAATACAAGATTTCGGCCGGGCAAGTGGCCAACCCAATGGCTAGGCCACTGTTCTTGGAAGACCGGACTTCGGGCGAGTTCTATTACTTGCAGCCCGGGCGCGAACATACCTTTACCCTTGGGGCAGGCAGCCACTCCAACCGCTTCTTTCTCCGCTTTGGTAATGAAGTAGCAGGAGCCGAAAACGGCCAAAGTGCCGGAATGCAGTTGTACAGCTATGGCGACCAGATTTACCTCGGCGCTACAGGTGGAGCAAACCAAACGGCCGAAGTGTTTATTTTCAACGCAATGGGAGTAGAAGTGGAACATTTTGGCCAAGTACAACTGGGCAAATCTATCCAACAATTGACCACCAAGATTGCAACCACTGGGGTTTACGTTGTCAAAGTAAGCACGGCTGGCCAGAGCTACGAACGTCGGATTTGGTTGGGGCGCTAACATTGCCCACCAACAAGGGTTTACTAAATCTAATTGCCCAAATTTGCATAAAGCAGGTTTGGGCAATTTATTGTTCACAAACTTACCTCAATCTTTAGCTATTTCAACTCCCAGTTTAGTAATCACCCAATGTTACTCTTCGGTTGCACCAGGAATAAGCAATTGAAAAACCTTTTTAAATAATTATATTTTGATAATCAATAGCTTAAAAAATTATTTTTGATCAATACAACTAGTGTTTTTAACTTGTTTTCGGGCTTATTCTACTATCAATGAGAACATTTTTTAATTTAAGCTGATGCCATTTTACGAGTTAATCGATGGCACGAATAGGTAACTTTTTGATACCCGATAGTCACAATTCCCATTATTCAATTTATATTTATTCCGTAATTGGACTTCGTTTAATCTGGCTGACTGGACAGAAATGGGGGAAAACACAAGAAATGGGAACTTGGCACGTTATAGTAGAATAAATTTTGCCGATGGATTTTTCTACTCTACTTAAAATCTGTCTTTTGGTTACCTGTTTGCTCATTATTGGGTGGCGGGAACCATTGGCCCAGACCGTCCTCCACGATTGTGGCACCGACCACCTCCACACCCAATTGTTTGGCCGCAACGCGCAATATGCCCAAAGGCAACGCGAAGCCGATTGGCAGATTTATCATCGAATGGCCCAACTGGGTGGGCCGCCCTCGGCCAACCGCACCGAAGCGGCGACCTACAACGTGCCCGTGGTGGTTCACGTGATGCACCGGGCCGGCACCCCGGTGGGCACTGGCGAAAACATCAGCGATGCCCAGATTTTGCAGGGCATTCAGCACCTAAACGACGCTTTCCGCAAATTGCCACCTTTCAACGGGCCGGGCAGTGCCGATGTGGACATGGAATTTTGTTTGGCCCGGCGCAATCCCACGGACGGGGCCACCACCGGGATCAACCGGGTGGCCGTGCCCGACTCGCTCACCGATCCCCTGAACAGCACTTATGATCTGGTCCTCAAAAACCAAATCCGCTGGGATCCAACCCGCTACGTGAACATTTGGTTGGTCAAAGAAATATTCATGCCCGGTTTTGGCTTTGCCGTGGCGGGCTATGCCTACTTGGCCGGGGCCCACGGAACCAGCTTTGACGGGATCGTGAACGAAGCCCGGTGGTTTGGCAGTTCGGTCAACAACTCCAAGATCCACATTCACGAAATGGGCCACTACCTCAACCTTTACCATACTTTTGAGGCTGGCTGCCCCAATGCCAACTGCCTTCTCAACGGCGACCGGGTGTGTGACACCCCGCCCGATAATTCCAAAGCGGGGGTCAGTTGCGGATCTATCGTGAACACCTGCGCCACCGATCCCGACGACCCTGCGATCCAAAATCCTTTTCGCCCCATTCTTTCCGGTGGTTTGGGCGATCAGCCCGACATGATCAACAATTACATGGACTACGGCTATCAGTCCTGCCAAAATGCTTTTACCGCTGGGCAGCGGGATCGGATGGTGGCCGCGCTCACTGGTGTGCGGCAGAGCTTGATCGCAACCGGCAACTTGGCTTGCCAACCGCCCTGCGGGGTGGGTGTAACAGCCTCGTTTTCACCCTCGGCCGGGCCTACGGTCAGTTTGGGAACCACCATTAATTTTACCAATTCCTCGCTCAACGGAACCGATTATGCCTGGATCATATTAAACGGCCCCACCACCGTAAGCTCGGCCATCACGCCGAACCACGCCTACACCTTTGCCCTGCCCGGCACCTACACCGTTCGCCTGCAGGTGCGCAACCTCACTCCACCCAACGATGTGCGCTGCCTGCCCGTGGTCTCCGAACAAACGATCCAGGTCATTTGCCCGGCCATGACGGTAAATTTTACGCCCAGTGCCACCAATATAGTGGCGGGCAACTCGGTCACTTTCACCAATTTCACCACCGGCGCAGTCACGTATGAGTGGTTTATCAATGGCATGTCTTTTTCCAATATCCCCAATCCGGTTTATTTGTTCAATACCCAAGGCAGTTATGCCATCCGCCTGCGGGCCACCGACGGCACTGGCACTTGCAGCTTCGATAACATCCAGACCATCACTGTCACTTGCCCGGTCTCGGCCTTTTTTACCCCCAGTGCCACGGCGGTTTTTCTCAATACCACCATTGTTTGCCTCAATAATTCGGTCAGTGCCAGTGCCCAAACTTGGAAATTGTTTCCCAATGGATCGCCAGTCCCCATTATAACGGCGGGATCAACCAATTTTTCGTATTTGTTTACTGCCACGGGCAGTTATGAACTACAACTGATCGCTACCAATGGAATTTGCAATGACACCGCCCGGCAGTTCCTCTCCGTGCGCGACCCCGCCCGTTGCGAAGGCCCGGGGGCCAAGGTCTGGCATTTTGGGAGCCGGGCTGGGCTAAACTTCAACGTTGGCCCACCGCCCACCGGGCTGAACAATGTCAGTGTCATGTCCGCACCCGAGGGCTGCGCCAGCGTGACCGATGAGTTTGGCAACCTGCTGTTCTACACCAATGGCCAGACCGCCTATGCCCGCAACCACACCGTGATGCTCAATGGCACGGGCTTGCTGGGCAGCCCCAACTCGGTCCAGTCGGCCCAAACCGTGCCCGCGCCCGGGGCCAACAATCTGTTCTATTTGTTTACCACTGATGCCGATGGCGGGCAGGGCACGATCGGCGGGGGTGGCAACCAAGGGCTGCGGGTATCGCTCATCAACACTTTGGCCAACAGCGGTTTGGGATCGGTGGTGACCGGCCGCAAAAATATTTTGCTCGATAATGAAGCTTCCGAAAAACTCATTGCCACCATGCACGGCAACGGGTGC
Source organism: Cytophagales bacterium (assembly GCA_038209965.1). Taxonomy (GTDB): domain Bacteria; phylum Bacteroidota; class Bacteroidia; order Cytophagales; family Thermoflexibacteraceae; genus JALONO01. Next base: position 13,244 of record JBBQXF010000022.1, on the reverse strand, counting down.
GATGTCTGGGCCGTTTCGCACCGATGGGGCAGCAACGAGTTCCGGGCCTATCTGATCAGCAGCGCCACCGATCTGAGCGCCCCGGCGGCCATTCCCCGGCAAAGTTCCTTGGTGGGCAGTGTGGTGCAATATGTCATCAGCCCCGCCTCCAACAGCCCGATCCTGGACGGCCAGATGAAAATTTCGCCCGATGGATCGCGCTTGGCCATGGCCACAGTTTCGGTTCCGAGGCAGGGATCCAGCCAAGGCTTTGTCGAGCTGTTTGACTTTGACAACCAGACCGGCAACGTGAGCAACGTGCGCCGGATCTACACCGCAAACAATGATTATCCCTACGGAGTGGAGTTCTCGCCCAATGGTAACCTCCTGTATGTAACCACCTACCCGGCCAATCCCCAATTGGCTGGCAAGCCCCACCTTTATCAGTTCAACCTACTGGCCGGAGCGGGCACCGCCGCCGCCATTACGGCCTCCCGGCTGGAACTGCAAGACCCCAGCCCCGACAACGGAAACTTCGGGCTGTATGGGTTACAGTTGGCCGTGGACAACAAAGTCTATGTGGCCACGGAAGACCAGCGGGGCGGCCGCAACCAAGTTGGGGTAGTGAACAGCCCAAATAACCCTGGCTCGGGGGCCAACTATCTGGCCGTCAGCGTGAACTTGGGGACTGCGCTGCCCCCTGGTGGCGAGGCTCCGCTGTCGCTCAAGGGCCTGCCAGCCCCTGTACCAGTCAATTTTCTAGACTTTGATTTTACCTATGACTGCGAGGCCCAACGAACCCGCTTTACCCTCAACAAAGCTTACACCACCATCCAAGAAGTCATTTGGGATTTTGGCGATGGCATCCTTTCCAACGATGTGAACCCCTTGCACACCTATTCGGCCAGCGGGCCATTTAACATTAAAATGTCGGTATTGGGGGCTTGTGCCTGCAAAACTATTAGCAAAACCATCACCCTGCCCCAGACTTGCGTTGATCTATCGCCCCTCCAATTGTTGGCATTTCAGGCGTTTCTGCAACCCAAGACGCAAAAAGTTGATTTACTGTGGCAAACGGCTTGGGAGCAAAATACCGACCGTTTTGAAGTGGAGCGCAGTGAAGATGGCCAATCTTTTGGCTTGGTGGGCCAATTGCCCGCCAGTGGGGCCAGCCCCCACCGCCGCGACTACGCCTTTGCCGATCGGTTGCCTTGGGCCGCGCCCGTCTGGTACTATCGGCTCCGGATGGTCGATACCAATGGGGAGGCCACCTACTCGCCCGTGGTGGCCGTGTATGGGGGCGGCTCCGTCGCTCCCCTGCGCGTGTACCCACTGCCAGCCGGCGCGGGCCAGCGGCTCTATTTCGATCTGGCCCTTCCGGTGGCCGCCCCCGTCCTGCACTTGGAATGGGTGGACCTGCCAGGGCGCACCATCCGGCGCGAAACCCTGACCACCAGTGGATTGGGCTGGAAAAAACACCCCTTGACCACGCTCGGCCTAGCTCCCGGGGTGTATTGGCTCCGAGCTTCGAGTGGCGGATGGGTGGTGGGCCAGTGCAAGGTGTTGGTGGAATAGGCGGTGCTGGCCTCCCGTAACCCTGACTGCCCTCGATTTAGATGGAAAGAGTGTGTTGGATAGTCTATACCCGGAACAGCTTTGCGCTCAACTTTCTGCTGGTAAAAGTTACTCAATGTCAGCGATCCGAGGTTGGCAGGAAACCGCCGTTGGCCCCGACCGACACTTGAGCCGAAAGACTGGGAATGGCTGATGAAAAGTCAATTTCGTGACCGTTTGAAGTTTGAGAGTGATATTTTGATTTGCGAAGTTAAATTTCTATTCGTCAAATTTTTTTGCTATTGCTATTGATTTCCTGAAACTTATTTATTTGATTATCCGTTACTTAAACAAAATATATTTTACTAGATACATAGACTAGTCTAATGTGCACTCGATAAGTAGAAATAATGAATTAATCGTTCAGCTTCACGTACTCTAAAATGAAAGCAAACGAGGCCAACAGCCAAGCCTGCAATATTAATAAAAGCAAAGGCTTGATTTCTTTGCAAGTTGCGGAGTGCAATTTTAAGATAGTTGCGGAACATAGGGATATCGATTGGATGAAAAAAGCACTGATATTAGAACAGTGAGCCAAAGTAATGCCCAACTTAACCGCATAAAAATCAAATAGTTATGTATATATTTTCATTCAAGAGTGTGCAAAAACGAGTAAATAGGTGCGTTATCGGACGGTTGGTGCCGGGCATCGGGCAGACCAAGTTGGTGGCTAACTTTACCCAGACAAGCCTGCCCCGAGGCAGATGCTTGCTTGCTGCTTGGCCATTCGTTCTATTCGCTCCGCAAACTGTCAACTGGGTTGGAGCGAGCCGCTCGCCAAGTTTGCGAAAATACGGTCAATAAACTGATAATGAGCATAGTCAAAATACCCACACCTAAAATTCCTGCGCCAAAACTCACGCGGTAAGCAAAAAATTTTAACCATAAATTGTTCACAAAATAAGCAATTGGAGTGGCAATCACTATTGCAATCGCGAGCAGGGTGATGAAGCTCTTGGAAAGTAAAATGGCTATTTGGGGCACACTAGCCCCCAAGACCTTGCGAACACCGATTTCTTTGGTGCGGGTTTCGGCGGTGAAAGTAGCCATGCCCAGCAAGCCCAAACAAGAAACCAAGACGGCCAAGAATGCCAAGAAGCCTAATATTTTGGCTAAATCATTCAAAACTGACTGCATGCCAAGTAGTTGTTGGTCTAAAAACTCGTATTCAAACTTTGTACTTGGGTTTATTTTTTTCCATTGATTTTCCAAAAAGGCAACAATCGCCATTGCATTTTTTCCACTTACCTTGACATTGGCATAGCCCAACTGCTCCGGACGATTTCGCAATACCAATGTGCCAACTTTCTCCATGAGCATCCGGAAATGAAAGTCTTTGACGACTCCGATAATTTCTACATTCTTATCCCCCAATAAGATTTTTTGCCCCACTGCGATTTGGGGAGTTTGGTATTTGAAATTTTTCACCATTGTTTCGTTGATAATCACGTATTGCTCGCTGGTATTGGTGTTTTCGGGAAAGTTTTTTCCTGCCAATAGTTTTAATCCCCAAACATCAATAAAATGGCTATCGATGTCCATGTAAGAAACAAAAATACTGTCTTTGGTGTCATGTGTTTTATAGGCAGTTGTTCCCATTTGGTAGCCAGTAGCGGGAATAAAGGCACAAGCGGACACACCTAAAATACCTTTGTTTGTATTGATTACTTGTGCGAGTCTTTGGTAATTTTCGGCTTTATACAGCTTGATGTTCACTGTATTGTCTTTGTTAAATCCATAATCGGCCTTAAACAAGTGGTCTAGCTGGAAGTAAAGCAAAGTGGCCGAGATAATAAAAGTCAATGAAATACAAAATTGAATGACCAACAACACTTTGCGCAAAGCCAAACGCTTAAACAATTTCATGTCCGCAAAGTTTTTCAAAACCTGAACCGGGTTAAAAGCAGAAATATATAATGATGGCAACATACCCGCAATTGCTCCCACTACAATACTGAAAGCCATAAAAATCAGGAAAATACTAATGTTTTCATCAAAAGTTATATTCAAGTATTTATTCATCCACATTCCTGAAAAAGCGGTTTTTAAAAGTCCAAGCAACCCCACGGCAAGCACCAATGCAAACAAAGAAATAAGGATGGATTCGGTCATAAACTGGGCGAACAACTGTTGGCGATAGGCCCCCGATACTTTGCGAATTCCTACTTCTTTTGCCCTCGTGAGCGAGCGGGCCACCGATAGGTTGGTATAGTTCAAACAGGCAGATAACATGATGATTAAGCCCAAAATACTCAAGATGAGCAGCACAACTTTTGGGATAAAAATCGATGTGTCATTACCCAAAATATCAGCCGGAGTGATGTTTGCTAAATCTTGGACAACAAAGTCAAATTCGTTGGGGCTTCCCTTTTTATACTCTTCGGCCGAAATTTGATTCAAGGCAGTTTGCAAATTTACTTTTTCGGCCTCTTTGGTCAGCAATACGTAGGTGTAATTTGACCATACATTGCCCCAATCGTCCAAAGACTCAATCGTTATTTTCTTCTCTTTCCCTAAAATAGGCATTGTACTGAGGGAAGCCAATAACTTAAAAGGCAAATGCGTTTTTCCAGCCGGTATTTTGAACACGCCAGTAATCGTAAATTCTCCGTATTCCACCTCCTTATTGCCTGACTCCATACCTGAGGGATTGATACCGGTATGCGTAAACTTTACTACTTTCCCCAGTGGGTTCTCATTCCCAAAGAGTTGAGCCGCAATGTCTTCTGAAATAATCAAGGAAAAAGGATTCTGTAATGCCGTTGCAGCATTGCCTTTGGAAAGGACAAAATCAAAAATATTGAACAGGCCGCCGTTGGCAAAGTAGCCGCCACCTGAAGCAATTTTTTCATTGTAAAAGAGATCACCGCCGATGTCTCTAACCAAAGTAGCAGTTTCCTCGATGCCTCCATGTTCTTTTTTCAACTTTTCGCCCAAAGGCAGGGCAGAACTTGCCATAGTCTTCATATTGCCATTCCTGCCCGTCGTCAGTACCCGATAAATGCGGTCTTTCTTCGCATGGAACTGGTCATAGCTTTTTTGGTCGGCAATGATGAGCATAATAAGCAAGCAAACCGACATGCTCACTGCTAGGCCAAAGATGTTGATGCAAGAAAATACCTTGTGCTTATGGATATTTCTGAGGGCGATATTGAAATAGTTTCTCAACATGGGACAATTGATATCGGGTGGTTGTTGGGCCGCGAAAGCGGTTAATCAAAAATGAGTTATTCGGATCTTAAACTTTGGGTTGGGTTGGCCAAGGCCGCCGCTACACTGCGCCAGCCAACGGTGAGCACGGCCACGCCAATGGACAATAGTCCCGCCCAAACAAAGATCCACCCATTGATGCCAATTCGGTAAGCAAAATCGGCCAACCACTTGTCCATAGCGTAGTAGGCAATGGGGCTGGCAACGGCAAATGCAAGGAGCACCAGTTTCAAAAAATCGCGAGAAAGCAGTGTGGTGATTTGTAGCACACTGGCTCCCAACACTTTACGAATCCCAATCTCCCGGGTTCGAGTTTGGGCAACAAAGGTGGCCAAGCCAAACAATCCAAGGCAGGACAGCAAAACTGCGAGGGTGGCAAACAGGCCAAACAGTTTTCCCGCTCGCACATCAGAGGTGTAGGTTTGGTTAAAAGTATCGTCCATGAAGCGATACTCAAATGGTTTATCGGGGAAATTGGCCACCCAAATGCTTTTGATTTGCTCAACGGTGGCAGCGAGCTTGCCGGGGCCCAAGCGCACCGCAAATTGGCTTTCGAAACCTTGGTTGAGGCGCAAGATCATGGGGGCCACCTGAGTTTTTAGGTTGGCATGGTGATAGTCGGCCACCACGCCCACGACATCGCCCCGCTGGGGTATTTCGCGGTAACTGCCATCTGGCTGATATTCGAAGGTGTAATAACCCACCATTTTCCCCTTGAAATCTTGCCAGCCAAAGTACTCGAGGGCGGCTTGGTTGATCATAAACGCTTTGCGATCGGCAGGCTGACGGGGATCTAGGTTGCGGCCAGCCAATAATTTGATGCCAAACGTTTTAAAGTAGTCTTCATCAATGCTTTGGCAAAAAATACTGGCATCTTCGGCGGCCTTTGGCACGTATTCGCTCACTAGCTTTTCGCCCCGTAACTGTCCAGTGCCCGGTAAACCGTAGGCCAAGCTGGCCGCTTCCACTCCGCTGAGGTTTTTGATCTGTTGCTTGAAATTTTCTTTGATGTTCGTGGGCGCATTGCGCAAATCCAGCGTCAGGATCTGGCTCCGCTTATAGCCCAAATCCTTGTGTTGGATGTAATCAAGCTGTTTCTGCACGACCAACGAGGCGATGATCATGGCCACCGACACCGTATATTGGCCCACGACCAGCAGTTGGCGCAGGCGGGAGCGGCCCGGCCCACCAATGCTGCCCTTCAATACGGTGGAAGGTTTGAAGGAAGAAAGTACTAACGCTGGGTAGAGGCCAGTGAGCAGGCAAAGGAGCAACAGGCTGCCCAATAAAGCCACTAAATGGGTCGGGGTGAGCAAGGTTCCCCAAGTCAATTGCTTATCGGCCAGGGCATTGAACCACCCTAGTTGATTACTGGCCACTAAGCCGCCCAATAGCACTGCGATGGACACCAGCAGCACGGTTTCGCTCATGAACCGCCCTAATAACTGCCCAAAAGAGGATCCCAATACTTTGCGCACCCCCACCTCTCGGGCGTGGAGGGTAGCGCGGGCGGTGGTCAAATTGACGTAGTTGAAACAGGCCAAGGCCAGCACCAACCCGGCAATAGCCGAGAAAATCACCACATATACTTGTCGGTTGGCGGCCACCAAATCGGTTTTCAGGTAGATATCGAGCAGCGGGATCAGTTTTAAGTTCCACACCGAGGTATTTGGATCTTTCAGTTGGGCCAAATAAGCCGGGAACTGGCTTTGGACCGCACCGGGCCGGGCATTGGGGGCCAACATCAGGTACGTCCACGCGCTACCGCCCCAATGGTTGTTGGTCACGTCATAGCCCACCAGTTCGTTGGCTATGACGTAATTGGCCAAAAAATCAATGGGCAAATGTGAATAGGCCGGCAAGTCTTGCATCACGCCGGTAACGCGCAGGTTGGTTTTGTTTTCGTATACTAGAAATTGCCCGACCGGGTCTTGGTTGCCAAAATATTTTTGGGCCATCGAGGCGGAAATCACGACGGCATATTTTTCGGCCAACACCGTTTTAGGGTTTCCCTTGATCAACGGGAAAGTGAAAATGTCAAAAACAGTGCTGTCGGCAAAGAAGAAACGGGGTTCGTAGTGGGCGTTTTGTTGGTAGGTAATCAGCGGGTTCACATTCTTGAGCCGCACCGTGGCTTCCACTTGCGCAAACTTTTTGCAGTCAGTCGCGAACTTGCCACCGCTGGTTGAGTTGGCTCCAAATTGCTGGAGCAGAAAAATGCGTTTGGCGTGCTGGTGATAGGCATCGTAGCGCAATTCATCCATCACGTAGAGGGAAATGAACAAGCAGGCCGTTAGGCTCAAGGCCAACCCCACGATGTTGATGGTCGCGAAGACCTTGTGGCGGAACAAATTGCGCAGGGCGATTTTGAAATAATTTTGGAGCATCTGCTTAAAAATAAGAGTGAACAAACCTGTCATTCCCAATGCCAAAGTAATGCCTAAGCTAAGTAATTGACCGCCAAATAATTACTCTCAGATAGCCAAGGCGGGATGTGCATTAACGAGTAATTTCGTGCGGATGCGGACAGTACTTAGTCCTGCGCGGCTTTTTGCTGGCGGCGCACTTGCCAGCCAGCAATGGCACAAAGGCCAGTGGCCACCAAAATGGCAACAAACAGGGCCGCATTGCCCGAGAACGGAAATGGGAGGGCCGTAGTGATGGCTTTGAGCAGTTGGTTCAGGCCCAATGCCGCCGTGACCCACACCACAAACAGCATCAGGAGATTGACCAAAAGGCCATTGCGATGGGGGAGGGGCATCACCCGTGGGTCGTTGACCACCAAAAACAAGAACACGCTCACCAGCGGCAGCAGTAGCCCATTGGCGGCTTGGGCCAGCAATATGACCGGGATCGGCTTGACCCCAGCCAAGCCAAACGATGCCCCGAAGAGCATGACCGACACCCACACCAAGCGGTAGGCCCGGCCCTTGGGCTGCCATTGGGGCGAGTCATTGCCAAAAATGGTCTTGATGGTGATGGCCGAGGCCAGCGGGGCAGTAATGGCCGAAGTAAAGCCGGCGGCAAACAGTCCCCAGCCGAACAGTCCGCCCGCCCATCCGTTCGTACGGGCAGTAATGGCCTGCTCGATGGCTTGATAGGAAAGTTCACCTTGAACAAAAGTGCCTGCAACCAAAATGGCCGCCGAAATGAGGCCGCCAATGCCCACTGCTACGGCGATGCCAAACCGCATTTGGCCGATGGATTGATCCTGACCAATGCCCGAGCCGAGGAACAAATTATAGGGAACGATGGTAGTGCCGATCAGCCCGACCACCAGCAGCAGCGAACCATCAGGCAGGGTTGGGGCCAACACCCCTTTGGCCACTTCCCCCAGTGTGAAATCGGATTGCAGGGCCACTAGCAAGAACATGATGCCCATCAGGGCTACGACCAAGCCCAGAAAATTGGCCACACCGCCGATTCCGCCCCACCACAACGCCATGGCGCTGACCAGCACCACGAGCGCGGTGAGGAACAACGGATCTGTTGGCACTATCAACTGGAGGCCGGCCATTGCTCCCAGCAAGTTGCCCGCTTGATAGGCTGCACAGCCCAATACGACAGCCCCGGCCACTGCCCCTTTTACCAGCGGGCTGTAGCGCTGGGCAATGGCCCGGCCCAAGCTTTGGCCCGAGGCAATGGTGAGCCGGGCTGCCGCTTCTTGCAGCACGATGCAGCCCAAAGTGGAGAAAGTAAGTGCCCACAGCAGGGCCAAGCCCGAACTGGAGCCAGCGGCAATGGCCGTGGTCACGGTGCCCGGGCCAATGAAAGCCGCCGAAATAACGGACCAAAAAAGTACATTGCCCAACCGGGTCTGGAGGATTTTCATGGGTGCGAGAAGAAGGCCAACCAAAGAAAGCGAAAATCGGCCTGAACACAAAAGTTGGGCTTCAAGTAAAAAAGATGTATTGTTGCGATGTGGCCCTATTCGGCTTGTTTCTGCAACCCCTTTCTTGCCAATTTCCAATGGAGTTAATTGAAATCCTTATCCTGATCAGTAGTTTCGCCGTTTTGTTGACCCTGGGCGTGCCAGTGGCTTACAGCATCGGGCTGGCCTCTATGATTACGATGCTGGTGGGCATTTTGCCCTTGGCCGCCGTCACCACCCTGGCCCAGCGCATGGCCACCGGGCTGGATAGTTTTGCCCTTTTGGCCATTCCCTTTTTTATATTGGCCGGACAGTTCATGAACCGGGGGGGCATTGCCATTCGGTTGGTCGACTTTGCCAAAACGCTCGTCGGGATGTTGCCGGGTGGGTTGGTGTATGTCAATATTTTGGCCTGTATGCTGTTTGGGGCCATTTCCGGGTCGGCGGTGGCTGCAGCCTCGGCCATTGGTGGTTTCATGGGGCCGCGCATGGCCGACGAGGGCTACGATAAAGCTTTCAGCGCGGCGGTAAACATCACTTCCTCCACCACCGGTATGATCATTCCGCCGAGCAATATCCTGATTGTCTATTCATTGGCCAGCGGCGGCGTATCCATTGCGGCCCTGTTTGTGGCTGGCTATCTCCCCGGCATTTTGTTGGGGCTTTCCCTAATGGTGGTGGCGGGCATTATGGCTTGGCGGCGCGGCTACCGCACCGGTGGCGGCTTCAAACTCCGCCAAGTGGGTCAAAAAGGCCTACAAGCTTTGCCCAGTCTGTTGTTGCTGTTCATCGTCATTGGGGGGATCGTCGGGGGGGTGTTCACCGCCACCGAAGCCTCGGCCATTGCGGTGGTTTACACCGCTGTACTGGCCATGATGGTCTATAAAGAGGTGAAAATCAAAGATTTGCCCGCCATGCTGCTGGACACGGCCAATACCACTGCGGTGGTGATGATCCTGATCAGTACCTCCACCGGGATGTCGTGGGTAATGTCCTACGAAAATATTCCCCAAGCCGTGAGCAATGCCATGCTGGCCGTGAGCGATAGCCCCATTGTGGTGCTGTTGCTCATCAACTTGATCCTGTTCATTGTGGGCACGTTCATGGACATGACCCCGGCGGTGCTCATTTTCACGCCCATTTTTCTGCCCGTAGTAACCACACTGGGCATGGATCCCATCCATTTTGGCATAGTGATGGTCACCAACCTTTGCATCGGGCTGTGCACTCCCCCCGTGGGTAGTGTGCTGTTTGTGGGCTGTGGGGTAGCGGGAGTGAGCATCGACAAAGTGATCCGGCCCATGTTACCCTTGTTTTTGGCCATGTTGGGGGCATTGGTGTTGATCACCTACTGGCCGGCCCTGAGTCTTTGGCTGCCCAAACTGCTGGGATTATAAGACCCAACCTGAAAAAAAATATTTTTTTTCAGGCAAAAATTTGACGAGAAAATAAAAGCCATTACATTTGTGCTCAATTAAAAAATGGCGGTGCGGTAGCTCAGTCGGTAGAGCAAAGGACTGAAAATCCTTGTGTCGGGGGTTCGATTCCCTCTCACACCACTCAGAATTAATTATTTGGTTCATTTTTTAAAAAGATCCCAAAAAATTACCATTTTAGGCGGATAAGCTAAGCAATTAATTAGTGATGAACTGTTATAAGACCATTGTTCCGGCAATCGTTTTGTAACAGTTTTTTTGTTGACCTGAAACAGCCAGCCGTCCGTGCCCACTCAAAAATCTGGTTTTTAGTTCCTCGGAATGCTTGGTTTCCATAATCGGTCAATCGCATTTTTATTGATTGTAAATCAATAAGTTACAGCCTTCGGCAACCTTTTCGGATCAAAAAACGACATTATCAGTTGTCCCAAAATGTCCTCATTTCGTGAGGAGTGAGTAGAGAATAAATTTTAGGTCACAGTTGTTGATTGGCAAAAAATGATATTTACCGATTGATTACCAGCGCATCAAAACGCCAATAAAAAACCCCGATCGCAGACTGGCAACGATCGGGGTTCTGGCTACTGCTTTCTGCGCTATTGCAAGTTCATTTCGGCCACTATGCCCTTGATTTTTGCTTGTAACTGGGCTTCCACCGCTTCGTAATGGGCTTTGTCGGCCAATTGGGTGTTCACGCTGAAATAAAACTTGATCTTTGGTTCGGTGCCCGACGGCCGCGCCGAAATTTTGGTGCCATCAGCGGTATAAAACTGCAATACATCCGATTTTGGCATTGGAATGGCCCGCTCCGTGCCCGCGATCAGGTCTTTTTCTACTTGGTTTTCGTAGTCCAGCAAGCGAGCAACCGGCTGCCCACCAATGGTTTGGGGTGGGTTGCTCCGCCAATTGGCCATCATTTGTTTAATCTCTTCGGCTCCGCTCTTGCCCTTTTTGGTCAATGAAACCAATGTTTCGTAATAAAAACCGTAGCGGGTATAATACCCCAGCAGTGTGTCGTACAGGTTGGTACCGTTGTCCTTGGCTACTGCTGCCAGCTCGGCCAATATCCCGCACGAGGCAATCGCGTCCTTGTCGCGCACAGCGTCGCCCACTAGGTAGCCATAGCTTTCTTCACCGCCCGCAATAAACTTTTCTTGGCCCTCTTTTTCGCGGATCATTTCGGCGATGTATTTGAACCCGGTCAGGGTGTTGTAGCAATTCACCCCGTTGGCGTGGGCTATCCGGTCGATCAGTTCAGAGGTGACAATGGTTTTGATCACCATCTCGTGGCCAGTGATCTTGCCTGCTCGTTGCCAAGCCTCGATCATGTAGCCAATGAGGAGCACGGCGGTCTGGTTGCCGTTGAGCAGCACAAACTCCCCGTGTGGGTTTTTGACCCCAATCCCAACCCGGTCCGCATCGGGATCGGTGGCCATGATGATGTCCGCGTCCACTACTTTGGCTTTTTGCAGGGCCAAGCTCATGGCCTCGCGCTCTTCGGGGTTGGGATACACCACCGTGGGGAAATTGCCGTCGGGCTGGGCTTGCTCCTCCACCACGTGCACGTTGGTAAAGCCCATGCGCTTGAGCAGTTCGGGCACCAAGGTGATGCCAGTCCCGTGGATGGGCGAAAAAACAATCCGCAAATCAGCCTGGCGTGCAATGGCGGCTTTGCCAATGGAGAGGCCCAAGATCATGTCCAAATAAGCTTCGTCGACTTCTTTGTCGATATAATGGAGGTTGGCCTCAATCCGATCAAATTTTATGTCATCCACCGAGGCAATGGCATTCACCTCGTCAATGATATTTTTGTCATGGGGCGGGGTCACTTGGGCACCGTCAACCCAGTAGGCTTTATAGCCATTGTATTCTTTGGGGTTGTGGGAGGCAGTGAGCACTACCCCACTGTGGCAGCCCAAATGCCGAATGGCAAAAGACAATTCAGGGGTGGGCCGCAGTGCCGTGAAAAAGAACACCTGAAAGCCATTGGCCGAAAACACATCAGCCACTATCCGGGCAAACTCAGGGCTGTTATTGCGGCTGTCGTGGGCGATGGCGGTCTTGATCGGCACACCCGGCAGGGCTTTTTTGAGATAATTGGCCAAGCCTTGGGTCGCCGCCCCGACGGTATATTTGTTCATGCGGTTGGAGCCTACGCCCATTAGACCGCGCAAACCCCCCGTGCCAAATTCCAAATCGCGGTAAAAAGCCTCCATCGCCTCGTCGTCGGTCAGTTGGCGTACCGCAGCCTTAGTTGCCTCGTCATAGTTTCCTGATAACCAAGTATTTACTTTTTTTTGGATACTCGCGTCCATGATGGGGATACGTTTATGGGTGAGAGAATGTGTTGCTTTTGCTTAGTACGGCTAAATTACAACACAAGTCGACTTTTAAAAAGTTTTGCTTGCGCCAAACGGCTTCTTTTTCCATAAATTCATTCTCATGGCCCATTGATTGGCGATAACTTTGGAGGGGCTGATAAATGGTGGCTGGATTGGGGCAAGTCCTTAGGGCAGCTAAATAATTGACTGTCTCGCTTTTAGAAAGTAAAGTGAATACTACCGAACGGCTCACAGGATAAAAGTAAATCATTGATAACGAGCCAATGGAGCATCCTGTTTTTGCGAACGTATGCCGCAGATCAAGCTGCCAAAAATCAACAAATTGAGGACATTTTGTTTGGACAAGCAATGCCAAAATGGATTGCGGGTAAAGCCAGTTGGGCGAAAATAGGATTTATTTGCTTGATTTTCAGTGTACTGCTTGCTGATTGACCGAAAATCAACACTGTTTGGGGAGGTCTAAATGAGCGTCATTCGTTGGTTGACTTCCATGGCCATTGCTTCTTGCTTCAGTTCAATTTTCATGCCTTTGATGTACGCAATCACTTCGTCAAGGTATTTGTCCATATCGCTTTTAGTGACGTGCGTGTTAACGATGTAGACCGTTTCGCCCACTAGTCCCACTTGGTTGCTGTTCCACACTCCCTGGGCTTCGCGGCAAGTGGCCCCCCCGAACCGTTGGGCCAAGAAATTGAGCGTCCGATCCACGAAGGGGCGGGTATCAATGGCCAAGTTCACGTCCACCGTGGTGGGAATGAACACCCCGATGTTGTGGCTGCGCTCCAGCCGATC
>JBBQXF010000021.1:0-49979 GCA_038209965.1 Cytophagales bacterium | reverse complement strand
GTATTCATTTGAAAAGTTCTGACCAAATTATTGCAGTTGTAAAAAAGAATGGTTCAATTCTTAAAAACTTAATTTCATGGTTAGCAGTTTGGGGAGACAAACAACCAGACGGAAAAATAATTATACGAAATGTTCCATTCCTTTTAATTGATGATGAGGCAGACAATGCTTCAATCAATGTAAGCAAGGAAAAAGTTTCTGCAATCAATGGTTGTATCAGAGCATTGCTTTCATTGTTTGAACAGAGTGCTTATGTAGGTTATACAGCAACGCCTTTTGCAAATATTTTCATTCCACTCCTTGAACAAGAATCAGTAAAGGGATTAGACCTTAATATTAAAGATTACGAGTTTACTGTTGGACAAGATTTATTTCCAAAGGATTTTATTATAAATATTCCAGCACCATCAAACTACATTGGACCGGCAAAAATATTTGGATTACCTGCTCTAACATCTTTTGATGAAAATGAAGAACCTTTGGATTTGATTCGTAAAGTAAAAGATTATGATGTTTTTGATGCATCCAATTTACAAGAACAAATCGGCAATTTAATTTCAAGAGTTGATACTGCATTTGCAATCACAAAATCTCTTGTGCCAGACAAACACAAAAAGAACGACCCATTGCCGGATGAATTACCAAACAGTTTGAAATATGCAGTAAAATGCTTTGTCCTTTCAGCAGCAGCAAGGCGAGTGAGAAAACAAATTGATGTTCACAATTCAATGCTCATTCACATTTCAAGGTTTATTGTTTGGCAAGACAGGATTGCAACTTTAGTTGATGCTGAATTGAAATTTTACCAGAAGCAAATTGAACTAAAATCAGGAAACCTTTTGCAAGAATTTGAAAAAATCTGGAAAAAAGAATTTGTACCAACCACTGCAAAGGTTATTCGTGATTCACACATTTACACTGACCCTGAATTAACTCCAGTCACTTGGGCAGAAGTTGAGTCAGAAATTTATTCTGCTATTTCAAAAATGGAAGTGAGAGCAGTTCACGGAGATAAAAATGTTGCAGGTTTATCACATCATAATATTTCCCCACTTGATTATTTCTTTTCGGAACAACAAGGGAAATTTTTATCCGTGATTGCAGTTGGAGGTGATAAACTTTCAAGAGGTTTGACATTGGAAGGATTGACAGTAAGTTATTATTTGCGTGCATCCAAGATGTATGACACACTCATGCAGATGGGCAGATGGTTTGGCTATAGACCTGGATATGTGGACTTGTGCAGAATATTTACGAGTGACGAACTTACACGATGGTATAAACACATTACGATTGCATCCGAAGAAATGCGTAGAGATTTTGACTACATGTTTCTCTTAAAGAAAACCCCAAAAGAGTTTGGATTGAAAGTAAGAACACACCCTGGTGTCTTAAAAATTACAGCAGCAAATAAATTTCGCTACAAAAAAACAATGTATCTGAGTTATTCGGGTGAACTTGAACAAACTTACCAGTTCAAGATTGATAAGAACAGATTCAAAAAGAATTTTGACGCAGTAGTTGATTTAATTTCTGATTTGGGAAGCCCAATTAAAAAATCATTAGATGATTTAAATAAGTTAAATGAGAAACAAAAATTTATTTGGACAGGAGAAAACAATTTCAATGCAATAACTTCCTTTCTTCTGAAATACAAAATCGGTGAGGAAGTGATTGACACGAACAAAGTGGTTGACTACATCAATGCTCAAGCAAAAAAAGGCAATCTTATAAACTGGACAGTAGCATTGATAAATAATTCAACTGCAAAACCAGAAGGTGAATTTTTGTTTGCCGGACTTTCTGAAAGAGTTGGATTGACAGATAGAACAAATGTTAGCAAGATTTCTACTGAATATGAGGTCACAAAAGCAAATATCACTGATCACCGACATGAACTGATTGACTTGAGTGTATCAGAATTGAATGAAGCAAAAGCACAGACAGCAGCAGATTCCAAAGAGGAAGGCACTGAAGATGTTCCTGAATTACCAAGTAGAAAAAGAATTAAATGGAAAAGAAAGAGTACAAATGGTTTACTCTTGATATATCCGCTGAATCACTATTGTAATAGAGTAATTGACGATACAGTAAAACCTAAGATAACTCGAACAGAATTGATTGCTGAAGTTCCAGTTATTGGCATTGCAGTTAGTTTTCCTGAAATTGAAAACGATGAAAAGATTGAATACGCAGTGAACGAACAGTTCAGAAAAGAATACGAGTATCCAGACGAACTTGACCAAACAGATGAAAATGATGGAACGGATTAAACAAATATGGACCCAGCTTGAAGCAAACAGTTCAGCAGTAGCCGGACTGTTTAAGTTGCGTTATTCAGATGCAAGCAAATGTGATGTGTTTCTGGGTATGAAATTTCCTGAAACATACAGGATGCTTATTTTAAAAGTTCCTTTCACGATTGGAAAGGAATTCAATTTTAAGTATGAGTTCAGAGGATTGAAGTTTGATAAAATTTATGACCCTGATGATTCAAAGTTTATTCTGTTGAATCTTGTTTTGGTTGATAAGCAATTCAAAGATGTTTTTGATACGCTTATTGCTGATGTTCTTGCAGCAGTCATAAATGAAACTGACATCAAAGTAATTCTGAAAAATTATTCTAACCGATTAATCAAGTGGCAAAGCTTATTTGAAAGATTCAAACAGCAAGGACTTACACCAGAAGAACAACGAGGGCTTTTTGGCGAATTGTTTTTTCTAAGAAAATTTCTTCAGGCTAATTCAGATTTTCAAAACATTGTGAGTTCATGGATTGGTTCGGAAAAGCAAATCAGAGATTTTCAGTTTGGAAGATGGAGTGTAGAAGTGAAAACAACACATGGAAACAATCATCAGAAAATCCATATCAGCAGCGAAAGGCAACTTGACACAACAAACATGGACAACCTTTATTTGCATCATCTTTCATTGGAGGTAAGACAACAATCCGGTGAAACTTTGAATCAGTTGGTTGATTCTGTTATTGAAATTCTCTCCACTGACTTTACGGCACTAAACCGTTTTAGAAATAAATTAATTGAAGGCAGTTACTTTGACCATCACAGACTACTTTATGCTGATGTAGGTTATTTTATACGTCAGGAAATATTTTACCAAGTAGAAAATACATTTCCAAGAATTGAAGAAAGAGATATTCGCAACGGAGTTGGTGATGTAAAATATTCTATTGTCATTTCACAGTGTTCAGATTTTATCAGGACAGAAGAAGAAATTTTTCAAACCCTAATTTTCGCATGAGCAATTCTCTTGAACATAACGAACTTCAAAAATTTTATCATTCGCTGATTCAGGATATAAAATCAATTCAACTTTCAGAAGATGATGGGGGAAATCTTGAACAAATTTTTACACGGACGGCACTTGACCTTTTATCGGATGCAGGTGAAACTGAAAATGCAAGGGATGCCTATGATGAAGGGCAGTTGGGAACAAGAAATCAGCATAAAATAAATGCTTATGCAGAACCGGACAATTATGAAACGGTTGATTTATTCATTACAGTTTTCAAAGGTAGTGAAGAACCGCAAAGAATTCCAAAAGATGAAATTGACACCGCAGTAAAAAGAATTACAAACTTTTTTCGCAAAGCAAAATACAAGGACTACGTAAATGAGATTGAAGAATCTTCACCAATCTTTGACTTTGCACACACACTTGCAAACTCTGAAATTCTCAATGAGAATCTTGTAAGAGCAAATGCCATTATTTTCACAGATGGAATTTATCAAGGAGAGAATCCAGAGAGCCAAACTATTTCGGGCATTCCAATTTTCTTTCGTGTTGTGGATATAAATTATCTCTATAACATTACAGAGAAGTCACACATTCCAATTGAAATTGATTTTAAGAAAGAAGGTTTTGAAATTCCTTGTATCATTTCTCCGTCTGAAAACGACCAGTATCAATCTTATCTTGCAATTATTCCGGGTTCAGCATTAGCCACAATATATGAACGTTATGGTTCACGACTGTTTGAACAAAATGTTCGTTCATTTTTACAGTTTACAGGAAAAATAAATAAAGGGATTCGCAACACGATTATGAAAGAGCCACAAATGTTTTTGGCTTTCAATAATGGCATTGCAGCTACAGCAGAGGAAATTGAAATTGAAAAATCAGAAAATGGAAAAGGGCTTTTTATTTCAAGAGTCAAAGATTTTCAGATAGTAAACGGTGGACAAACAACAGCATCTATTTATCACACTCTCAAAAAAGATAAAGTAGATATTTCGGGAATCTTTGTTCAGGTGAAATTATCTGTTGTAAAAAACAGAACTAATTTCAGTGAAATTGTTTCAAGAATTTCAGAGTATGCAAATACCCAAAATAAAGTTTCAGTTTCTGATTTGAGTTCTAATAGGCTGTATCATATTGAACTTGAAAAATTATCACGAAACATTTTTGTTCCTCATATTGCCGGACATAGTTCACAACAAACGAAATGGTTTTACGAGAGAGCTAGAGGACAATATAAAAATGCAAGAGTAAAAGAAGGTTTTACCAAATCGAAACAAAAAGCATTTGATTTAAAGAATCCCAAAAATCAAATATTCAATAAAGAAGATTTGGCAAAATATGTGAACACTTACCAAGAAGAGTACAACGGAAATAAATTAGTTATCGGACCTCATTGGGTAGTTAAAGGAAATCAAAAGAACTATGCTCAGTTTATGGGGTTTAATATTGAAAAAAAAATTGATAATATTTACTATGAAAATATTATTTCCAAGGCAATCCTCTTTAGGACGGCAGAAAAAATTTATGGCGTAAAGCCAAACTCAATTGGTGACATGAGGTATCTGATTGTTCCCTACTCTGTTTCATATTTTGGTTATCAAACAGATTATAAACTTGACCTTTATAAAATTTGGATGAACCAATGTTTATCGGAGCCACTTAAAAAAGTTCTTCGTGATTTAATGAAAGAGATAGAATCATTCATCAAGAATAAAGCTCCAGGAGCTTTGTATGGCGAATGGGCAAAAAAAGAAGAATGCTGGTGTGAATTGAAGAAGCAAAAATTTGACATCGATTTTTACCCTAATCAATTAGATTATTTAGACCAAAAAAATCCATCGCAGCGCAGAAAAATTGTAGATGACGAGATAACACTTATTCAGATACAAGAAGATATTGACAAAATAAAATCAATTCCACCAGAGGTTTGGCATAAAATAGAAGATTGGGGAAGGACAACTGAGCACCTTAGCGAGCAAAAGAAAACAGTTGCCTATAATCTTGCAGGCAGAGTGAGAAACAACACAAAACTTTCTGACTACGAAAGACAAGCCGGCATTACTATACTTGACCTCGTAATTCAAAAAGCACCATATCTATTAGACGGCATTGATGAAATCGATAAGAAGAATAATCAAAAACAGAACGAACCTGAAATCACATTTGACACCATTAAGGAAATTGTAAAGTGGGACAGAAAAAATAAACGATTAAAAGATTTTGAATACAAATTCATGGCTGAACTTGCAGATGGAAAAAAAATACTAAGTGACCACAATAAGAAGATTGCATCGTGGAACTTAGCAAAAGTGAAAAAATTTGGTTTTTTAGAATGACCCTCCGTCCGGTTTTGCCCGCAAATTCCCCATTTCTTTCACCAACTCACTTTTCTGTGGCACAAAATCAGCTCCAACTCGACTATCAATCCCACCGCCTCCGCTTCCGGTTTGAGGCTGGCACTTCGCGGGGGGTGCTGACTGACCACCCGGTCTATTATTTGCAGTTGGTCGATTTGGCCAACCCCGGTCCAATGGGTCTGGGCGAAGCCGCTCCGCTCAAGGGCTTGAGTGTGGACGACCGGCCCGACTTTGCCAAGCGGCTCGACCAATTCTGCGCAGCTTTCAATGCCGAACGGTTTGCCGAGCTGGCGGATGTCGATCCATTGTGGCTGCAAAAACAGACCATTGGTTTGCCCAGTGTACGGTTTGCCACGGAAACGGCCCTGCTGGACCTCTCCCACGGTGGCCAGAAAATCATTTGCCCCAATTTCTTTGTGCGTGGCGAGCGCGGGCTGCCCATCAACGGGCTGGTGTGGATGGGCAGCCAAGCCGACATGCGCCAGCAGATCGAGGAAAAACTGGCCTCGGGCTACCGCTGCCTCAAGCTCAAGATCGGGGCCATCGACTTTGAGCAGGAACTGGCCCTGCTCCACGACATCCGGCGGCGCTTTTCGGCCGCCCAGACCACGCTCCGGGTAGATGCCAACGGGGCCTTTGCCCCAGCTGATGCCCCCGAAAAATTGGCTGCGCTGGCCCAGTTTGAGCTGCACTCGATTGAGCAGCCGATCCGGGCGGGACAGTTGGCCGCGCTGGCCGCACTTTGTGCCGCCCCTCCCCTGCCGATCGCGCTGGACGAGGAATTGATCGGGATCCAAGCCCGCCACGATCGGTATGAATTGCTGGCCCATATCCGCCCGCAGTTCATCGTTTTGAAACCCACGCTGCTGGGCGGGCTGGCCGATACCGCTGAATGGATCGAGCTGGCCACTCAATTGGGCATTGGCTGGTGGATCACCTCGGCGCTGGAATCCAACATCGGGCTGAATGCCATTTGCCAGTTTACTGCCCAATATGACCCGGTAATGCCCCAAGGTTTGGGCACGGGGCAATTGTACCACAACAATTACGCTTCGCCCCTGCGCATCCACGAAGGGGAAATCCTCTACGGCCCTGCCGAAGCTTGGACTTGGCCCACTGAGTAATGAATTTGGGCCGTGGCTGATTGATCTATTTTTCTTCCTTTTTCCGTCCAAACTGGCGGGATTTGTTGCGGCGCGGATCATTTTCATTGTGGTCATGGAGTCTCCGAACTGAGAATTTGCACGATACTTGCAATCCTTGGTGAACGGCCATTCGCCCAATTGGGCCGATTTTGGCCTGCCCCTTACCTCGGTTTCTAACTTTTTGCCTATTACTTCACTTCAGAATGATAAAATCATGGAAATTGATGCTCTTTGCCGCGATCGTATGGGCGGGGGCGTGTACTTCAAATCAAAGCACCAACGAGCAAACCGTGGCCGGATCCGACAGCCTCGCGGTGGCCGCACCCGACACCGCAACAGTGGCCCAAGCCATTGATTCACAGACGGTTGTCACGGCCAAACCCAAAATAGCACTGCCCACTACTCAAGCAGAAACCAAGGCCGATGTGGCCCCAAACAAGGATCTGCCCGTCAAAGTAGCCCCTAAAACCAAGATTAACCTGAAGAAAAACCCGCTCAATGCCGATTGGTGGGCCAAGTTGGACGAAGAATGGAAAACCGCGTTTCGGAAGGCCGCCAAGTTCAGCGGCGAACCGGCCCCGGCCAATTTTGACTCCATTTTCGTCATGCCCGAACTCAATGCGGTGAAAATCAAAAGCACGGCGTTGGAAGGGCTGCAACCGCTCATCCACCTGCAACGCCTCAACCTGATGGGCAGCGAGGTGGCAGACGTGGCCGCGCTGGGTGGGTTGGCGGCCTTGGAGAAACTGAACCTCACTTACAGCAAAGTGCCCAAAGAGAAGATGGATGAGTTTCGGCAAAAGTACCCCAAGGTGCAGGTGCTGCCCATGCTGGACGAAAGTTGGTGGAAAACGGTGGACAAGGAATGGAAAAAAATGTTGATGGCGGCGGCCGGGCTAAAAACCGCCCCCGACTTGGCCAGCCTGCAAAAAATATTCTTATTGGAAAAAATAGTGGCCGACAAGAAAGTGGTCAACGTGTTCTTCATCAAGACCTTGGCCCCGCTCGCGCAACTGAAAAACATCCGCCACCTCAACCTCAACAACAGTCAAATCACCGACTTGGCCATCTTGCAGCAACTCCCCAAACTCGAGGCAATTTATTTGCAGGGAACCAAAATCAGCGATATTTCAGTGCTGGCCCAATTGCCCAATCTGCAAGAACTCGACATTGCCATGACCCAAATCAATACCCTGGAACCGCTCAAAGGGCTGAAAATGCTGCGCAAGTTGAACTGCTACGGCACCAAAATCACTAGCTTGGAGCCGTTGAAAAACTTGGTAAATTTGACCGAACTAAATGCTTTTGACTTGCAAATCAATACGTTGGCTTCCTTACGAAAATTGGATAATTTGCAAATTTTGCAAGTGAGCGGCACTGGCATCAGCGACTTGGCCCCCTTGGCCGGGCTGCGCCGCTTGAAAGTGCTCAATGTATCGGAAACCCAAGTGACCAAGCTCGATCCGCTCAAAAACTTGGTGTTCTTGCGCGAGTTGAGCTTCGCCAACACCCAAGTGGCCAGTTTGGACGTGGTGAAAAACATGTCAACCCTAACCGCCCTCAAGTTTGCCCACACCAAAGTGAGCACTTTGGATCCGATCAGCGATCACGACCAATTGACCGCGATCGACTTGTCACACACCCAAGTGAGCGACCTCGGCCCGTTGGCCAACAAAGCCGGTTTAACGGCCATCTGGATCAACGGCAGCGAGGTCAAAAGCATCGGGCCATTGCTCGGATTGAAACTGATCACCACGCTGGACTGCGCCAAAATGACGATCCCAGCGGCTGAACTTAGCAAATTTCGCAGCTCGCACCCCGAGGCCGAAGTGGTACAGTGACCCACCCGCGCCAGCAATCTGCCCACGAAAAACAAAAGCCCCCAGCTTATTGCGCTTGGGGGCTTTTGTTTGAGACTCAGCCAGTGCTGGCCCGGAACCGACCAAATAGCGATTCTAACTGGGCAGCGACCAGCAATGTTGGTTTGTCAATCGCCACTGCCACCGCCACTACCGTCTCCGCCGCCGCCACCATCACCGCCATCGCCAACACCGCTATCTACTGCATCGGCGATACCATCCACTAAATCCCCAATTACATCAAACAGTTCGTCCATTTCTTGCATTTTTTTAGCATCGTCGCCCAGCAACTTTCCAATTACTTCTACCAAGCCTTGATCGTGAAACAAAACCGCAGCCTGTTCCTTCAATTTTAGGCGATCTGCCGCTGGCTTGTGCGCAAATACTTGGCCGATCAGCTTGGCGGCGTGCAGCAGGTAAAGGGTGAGATCGTCGTATTGGCCGTGAAGGATCAGTTGCTCAAGGTCTTCCCTGAATTGAAGTTGCACCTCAGGATCGAGCTGGATCCGATGGCCAGTCCTAATGCCCAAAAAATGGTTTTCGGTCAGTTGCACTACGTTTTTATCCACAGTTCTTGGAGCAGTGTCTGATAAAGTTTGGGAGTCTTACGGATTAGCTTGATGATCCGCAGCATCGATTCCTTGGCTGGTTTAGCGGTAACGGCACTCGTTTCCAAATGGTTGGCCACACTCAGCAGAACCGGAGATTTCAGCCCTGATTTATCCGCCCGATACCCGCCTTCGGGCAGCAGTTGCAGCCTTGGCCAATCGCAGTTCATAGCAAATGGCCCCGGCAACGGCCAATTGAAAAGCCGCCCCGTTGAAGATCGGGGAATAAGCGGTGGTTTGACCACTGGAAATGGTAGCGAGCGCAAGCTGTTCGGAGATAGAAAACGTACTCATTGCTCTAAGTAAAATTGGAAAAATGTACCAGCTAAAGTAAGGCAAAATTTATTTGCCAGCAAAATTCCTATATTTGTTGGCCAAAAAGAGGCTAAAGCATGTCACCCAATATGAAGTATCACCGTATCCTCCTCAAACTCAGTGGTGAAGCACTGATGGGAGACAATAAGTTTGGCATAGACCCCGAACGTCTAAACCAATATGCCCAAGAAGTAAAAAAGGTAGTGGATAAAAAAATCCAAGTTGCCATTGTTATCGGAGGGGGTAATATTTTTCGTGGCATTCAAGCCGAAAAAGTCGGTATTGACCGAGTACAGGGAGATTACATGGGCATGATGGCCACCCTGATCAATGGCATGGCCTTACAGGGCGCATTGGAGCAGATCGGGGTATTCACCCGCCTCATGTCCGGCATAGTGGTGGAGCAAGTGTGCGAGCCGTTCATCCGCCGCCGGGCAGTACGCCATTTGGAAAAGGGCCGCGTGGTCATTTTTGGGGCAGGTACTGGCAGTCCTTTTTTTACCACTGATTCAGCCGCTAGCTTGCGGGCCATTGAGATTGATGCCGATGTGGTGATCAAGGGTACGCGGGTGGACGGGGTTTATACCGCCGATCCCGAAAAAGATCCCACTGCTGAACGTTACCAAACCATTTCTTTCGACGAAGTTTACGCCAAAGGTTTGAATGTAATGGACATGACCGCCTTCACCCTGTGCAAAGAAAATAACCTGCCCATCATTGTGTTCGACATGAACCGCCCCGGTAATTTGCTCAAGTTGATGGAAGGTGAAGATGTGGGCACCTTGATCAGCATGTAGTTTTTTGCTACTTTTGTTCCCCAGTTACTAACCCAAAGCGGCGACTAACCCAAAATTGTCTCAATCACCCAATTATTCCGATCAACAATGGAAGAAGTCAATATGTACCTAGATGATGCCGAAGAGACCATGGAAAAGGCCGTCAAGCACACTCACCACGAGTTTGGCAAGATCCGCGCCGGTAAGGCATCGCCCAGTATGCTCGATGGCCTCACTGTGGATTATTACGGCACCATTACCCCAATCGCCCAAGTGGCCAACATTAGTACGCCTGATGCGCGCACCCTGATGATCGCGCCTTGGGAACGGGCAATGATCAGCGAAATAGAAAAAGCCATTAAACACAGTGATCTGGGTTTCAACCCCAACAACGACGGCGTGGCCGTGCGGATCAACATCCCGGCAATGAGCGAAGATCGCCGCAAAACCTTGGTCAAACAGGCCCAAAAAGAAGCCGAAGTTGGCAAAGTGAGTATCCGCAACATCCGCAAGGATACCAATGAAGCCCTGCGCAAACTGATGAAGGATGGAGTGCCAGAGGACGAAGTAAAGAAGGCCGAAGTAAAAGTGCAAACGTTGACCGATAAATTTGTCAAGAGAACTGATGAGCTTCTTGAAGCAAAAGAGAAGGAAATCATGACGGTTTGATCTTGCCGACCTCCTTTTCCATCTATTTTATAAGCTACTATTTTGGCGTATTGACCTACGGCCCAATAGTAGTTTTTTTATTCGATTGCTGGCCCAAACTAGCCCAATGTTGTTTTGTCAATTTACAACTTATTTTATAAAGCAAATTTTTGCTTACCAACTAGTTACAAATTTTTTGTATCTCAAAACAGTACTGTCAACACCTAGCCAATCGGCTGGCAATTAAATAAGAACCACTAGTTATTTGTAAAATCAAGTACCTGTGTGGCCCATTAAAATCAATCATTGCTACAAATTATACCAGCTAGTCTATACCAGTTATTTTGCTCAAAATTGTTGGCCCCAGCCTGAAATATCTAAAATCATTTATTGACTTTGTTGTAAATCTCCCCTGTATTGCAACTTGACTTTTGGGATACGATGGTGAAAAAGCCATCGGAGAAACACCTAAGTCCATCCTCAAAACCGCACCTCGACCCCGGGCAATTGCTGGACAAAGTTTTCCCGGACTGCTTCATCGCCCGACCATGTAAGGTCAAGGCGCAACAGTTCCAACTGGCGCAGTGCCGCTGGCCGGGCCGGGAACTGCCGCAGGTTCGGCCCGCCAAAGCTCAGGTTGCGGAGGCGCGGGGCAACATACAGCCCCTCGGGAAAAGCCGTGAACAAGTTGCCGGCCAAGCCCAAATAGGTGAGCTGGGCCAGAGCAGGAAAGGCACTTGGCCACTCGCTGAGGCGGTTGCCGGTCAGGTCCAGCCGCTGCAACTTGGGCAATATGCCCCAACTTACGGGCAAGGTGGCCAGTTGACAACGCCACGCCACCAGTTCTTCCAAGTGCGGCATGGCGGGCAAGCAGGCCGCCCACCGGCCCAATGGAACTTCGCTCACATTGAGGGCCAACAGGGCCTTTAGTCGGGTCAACTTGGGCAAATTACTGGCCAGATCCAACTGTTTGGCCCCGGCCAAGCTCAGGCGGGCCAACTGGGGCAGGTCAAAAATTGCGTCAGGCAGGCTGGTCAGCGCGTTATAGCCAAGGTTTAGCTCGATTAAGTTAGCGCACCGCCCTAGGCTGGGCGGCAGGTCGGTCAGCCGGTTCACCGCCAGGTTCAGATCTTCCAATTGATGGAGCTGGCCCATGCCGGCGGGCAATTGGCGGAGTTGGTTTTCGTTGGCCCGAATAGTTCTGAGTGCTGTCAACTCGCACAGCGCGGCGGGCAATTCGGCAAGTTGGTTGAAAGCGAGCTGGATCTCGGTCAACTGCCGGAGCAGGCCGATCTCGGGTGGCAGTTTTTGCAGGCCCGCCCGGTTGAGCCGGAGCACGCGCAGGTGGGGCAACCGGGCGAGTTTGCGACAGGCATCGGCCAGATCCAGTTGGGGGTTTCCGCTCAGATCAATGCTTTCCAATTGGTGCAGTTCACTGATATTGGCCGGCAAACTTGCGAGGTCATTGTTTGACAAATCCAAGTGGCGGAGTGCTGGGATTAGGGCTAATGTAGCCAACACTTGGGGCCAATCCAACTTGGGCAAGCCCGCCAGGCCCAGTTCTCGCAGCTGTTTTAGCTCCCCAACCTCGGCGGGCAGGGTTTCCAGCAAGTTGAAGCCCAGATCCAAAAATTGTAGTTTTTTGAGTTCTTGGATCGATCCGGGCAGCTCCGTGGCCCGTGCATGGGTGAGCGTGAGCGCGGTCAAGCGCGGCAGTTCGGCCAAGATGGCCAATGCTTGGGGCCAGGCCAGCTTGGGGTTGTAGGCAAGATCGAGGGTCTGGAGCTGCGCCAACCGCCCCGCCGCTGGGGGCAAATTGTCGATACCCGTGGCCGACAGATCGAGCACCGCCAAACTGTCCAGTTGGGCCAATCTTTCCAGTGTTTCCCCGATTCGCAATTGGGGATTGTTGCCCAGCTCAAGGGTGCGCAAGTGGGTAAGCTGCCCCAAGCCCGGCGGCAGGATCGCCAGCCGGTTGCCACTCAGGGAAAGGCTGCGCAACTGGCCCAGTTGGCCCAGTTCGGCGGGCAGTTGGGCGAGCATCTGCCCGTTCAAGCGCAGGTGCTGCACCCGATCGGGCTGGTGCATAGCAGTTTCCCACGACAGAAAGATGCGGTGGGCCTGCCCCCAACTATAGGACGGCAAACCCACCAAAAAAAGGAGCCCGCCGAGCAGGTGCGGATAAATGCGCAAGGTTGGCATCAGTCTTTTTCCCGCATCAACACATCGGGGTTGGTGCTGGTCGCTTTGTTGATTGCTTTAAGGATAATGCCACACACTTCGCGGATCTGATCTTTGCTGATGGTGAGGGGTGGCGCAATCCGCATCGAGTTGTCACAGTGAAGGAACCAATCGGTAATCACCCCATAGCTGATTGCTTTGTCGATAATGGCTTTGAGGACAGCAAAGGATTCAAACTCGACAGCTATCATCAGGCCCGCACTCCGCACCTCCTTGATCCGGGGGTGGATCAGTAGCCGCTTGAACAACTCGGCCTTGAGCAGGGCTTTTTCCGGGAGCCTATTTTTGAGGATCACGTGCATGGTGGCCAGCGAGGCCGCGCAAGAGACCGGATGCCCGCCAAAAGTGGTGATATGGCCCAAAATAGGGTTTTGTTTGAGGGCATCCATGATAAATTTAGGGGCAATGAACGCGCCGATGGGCATTCCACCACCCATGCCCTTGGCGCATACGAGGATATCGGGCACGATGCCGAACTGCTCGAAGGCCCAGAAAGTGCCCGTGCGACCGAAGCCAGCTTGGATCTCGTCCAGCACCAAGAGTGTGCCGGTTTGGGTGCAACGCTGGCGCAGGGCTTGCATGTATTCCTTGCTGGCAATGCGCACTCCCGCCTCTCCCTGAACGGTCTCGACTACCACAGCGGCCACTTGGTCGGTAATATGCCCCAAATCGGCCATTTCATTATAGCCGATGTGCCGGATCCCGGGCAATAATGGGCGGTAAGCCGTTTTGAAATCCTCGTTGCCACTGATGCTCAGCGCCCCGTGGGTGGAGCCGTGGTAGGCATGGTGGCAAGATATGATTTCCGGCCGGCCGGTGTAGCGCTTGGCCAGTTTCATGGCGCCTTCAATGGCCTCGCTGCCCGAATTGACCAAATACACATTGTCCAATGGGGGCGGCAGGGTGCTAGTTAGTTTTTTTGCCAATTTTACCTGCGGCGCTTGGATATATTCCCCGTAGACCATCAAATGGAGGTAGCGGCGGAGTTGTTTTTGGATGGCCTTCACCACTGACGGGTTCCGGTGGCCGATGTTGCTCACCCCGATTCCCGAGATGAGATCAAAGTACTTTTTACCGTCTTGACCATGTAAATAAACCCCTTCGGCAGAT
The DNA here is from genome assembly GCA_038209965.1 of Cytophagales bacterium. GTDB lineage: Bacteria > Bacteroidota > Bacteroidia > Cytophagales > Thermoflexibacteraceae > JALONO01. The sequence goes on along the minus strand of JBBQXF010000021.1, from coordinate 35,659 downwards.
TTAATTTCCAATAAGAGCGGCGCATCAGTAGTTTGGGCAAGGTGGCTCAGAAAGAGCTGACGATCCGAAACTATGGTACTGGGTTCCATTGTGGTCACGTTTTTTTCAAATTGGCCTTCGCCGGTTAAAATAGCAAAAAATGATTCCATAAAATTGGGACAAGCTGGTTTGTCAGTGCGGGTGCAGTGGATTCTTAACCCAAAATTAACCTGTCAAAACCCAGTATCCCGAATTTAGGGCCAAGTTAGGCAAAATTTAATATTGTTGATCCATTCCCTCACTCTTCACCAACCAAGGTTTTCTCCCTGCATTTTTCTACCTTTCAGCCCGTTCAATCCGTTCACATTTCTTTAATATACCTCCATGAAGTTTCTTTTACCATTTTCCCTGCTGCTTTGCTTGATAGCGCTCCCCATGCTGGGGCAAAAGAAAAAGCCAGCCCCCATCATCAAAAAAATGCTGACCCACTCCGTCTATAATGACTGGAAGTTGGTCGATGAGCCGCAACTGTCCACCAATGGCCAGTGGGCGGTGTACGCCATTAACCCCCAGGAAGGCGATGGCAAACTGCTGATCCAACACCTCAAATCGCCCCGGCTAGATTCCGTGCCCCGGGGCTATGCCGCCCGTTTGACCGAAAACGAGAGCCATGCCGTTTTCAAGATCAAGCCCCGGTTGGAAGACACCAAGGCCGCCAAGCGCAAGAAGAAAAAAGCCGATGAACTGCCCAAAGATTCATTGGGGCTGTACGATCTGGCCACCAACCGGCTAACCAAATGGGCCGACATCAAGTCGTTCAAATTGCCCGAGCGAGCGGGGGGCTGGGTGGCTTGGCTGGCCGAACCCGAAATGCCCAAAAAGATCGAGGCCAAAAAGGACGGCAATGCCAAGCCCGATACCGTAAAAGCGGTGGTGCCCACCCCGGTAAAACCCAAAAAGGCCCCCAAGAAAGAAAGTGCCGAAAATGGCACCAAGCTCACCCTGCGCAACCTCAAAACGGGCAAGGATCAAACATTCCCCTTTGTGACCGATTATGCTTTTGCCAAGTTTGGCAGAACGATGGCCTTGGTCACTACGGGCAACGACAGCGCGCTGCTGGCAGGCGTGTATGTGTATGATCTTGACAAAGAACAACTACGGCCCATGACCCGGGGCAAGGGAAAATACAAAAACTTGGCCCTGACCGAGGATGGCACCCAACTGGCCTTCGTTACCGACCGCGACTCCAGCAAGGCCCAGATCCGCCAGTATGAGCTGCGGCATTGGCGCAGCGACCAAGATTCGGCCCAAGTGCTAGCCGACAGCACGGCTTCATTCAAGCCCAAAGGCTGGCTCATCAGCGAACACACCGCCCCCAATTTTGCCAAAGATGGCAGCAAGTTGTATTTTGGCACGGCGCCGCAGCCCCTATTGGCCGACACCACCAAACTGCCCGAGGAGGTAGTGAACGTGGAGGTGTGGAACTGGCAGGATGGGTACATTTATCCCCAACAAAACCGCCAACTGGAAGAAGAGAAAAAACGCGGCTACTGGGCCGTGGCCCATTTGGCCGATAAAACAATTATCCAATTGGCCAGCCCTGAAGTGCCCACGCTGGTGCTGGGCAACGAGGGCAATGCCAATATCGCCTTGGGGATCAGCAACCTGCCCTATCGCCGCACCTCAACTTGGGGCGAAACGGCCAACGATGTCTATCTGGTCGATCTCCGCACCGGCCAACGCCAACTGGTGGCCAAAAAGCTGGATGCCCAAGCCCGGTTTTCCCCCGGGGCCAATTACCTCTACTGGTTCGACACTGCCGACACTGCTTGGCACGTCTATTCGGTGGCCAGTCAGCGGCGGTTTAAAATATCGGACAACCGGGCCGTTCAGTTTTATGATGAACAGAACGACGTGCCTGATAGTCCGAGTGATTATGGCGCAGCCGGCTGGTCCACGGGCGACAGGGAGCTGTACTTGTATGACCGCTATGATATTTGGTCATTTGACCCCGAGAACCGCCGCGCCCCTGTGCGCCTCACCCAAGGTCGCGAACTTTTGACCCGTTCCCGTTATTTGCGACTGGATCCCGACGAACGTTTTATTGACCCCACCAAGCCATTGCTGCTCGATCGGTTTGACGAAAAAACCCGTTACGATGGCTTCGCCAGTCTCAATATAGCGGCCAAGGGCGGCAGTACTACCTTGTTGACCTCCCAGCCCGCCAGTTTTGGGTACCCGCGCAAGGCCCGCAACAGCAGTGATTTATTGGTGACGCGCGAAACGTTCCAAGATTTCCCCGATTTGCACCTCACCGACCTGTCATTCAAGAGCTTGCGCAAGCTGTGCACTGCCAACCCGCAGCAGGCCGACTACCTCTGGGGCACGGTGGAACTGGTGCGCTGGACTTCTCTCAGCGGCGAAATGCTCGAGGGGCTGCTCTACAAGCCCGAAAATTTTGATCCGGCCAAAAAATACCCGATGATCAGTTATTTTTATGAACGGCTGAGCGAAACGCTCTACCGCCACATTACCCCGGCCCCTACCCCGTCCACTGTCCGCCCGTCGGAGTACACCAGCCGGGGCTACCTAGTATTCATCCCCGATATTCCCTATGCCATTGGCTATCCGGGACAAAGCGCTTATGATGCCATCGTGAGCGGAGTCCACAGCTTACTCGAGAAAGGATTTGTCGACAAGGATCGGTTGGGCCTCCAAGGGCAGAGCTGGGGCGGCTACCAGACGCTCTACCTCATCACCCAGACCAAACTGTTTCGGGCTGCCATGGCGGGTGCACCGGTGGTCAATATGTTCAGTGCGTACGGGGGCATCCGCTGGGGCACGGGCCTGAGCCGCCAGTTCCAATACGAGCGCACCCAGAGCCGCATCGGCGGTACGATCTGGGAAAAACCGCTGCTGTATCTCCAAAACTCCCCGCTGTTCCAAGCCGACCGGATCCAGACCCCACTGATGCTGATGCACAACGACCAAGACGGATCTGTGCCGTGGTACCAAGGCATCGAGACGTTCATGGCCCTGCGCCGGTTGCAAAAACCGGTGTGGCTGCTCAATTATAACGGCGAAGACCACAACCTGATCCAACGCAAGAACCGCAAAGATCTCTCTGTGCGGATGCAGCAATTTTTTGATCACTACCTCATGGGTGCGCCCGCGCCCGTCTGGATGAGCCAAGGGGTGCCTGCTGTTGAAAAAGGGATCAACTATGGTTTTGAGCTGGAAGAAAAACCCGCCGAAGCCAAGCCCCAGTCTGGCGGCGGTAATTGACCGGGCAGTTTGTCCGAAGCAAACGGGGTTCAAGTGCTGGCTGCGCTCGAACCCCGTTTTGTTGGGCGGGTGGGGATGGTGATTGCTAAAACCAATGGTAAAACAAGCCGTTTGAGGCCGGGGAAGGAATTTTTACTGGGTCAACCTTACTTTACGGGTTGCAACATCCGCCATTTTTTTCGACAAAAAATCAGCCTCAGCGACAAATTGTTGGGTCGCATAAAATGCCATCAGTTTCGCACAATCGCCGGTTGACTAGCTGAGTTCCATATAAATATGCAAAATATCATCTTCCAAATAAACTTCGCTGATGGGCCGAAAGCCGAACCCTTCGTAAAACTGCTGAAGATAAAGCTGGGCCCCAATTTTGATGGGCGATGGGCCGAACAAGGTTTGGCAGTATTGGATCGAAGTGCGCATCAATGCTTTGCCGATACCAAACCGCCGCACCCGGGAGGCCACCACCACCCGCCCAATGCTCGCCTGGGCATACATGACCTGCGGGGCAAACAGGCGGGTGCAAGCCACCAGTTCGCTATCGACCCAGCCCATGCAATGCTGGGCTTTTTGGTCGTTGTCGTCCATGTCCAAAAAAATGCACTGCTGCTCCACCACAAAAATGGCACTGCGAAGCTGGAGGATGGCATATAGTTCATGGACGGACAGTTCGTCAAACGGCTTTACTTGCCAAGTGATGTTGGGGCTGTTTTCCATTCGGGCTTGATTGTGCGGGGATCCTTTATACCGGGCTGCAAAATAGGTATCCTGTGGCAAACCACCAACGCTACTGTCCATTCAAAAAGTAAGTCGGACGGTTTGGAGTTGGCCGCACCTAAATTGTGGGAAGGGTAAAATAAATGGTGGTGCCCCGGCCCAGTTCACTATCGGCCCAAATTTCACCCCCGTTCAAATTCACAAAATCTTTGCAGAGCATCAACCCAAATCCTGTTCCCTTTTCGCCCTTGGTCCCCTTGGTGGTGAAGTTGCTGTTGCCAAACAATTTTTTCAGGTTTTGGGGCGCGATGCCCATTCCTTGATCAGCGACGGTAAAAGTGATCGATTTGCCATCAGCACTGTTGTCGGCTTGAAGCCCGATCGTTCCTTTTTCGTGACTGAACTTGATGGCATTTGAGATGAGGTTGCGAAACACGGCTTTCACCATGTCCACATCGGCCCTTACCTTGTTGGCCGCTGGGCACACGGCTACTTCAATGGCGATCTGCTTGGCCAGTGCCAACGGCCGCAATCCTTGGGCCATATCCTCGATAAACACTGGTACCGCAATTTCTTGGGGGTTCAGGCTCATTCCCTCCAGTTGGACCCGCCCCCAGTACATCAGATCGTCCGTCAGGTTTAAGGTGCTTACCAATTGGTCATTCACCAATGGAAGGGCATCTTGCAGTTCCTGGGCAGTGAAATCCCCTTCTTTGAAAGCATCGATCATTAGTTTGAGTGAACTCAAGGGCGCTCGCAAGTCATGGCCAATCAGGGCAAACAATTTACTTTTGGTTTGATTGGCACGTTGCAAATCTTCGTTTTGCAATTGAATTGTGGCATTTTGGGCCTGCAAGATCGCCCCTTGGGCGGTCAATTGTTCTTTTTGAGCGAGAATTTCTTGATTGTACTGGATCAATACGCGGTTGGAACGCTTCTTTTCCATGTATTTCTGCGCCCCCAATAGCACGAATCCAATAGTGGCCGCCAAGCAAAAAACAATAAAATAAAAGTAATAGTCTTGTTCTTTCTTTTGCTGGGTGAGTTCCCCGATGGCCAGCAAATTTTCCTCCTCTTGAAACCGGAACTTGATATTTTGCAAATTTTGGCGCGAGACAGTGTCCAATTCTTCGTTTTTGGCAAGCTGGCCCGCTTTTTTGAAATACAAAGCCTTTTCGTACTCGGCAATGGTTTCGTAATAGACCGAGGCAACGTCGTACAAATGATAAAAAGCCGGCAACTTTATCATTTCCCGCTCAATATTTTTTAACAATGAAAAAGCTTGGCTGAGTTTTGCTTCGGCATTTTTCAATTCCCTGGTCTCCAAATAAATCCCTACCATATCGCACAATGAAAGTACTGCACTGCCATATTCCTTAAATTGGATACTTATTCGCACGTCTCTACTGAGCAAAATCAGCGCCTCATTGTATTTTTTTTGCTTGAGGTAAAGAAAACCCAAATTGCCTTGGGCCAGCCCAATTAAAAAAGTGTCTTTCTCTACGGTTGCGGTGGCAATGGCTTTCAAATAGTACTTTTCGGCTTGAGCAAATTGGTTGGTTTTAAAGAATGCCAACCCCAATGTGTTGTACAGCCCAATACTTTTCTTTGGGGCTAAGTAAATATGTTCGGGATTTTTTTCCGCCATGATCAAATACTTGATGGCCTCGTCATAGTCCTGCGCGTGATAAAACAAATAGCCCAGTTGATAATGAGCGTTGATCAAGGCAAATTGATCTTGTTTAATTTCGGGTTGCCGGAGCGCCATGAGTACATTGTCCATCGCCAAGATGGCCCCATTACCCCCGTAGTTGTAGTGGGTGCCCATTGCCAAGTAAAGCTTGTAGGGGATTGGCTTTTGTGCGGCCTTCAAATAGTGCAAAAAATGGAACATCAACTGCAAGCTTCTCTCTGTACTAGTGCCGTAGGTGATAATGCTGTCACAGGCTGAAATGATTGCCTTTTCCTTGTTGGGGGTCGCCTCAAATTGATCAAGGACAGTGGTGTAATAGGCTGGGTCGTCAAATCGGGGCTGAGCCGGGCCCACCACCGCAAAACCAATCAAAAAGAAAAAGCTCAACGCAACTTTTTTTGCACTTAGCAACTTAACAAACAGTGAGTCGGCAAAATAACTCACTGGTTTAGTAATTTTATTGCCTATTACAAGTTCCATTAGAGGTCTTTGAAAGCATTAATCTGACTACAAGGGATGTGTTTGGCGCTATATCCAAAAGGGGAAGTACCTCAAAAATATTTAACGACAAAAAAAGTGCCAGCAAGTAGTTGACAGCGTTTAGCCCATCCGAACTGCTACCCGGGTGCATTGAAAAAAGTCAGTCTTGCCTGATCACCAAATACAATGTGCACAGATTCCTTAACCCCTGAAAGTTCGAAGGTAAGTGATAAAACTGCCATCGTTCCGACCACAAGAGTAGTTTTAACCTATCTTAACAGTACAGTGGTGGATTTGTGAATGTTGAATAGCACCGCGAACCAAAAAACTTATTTGGGTTAGTCACGTGACCGAAAGGGCCGTTGAACCATTAATATACCTTGACCTGAAAAACGAAGTCTTGGATTTTTTTCAATTGGGCCACCCGCTTTTGGCCGGCCAAACGGTTGGTTCGGGGCAGGTTCAGGGGTACTTTCAAGGTATCGGGCGGCAGTTTGCCGATCATGGCGAGCATGGCCGGGGATTTGAGCGCGAAGGCCACACCCTCCGATTCCAGCTGCTTGCCCTTGATAATGCCGACGACATTGCCCGCTGCGTCAAAAACGGGGCTGCCGCTGTTGCCGGGGTTCACGGGGATGGACACTTGGTAGGCGGCTTTATCGCCCTCAAAGCCAGATCGGGCACTGACCGAGCCTTCACCATACACCGCATCTTCGCGGGGATAGGCCAGCGTAAAAATATCTTCGCCCAAATCTGCCAAATCTTGCTTCAGCATATAGGGAATTTTACCAAAAGTAGTAAACTTCTTGTCATTTACCCGCAACAGGGCTAGATCGGCTTCTTCGTCGCCAAAGATCAATTCCACTTTGTAGCGTTGATCGGGCCTAACCGTGGATTCAATGAAGATGGAATCCGACTTTTTCACCACGTGGTAACTCGTGAGCAGGTAGCCATCCGCCGATACCGCAAAACCAGTGCCCCCACCTTTCAAATATTGGTCGCGGTTAATGGCTATTGAGTTGAGCACCGCCGTATCCAATGAATTTTCTAAATTGTTCAGTTTGTTCTGGTTCAGTTGGATTTTGCGCAATAGCGATCGGTAGTTGGTTTGTGAGGTTTTCTCGAGCGAGCGCACGTAGTCCAAGGTAAACAGCGTGCCAAACACTGTGATCAACGCCACTGAAGCGGCCGCTGCAATGGTGGGGAAATACTTGCGCCGAAGCAACCGGAAATTGGTGCGGTAGCGGGCCAGACCGACTTCCACTTCCCGCTGGTCCAAGTTCTGGTGGAAGCCATCGAGCAGGGCTTTCATCTGCTTGCGCTGGCCATAGTGCCGCAGATCAGTCAAAAGCAACTGAAACTCGGCCATTTCTTGGGCCAAAGCTGGGTTTTGTTGCAGTTCTTGTTCAAAACTGGTCAGTTCAGCACCTTGGAGTTTGCCTTCCAGGTACTGTTCGATGCGTTCGGTGTTGGTGTTATTGGTCAACATTTTTGATACCTTCGGCTATTTTCTTTAATCGATTCAAACACTTGTACTTTTGGGTCTTGGCATTGTCGGCATTGGTGTAGCCCATTTTATCGGCAATCTGCACCATGCTGAAATCATTGAGGTAGTAGTCTTCCAGAATGGTCCGGCACGGCTCACCCAGCTTGCCCAAGGCAACATCCATGGCCTGAAAACGAAATTCGTTTTCTGTAACCGCCGCTGCACTGTCCTCAAAAGGCAAAAACTCTTCAAAATCCTGAATATCGGCCTGCCCTTTTTTTCGGGTGAGGCGTTTGAGCCAAAGCCGCCGACTGACCGAATAAAGGTACGTTTTAATTTTGCAACTGAGCTCAAAATCGGGCTTTTGCAAGTTTTCGTACAGCACCAAGAAAGCTTCCTGATAAACATCCTTGGCTTCTGCTTCGCTGCCACTGTTTTGCCCAACGAGGTGCAAGACCATTGGGAAGTGCATCTTGTACAGGCGGTTCATCAACGTGCGCTCCTCATTGCGCAGAGCATTCACAAAATCTGCTTCCGTGGCAATTGCGGCTGGTTTCATCAATGCGCTCTGAAATTAATACGGGTTAAGGATGCAAAGTAACCCAAAGCGATCATAAAATAAAGGAGGCGGGTGCCGGCCCGCCTCCTTGTCACTGGTGGCCGCTGGCAGAGCTACTCCCCGCTCTCACCCAAGCCACTCATTTGTTTGCGCTGGGTTTCCAATACCATTACATTGTTTTGGGCCACTGATAGCTTGGCGGGAGCGCCATTGGGGAAAATAATTTCGGTCGCGGTTTCGTTCTTGTTGCCCATTTCCACTTTGAATTTGCGGATAATCATTTTATTGCCCGCGCCTTTTTGGCCATCGGTGGCAAATACATAAAACTGGTCATCTTCCTGCATCACCGAGGAGAGCGGGACAGTAAAGGCAATGCTCTGCCCTTGATTTTTGCTTTGCACCACCGCGCGCACGGTCATGCCCGGCAGCACCAGTGCTCCTGGGGGCGTGCGAAACTGGACGTGGACTTTGATGGCTTTGGTGTCTTCCGCCAGCGTGCGGAATACATGGACTACTTTGCCCTGCACCGTTTGATATGAATGATTGACAAAATCAATGTCCACGGTCTGTCCCTCTTTGATGAGGTCTAGATCTTTGTCAAACACTGAAATTTCGGCCAAAAGCTGATCCACATTGACGATTTCAGTCAGGGTCGTTTCCGCGCTCGCCACCATGCCCACCGCCACCGGGAAGTTGATCACGTAACCATCGATCGGGGCGGTGATGGTGAGGGTGGAATTGATCTTGGGGTTTTTGGGGGTTTGCAAACTTTCTACGTCCACCCGCAGCAACTCCAGCTTGGCCCGTAGGGCTTTTTCCCGGCTGATGGACGCATTGAACTTGGCTTCCACCACTTGGAAATCAGCCAGGGCCCCCACATTGTTCTTAATCAGTTCCTCTTGCCGCTTAAACTCAATGGCCAAAAAATCTTCTTCGCTCTTGGCCGTCAAATAGTCGTTTTGCAGCTCGATCAGCGCCATGCTGGAGAGCGTGAGCAGGGCTTGGCCCCGGCGTACCGAGCTGCCTTCTTCCACAAATATTTTATCCACTTTGCCAGCTATATTGGCACTCACGGTGGCCTTGAGACTGGGCAGGGAAACTACTTTGCCGGTCAGGTAAACATTGGACGCGATTTCTTTTTGCTCGGGCTGGATGAACTTGATGTCCATTGTGCCCAACTGTTGTTCGGTGAGCTCGATAAAATCAACTTGCTTGATTTGAGTTTGGGCAGGCTGTTCTTTTTCACCGGAACACGCGGCCAAAAATGCCAAGCACAGAGATAAATGGGTTATTTTTTTCATGTTTTGGGTTATTTTTATGATTTCCCGCTTGAATTTACTCCCTTTCACCACGCAGGTAACGGAGGTAAATAATGGCTTGGTTGAAATCTTTGAGGGTGAAGAGGTAGTTCATCTCGATCTGGAACGCCAACTCGAGGTTTTGCAAATACTGGTAATAGGTGATACTGCCCAGCCGATAGCTGGTGCGGGCATCGCGGATGATCTCCTGTGACTCGCGCAGGCCCACGTTATCGAAATAGCGGAGGTTTTCCGAGGCACTTTTGTACATCGCAATGGCTTTGGTGTATTCGGCGTTGATCTGCAAAATAGTGGACTGGGCTTGGCCCTGAGCAATTTCCACCCCTTTTTTAGCCCCGCTGATGTTGGCTTTGTACGACCACGCCCACAGCGGCAGGCTAAGGCCATATTGGAGCCGATAGCGCAATTGGATCTGTCCACTGGGGAATTTGTCGTTGTCGCTCAGATCGGCCTGGTTGAAAAAACCCAGGACCAAGCCGGGCAGCAGCTTGTTCTTTTCCACTTTGACCAGTTGTTGGTTAAGGCTGATGTTGCGCTGGTTGAACCCGAAAATGGGGTTGCCCACGTAAGCGGCGGTGTCGGCCAAATAGCCCAAGCTGAGATCGGTAATTTTGGCCAATGGCCGATCTGCAACCAGGGTGGTGTCATTGGTGCGCCCCAGCAGCGCGGCCAGTTGGGCCTTGGCCCCCGACAGCTCAGCGGTGGCCTGCTTGAGGTTGTACTGGATCCGCTTGTACTGTGACTCCCCGTTTACCCGCTCAAGGTTACCGATCTGGCCCACTTTGTAGCGTACTTCGTTCACCCGGATGATGTCATCATAAACGGTGTCCATCCGGCGCAGCAAGTTATAACGGGCGGTAAAAAATTGCAGGTCGTTGTAAGCCGTTTTTACCCGATAGACAATCCCGTTGGTCGTAATGTCCTTCTCGGCCACGGCCAGTTCCACGCGCCTTTGTTGGGCCTTTAACTGGGCAGTGTAAAGGGTGGGGAAATCAAAATTCTGGTAGATGCCACCGCGTATCTGATCGCCGTTGGGGGCTTCAAAACGGACGATCGGGTTTTCCAAATTGATCGCGGCCGGTTTCAGTACTTCCTGCTGCTCGATCCGTCTGGTAGCAATGGTCATTTCGGGATTGCGCGCCAACGCCATGGCCAAGGCTTCGCTCAAGCTGATCGATTTGCTAGTGGCGGGCACTTGGGCCGCCACCGGACCAGCCAACCAAAGGCAAAGCAGTACCGGGAGGGCAAGGACCTTTTTGGCTTTTTTGGGTTTGCTGGCCCCAAACAGAGGGCTGCCCCCCTTGACGATGGTGTAGATCACAGGCAACACGATCAGGGTGAGCAGGGTGGCGGTGAACAACCCCCCGATGACCACCGTGGCCAGCGGTTTTTGTACTTCGGCCCCCACACTGTTGGACAGGGCCATGGGCATAAACCCGAGCGCGGCCACGGCCGAGGTCATCAGCACGGGGCGGAACCGCTCGCGCAAGCCCTGCAACACGGCCACCTCGGGCACCAGTCCTTGTTTGACCAATTCATTGAAATGGCTCACCAACAAGATACCATTCAGCACCGCCACCCCAAACAGGGCGATGAACCCCACCCCTGCTGAGATGCTGAAGTTCATGTCGCGCAGCAACAGGGCAAACACGCCCCCAATGGCCGACAAGGGGACGGTGGCAAAAATCAACAAACTGTCCTTCACATTGCCAAAAGTGACGTAGAGCAAACAGAAGATGATGAACAGCGCGATCGGAACCACAATCCCGAGCCGCTCTTTGGCCCGGCGGAAGTTTTCAAATTCGCCGCCGTACTCTAGGGTGTAATCTTTGGTGAGCAGTATCTGTTTGTCCACCCGGGCAATCACATCGTTCACCACCGATTCCAAGTCCCGGCCCCGCACATTGAAACCAATGTTCATCCGGCGCTTGAGGTTCTCGTGGCCAATTTCCGAAGGGCCAACCGTTTCGCGGATGTCGGCCAGCTCGCGCAGGGGGATCGGGTTGTTGTCCTTGTCGCTGATGAGCAGGTTTTTGATGTTCTCGATCTGCTTGCGGTCTTCTTCCGACAGCCGCATGGTGAGATCGAAACGCTTGTCTTTTTCATAGACAATGCCCGTGACCGCCCCGGCAAAGGCCATTTGGAGCACTCGGTTCATCTGCTCCACAGTGATGCCATACACGGCCAACTGCTTGCGGTCATAGACGATGTTGATTTGGGGCAGGCCAAAAATCTTGTTTTCCTGCACGTCCACTGCGCCGGGCACACCCCGGATGATGCCGATGATCTGGTTGCCCTTGGTCACCATAGTGTCCAGGTCATAGCCAAACAGCTTGACCACCACGTCGGTCCGCGCCCCGCTCATTAGTTCGTTCACCCGGTTTTCGATCGGCTGCTGGATCGATATTACTATACCAGGGAAGATTTGGAGGGTTTCGGAAAACAGGGCTGAAAGGGTTTCTTGATCGGGGGCTTTTTGCCACACTTTTTTGTCTTTGAGCACCACCACCATTTCTTGGGCCTCCATCGGCATGGGATCCACCGGCACTTCCGAGGTGCCGATCTTGGACACAATCCGCTCAATTTCCTGGGGATATTCTTGCCACAGCACTTTTTGGATTTTGTCCGACAACTTCAAACACTCGGTCATGGATGCGCCCACGGGCAGGTTGATCTCGATCACCATATCACCCTCTTGCAGTTTGGGGATAAACTCGCCCCCAATCCGGCTAAACCCGATCACCCCAGCAGTGAGCACCACAAGGGCAAACAGAATGGCCAATGGCTTGATTCTGAGCACCAAGCGGATGATAGGCTCGAGCCCCCTAAAAATACCATTGACTATTTTTTCGGCAATGCCGTGATCGTGCGGATCCTTGGGGGCACGCATGATCACGGCGCTCATCATGGGTACGTACGTGATGGAGAGCAGCAACGCGCCCAAAATGGCGAAGCTCACCGTCTTGGCCATGGGGATGAACATCTTGCCCTCCACCCCTTGCAGCGTCAAAATGGGGAAATACACAATCAAAATGATCATCCCCCCAAAAACCACCGATTTTTTAACTTCCTTGACTGCCGAAATGACCAGTTCTTGCCGCTCAAAGTAGCTAAACTTCGAGCTGACCCGATCACTGATGCCATGCAAGCGCTGCTCGATCAGGCGGCTTTCCATGCCGATGGCAAAAAACATCACCACCGATTCCACCACGATGATGGCCGGATCGACCAGCAGGCCGAAATCGATCGCGCCCAAGCTCATGATGTTGCCCACCACTCCAAACTGGTTCATCCAGATAAAGGCAAACAACATGGCCAGCGGAATGACCGAAGCCGCCAACAAACTGGCCCGCCAGTTGCCCAAGAAGGCCAAAATCACGATGACTACGATCAGGGCGCCCTCGATCAGGTTGGTCGCCACGGTTTTGATGGCATTGCCCACCAGTTTGGAACGGTCGATGAACGGCTCAATGACCAGTCCCTCGGGCAATTCTTTTTCGATCTCTTTAAATTTGTCCTTGATCTGGGTGATGACCTCGCTACCGTTGGCTCCTTTCATCATCATGATGATCCCGCCGACCACTTCACCGTTGCCATCCATGGTGATGGCCCCGTAGCGGATGCTGTTGCCCAGTTCCACGTCGGCCACATCGCGCACCAGCACGGGGGTGCGGCCGTTGACCTTGACCACCGTCTCGCCGATTTCATCCAGGCCAGTGACCAAGCCAATGCCCCGGATGGTGAACGCCTTGTTGTCTTTCTCAATATAGGCCCCGCCCGTATTGCCGTTGCCCGAGCTCAGGGCATGGTAGATTTCATCAACGGTAACGCCCAAGGCCCGCATCCTGTCCAGCTTGAGTTTGGACTGGTACTCTTTTTTGAAACCCCCAAAACCCGACACTTCGGCAATGCCCGGGGTGCCGAGCAGTTTTTTGCGGATCACCCAGTCTTGCAGGGTGCGGATTTCCATCAGGCTGAACGACTTGTCCTTTGGATCCTTGGGCCGGATCACGTATTGGAACACCTCGCCCAAACCAGTGGACACAGGCCCCATGTAAGGCTTGCCCACGCCGGGGGGGATTTCGTCCTGCACCTGCTCCAAGCGTTCAAACACTTGCTGCCGTGCCCAATAAATATCGGTGTCATCAGTAAACACGAGCTTGACCACCGACAGGCCAAACTTGGAGACCGAGCGGGCTTCCACCAGATTGGGGATGTTGGACATGGCCATTTCAATGGGCGCGGTCACAAACATTTCCATTTCCAAGGTGGCCAAACTGGGCGTATTGGTAATAATGTCAACTTGGTTGGTGGTCACATCTGGCACGGCATCCACCGAGAGGGTGCGCAGGTTCATGCTGCCATAGATGACCAAGATCAGCATCAGCACTCCAATGGTAATAGGGCTGCGAACTGAGAAAATAATGATTTTGTCAATCATGGGATTGGTTTGAGAATAATACAAGGTGAGCGACCACAGCAACCAGTGCCAAGGTTGGCAATGGCCTGATGGTCAGTAAGTGATGCGTCTACTGGTTGACAATCAAAAACAAACGGTACAGTTGTTTTTTAGAACAGGTGGCACAAGTGCAAGAGTCCGTAGCAGACTCGATGGGGAAAATTCTCCAGTGTTGCGAGGAAATGCTTGGTCAACATTTTGGTGACCAATTGGGCAGGATGGGCAACCAACCAAACAGGAGGCAGCAGGGCGAAGACCTTGGCCACGCGCCGTTTGGCTACCCGGAACTCATTGTCCACGTCAACATTGCACTCGTCGTCGGCGGTGTGATCAGGCAGGGGCAACACCCGTTCCACGAGCCATTCGGCCAAGCAGTCGATGTCGTCCACTGGCTGAGTGAACTGGCCCCGGGGCGGGTTGAGTTTGCTGGGCAGCTCTATCGGGCAATCAAAGGCAGCGTTGACCAGGGCAAACAACAGCAATATGGCAATAAATCGCTTCAAAATCAACCGGTTAAATTGGAATAAAGACCATAATCGTTTAACAGCAAGGCAAAAGTAGGCAAAACCGACTGCTCGGCCCCGTTTTTACACCAAGATAAATATAGTTTTAGAAAGCTTTCTGGTTTAATAAAATGATTTTCAATAACTTATATTTCCATTCTTTGAAAAATCAATTGTGGTGCAATATGTCTGCCATTTAAACCGCGTCAATTGTGTCCCCTTGGACAGAATCAGGGATAAATTGGGGTTAAAGAAAGATCTGGGTCTTTTTTGGCCAATTTTATTACATGTTGAGGTATCACCGGGTTTCGAAAATAGCCTTAACACCGGGGAGGCCCAGCTTGGGGAACCAGGTTTCGCGGCCCCCTATTTTTGCCGCACCCCAGCGGGCCACACCTACTGTGGAGCAACTATTGCCCCTCCAAGGCTGACGTTGACACTTGGCGGCCCGGCCCCTGTGAATGGCAGACATACTGGTGTTGAGTTTACTTTAAATCGGATCGGCCCAATTAGGTAGCCATTGCCAACAATGAAACAAAAACTGGCAATGCCTGTCCACCCAAGCCAACAGGGCCTCACGATTGATCCGGGACACCGGGCGCAGCCCGCACATTGCCCCTACGCTGCATCCTATTACAAGTCTTGGGCATCAAAACCAGTGATCCCTGCCATGACTAAGGATGATCCTACGTGTTTTGGCATTTAAACATGCCCCTTGCCTACGCACTTGGCGCTCTTATCAGCTCCGGCCAAAACGCTAAACTTTTGCCCAATCTTGGTTCACGGCGGCTTGGTCTTGCGCCACACTTTGCGAGTGGCGGCTCGGTCAGCGTGTATTTATGGGAGGTCGCTGGGGCATTTCCTTGATTTTTTTATTTTTTTTAACAACCCGGGTCACCTTTTGCCATTCCTTGTATAAATATCGTATTTTAACAAAGACATTTTAAAAACTCTATCCTCCCTAAGACATGAAAGCTTTGAAATTGTTTATCGTAGCCTGTATATTTGGTATGTTCTCTGTAGCTTGTGGCGGTTCAGGCACTGCTACTGAAACTGCCGTAGATTCTACTGCTACTGCTGCTCCAGTTGAAACCCTCACCGTTGATTCTACTGCCATGGCAGCCCCAATGGATTCAGCCAAGGTTGATTCCACCAAGGTTAAGTAATCAAGCCAACGAGTAATAAGTGGGGACCTGCACCAACGTGCGGGTCTTTTTTTTGCGGGGGTTCCTCGGCCAACTGGACTACCTTAGCATAAAATTGATTGCGCTATGCCTCCACCCCTACAACGGATTTTAGTGCCCGTGGACTTTTCTGCCCAGTCAGCCAACGCGCTGTCCATTGCGGTGGAGCTGGCCCGCGCCGCCCGGGCCGAAATCATCCTGTTGCACGTGCTGGATGTGCCCTATCTCACCCCCAAGGACAATCCACTGCTCGAGGCTTGGCTCAATGGCAAGCAAGCAGCCACGGTTTCGGATCAAAAAAATACTTATTTGGCCGAAATAGCCAGTATTGCCCAAAACAAAATGCAACAATTGCGCAAGATGTGTGGCAAAATTCCCGTACAAGAAAAAATATGGATAGCCCAAGTGGCCAAATACATTGCCATTTTTATTGCCGATCAGCGGATTGATCTGGTGGTAATGGGAGCCAGGGGCAGCACCGAAAATGAGGATTTGCTCATTGGGTCCAATACCGAAAAAGTGATCCGCACGGCCACCTGCCCAGTGCTCACGGTCAAACAGCCCATTGACCGGGCCCATTTCCGCCATATTTGTTTCGCCTCCGATTTTATGGAAATATCAGAAAAATTGATTGATTTTTTGCTGGTTTTGCAGGGCTTGTTCGGGGCCAAACTGCACTTGGTCAAAATCATTACCCCGGCCAATTTTGAGCTTTCCAACATCACGCTCGACCACCTGCGGCAGTTTGCCACCAGCCACCAACTGGAAAACTATACTGTAAACCACTTCAACCATTTGAGCGAACACGAAGGAATCATTGCGTTTGGCCAAGAAATCGGGGCCGATCTGCTCGCGCTGGGCACGCACGGCAGCACGGGGCTGATCCACCTGCTCATGGGCAGCGTGGCCAGCGATGTGGCCAACCATGCCGACCTGCCCGTGTTGACCTGCAACCAATATTTGGCCTAGGTGCTATTGGGCGGGAACGAGATGCCAACACTTTTGTATTTATACCGTAAAAAATGTTTGGTGCTGGCGATCTTCATCTAAAACCAAAAACTTTATTGTGTTATATTGCTGTTTTTCTGGTCAGTTCCCTTTGCCGACCGCCAGACCAATGATCGCCCGGCCGCCCATGCAAATGGGTAGCTGACTGGATAATCTGGGCAGTTGACAGAGAAACCTGATTTTCTGGCCACCCAAGCCCAAATTTTCCTTTTTCTGGTATCATGTTTGAAAATATTCATTCACAATTCCAAACTTTAACCCCTTTTTCCCCTAATGATCAAAAAATTTGCAGCAGCTGCCTTCGTGGCGGTCATTTGCTTTTTTTCTGCCCCAATAATTACCTACGCCCAGGCCCCGGACAAAGACATGATGGCCGGCCGCAAGGCTTACGGCGAACAAAAATTTCCCCAGGCCATTACCGCTTTTGGCAATGTGATCGCCAAGCAGCCCGACAACGTAACCGCCTATGTCCTTCGGGCCCAGTCGTTTATGTCCATCAGCTCATTTACCGATGCCATCAACGATTGGGACAAAGCGATCGGCCTGATGCCCACCAATGCGGAGTACTATTACCAGCGGGCATTGGCCAAACAGAAAAAAGGGGATAATGCCAAAGCACTGGACGATCTGGAATCGGCCACGCTATCGGCCCCAATCAATGTGGCCTATCTGATGGAGAAAGCCCGATTGAACCAAAAGTTGGGCCGCAAGATTGAGGCGATGGAAAGCTACCAGCAAGCAGTGGAACTAGACCCCAACAACCAAGCGGCCATGACGGCCAAAATGAACACCTTCCAGCAAATGACCGACGAGGAGAAATTGGGCTTGGCCGAGACCGCCCGTGGGCTGGCAGCCAGTGGGGCCGGTGGCGCGGTCAAGCCGGTACCAGATGACCAAAATACAGTGAATGCCAAAAAGATAATTTCGGAAACAAAATTTGCCAATTTGAGCCAAGCCCGCCGTTTCTATGATCAAATGGCTGCCCGCACCGATCTGGTGGCTGGGAAAAAACGCGTGCTGTTGGGCTTGCTCCGCGAAAAAATCATGGCGGATGTGTACGGGGCCGAACCATTTAAAGAAGAGGTGGAACAGATGAAAACCTTTGTTGAGACCGAAACTTGGATCAATCCCGAGGGCCGCAAGCACTATTTCAACACCGTCAATGACAGCAAATATTGGTTTTCGGGCGGGGTGCAGCGCGGGGCCACCTACGTTTACTACAAAGTGATGAGGAGCAAATTCAAGCCCCGCTACCAATTGCAGATGTATGCCGTGCAAAACAATGAATCGAACTTGGTGTACAACAGTGATGTGGCCGCCAATGAAGACAGCGTGGGCCGGAAAGTGGATGTTTTTGCTTCCCAGAACAAAGGCTACATGTGGAATGTGTCCAAAACGGATTTTATCCGCTCTACCACCAACTTGAAAAACACCGATTTGATGTACACCGCCGAGGGCAATATGCAAAAGTACAGTGACTCAGCTTTCAAGGGACAATTGCCCAAGGCCCAGTACGATAAATTTATCACGCCCGAAAATGAGCAGTTGAACGCT
Source organism: Cytophagales bacterium (assembly GCA_038209965.1). Taxonomy (GTDB): domain Bacteria; phylum Bacteroidota; class Bacteroidia; order Cytophagales; family Thermoflexibacteraceae; genus JALONO01. Next base: position 17,436 of record JBBQXF010000021.1, on the reverse strand, counting down.
GCCATCCGGGCCACATTGCAATACTTGATCATCGATTACGCCAACGTGCTCAACATGCCCCAGCGGTATTGAGCCCAGCTAGCTGGCCCGGCCACAAAGGAAGTCATTCGCCAAGAATGGCTTTTTTTTGTGGCCAACGGTGCCGTCGGTCAACAGCACCCTATCCCAAGCGATCACGGGTTACAAAACTCACAATACGCTGGATCGGCAGTGGTGGCGCCGGTCGGGAACAAGTCCTCAGTCTGGTGGCCACATTTGGGGCACGTGCACAGGCGGGCAAGGGGCAGGCGGGTGGGCAGGCCACACCAAGCGCAGGGCAAACCGGGGCGCTGGCCATTGGCCCCAAAACCGGGCGAGCCACATTGGGGGCATGCGGTTTGCAAACGGGTGATCAGATCGCGAGTGGCCAGCGCAATGGCCCGCATCCGGGTGGGGTTATACATGGCCCGCATGTCAGTTTCCAAGCCAAATTTCCCCTCTTTTGCCAGCAGGTTTTGCGCCAATTGTTCCAATTGGGCTGGGTTGACAATCCCCTTGACAACCATTCCGGTAGCCAGATCCCGGGCCAGCAACCCGTGGGCTGGGAATCCCGCATTTTCGGCAAAACGGGCCACCTCGGCCCAAGAATGTACGGTTTGCTGAGCAAAATTGGTATCGGTGGTCAGGTGCTGCCCCGTCACTTCCAATAAATGGCGGCTGTCCAGCAGGGTCACCAGTTCTACGTTGGCGGGCACAAAGGCCAGTTCTGGGTGCGGGCCAAATGATCCTTCGCTGGCAATGGCCAGATCAAGCCCGCTCAAGGCCAAGGCCCGCTGGCATTTCAATTTGGCGGTTTCACGCTGGCCGGCTGGCCGCTCCACCTCGCCCGCAAAAGTGCCGAAACGATCCGTGTCCAAACTGGCCACCAGTTCCAACTGGATGCCCAGCCCCGGCTCGAGCAAGGGGGCCATTACCTGCTCCTTTTGGTGCATGGTGGCCAAGGCACACCGGCGGCCCGCAAACCATTGGTAGATGAGTGGTTCCAAAATAGGCAATTGTAATTTTATGGTTTCAACCGGTTTTGCAGCCTGATGCCCACCAATTTGTCCAACTAAAACCAGCCCCAAATCGGCAAGAAAAGTTGCCATTTCCTACTCCCCAACGGTCAGAAATTGTTTGAGATAGTTGCGGCTGGTGAGAATGGCAGAGCGCACATCGGCGGGCGAACCTTCGTAGGCTTTGTCCTCAACCTCGATACAGACCGGGCCACGGTAGCCCACGGTGGTCAGGGCCGAGAAGAAATCGCGCCAGCGGACATCACCCAGGCCGGGCAGTTTGGGCGAATGGTATTCCAGCGGTGTAGCCATGATCCCCACGCGATCCAGCTTGCTGCGATATACTTTGGCATCCTTCAAATGAATGTGGTGAAGGCGATCTTTATAGTCGTAAATGGGCTGCACTTCGTCCATCATTTGCCAAATCAGGTGCGAGGGATCATAGTTGAGTCCAAACAGTGGGGAGGGAATGATCTCAAACATCCGATCCCAGATGGCGGGCGTAGTGGCCAAGTTTTTCCCGCCGGGCCATTCGTCATGGGTAAACAGCATGGGGCAGTTCTCGATCCCAATCTTGACATTGTGCTCTTCGGCCACCTTGATAATGGCGGGCCAGCGGTCGGCAAACAGCTTGAGGTTGTCGGCTACGTTCTTGGCCGGGTCCCGCCCGACGAAGGTATTGACCACCGGGATGCCCAGTTTGGCGGCTGCCCGGATCAGGGCCTTGATGTGCTCAACAAAAAAGGCCGATTGGGCCGGGTCAGGATCCAGTGGGTTGGGGTAGTAGCCAAGGCCCGAAATGAACACCTTGTGCTGCTGCAAAATCCCCTTGATGTGCTGGATATTGTCCGTATCGAGGTTTTCCACATCCAGGTGGCACACGCCCGCATAGCGCCGGGCATCGGTGCTGGTTTTGGGCCAGCACATCAGTTCCACGCAAGCAAACTGGTGCTGGGCCGCAAAAGCAATCACTGCTTCAAAGTTATTGTCGGCCAAAATGGCACTTACTAAACCCAGTTGGAGCATGGCAGATGGATAATTGAAGAATCAAGATATTGGCAAAAATATTCAAAATTGGGACAAACCCTTATCTTTGGCCATTGTTCAACTTCCCACTAAAATGAAACACCCGCTTTTTGCCCTGTTCCTTTTTGTTCTGGCCAACTTTGAGGCTAGCCGTTTTGCCTTGGCCCAAGGGCCCAAACTCCCCGATACGGGAATCGGTGGCTTGTATGAAGTGATGGTAGGCACGCGCAATGCCCAGTCGCTGATCAAATATTTTCACGAATTTGGTTTTCGCGTCATTGACAGCGTGGCCATTGCCCCGGAAAAGGCCAAGGAAATTTACGGGGTGGCCTCGGCCCTCAAATCTTACCGGCTCCAAAACGGCGACATCGACAGCCACGGCCTGCTCCGCTTGCTGGAATGGGAAAAACCCTTGGGCGACGGAGTGGGCTATTCCATACCTGAAACCATTGGCCAGCGAATGTCGGTCATGATGACCAAAGATGTGATCCGATTGGTGGATATTTACCAGACCGAACGGGCCAATGGCAAAAAATGGCTACCCTTTGATCCCATTTTTGACGACCTCTACAACCTGGGCAGCGGCAAACAAGACTTTTTCAACCGGCCGGTGGGCGTGCGCGAAACGGTGGTCTATGGCGACTTCTTTGTCCACGTCTTTTTCCAGCGGTATGGCTACACCATTCCCGGCTATGGGACGATTGGCAGCCACTCCCCGTTGCAAACCAGCGAGTTCACCCACCACGATTTTATGATCAAGGGCGATATGAAAGAAGTAACCCGCTACTATTCCGAAGCCTTGGGCATGCAGGCCGAAGAACCGGAACCAGTGATAGATGGCGATTGGCAAAAGGGCCCGCAACGGGTGTTTGACATGCCACCGGGCTATTCGCATTGGTACCGGGGCTTTGTTTCGCCCAATAATATTTGCGGGAAACTAAAATTCTTTGTGCCACGCGGGCCCAAGCCCGATCGCTCCGAGCACCAGCGAGTGGGCGAACTGGGCATCACGCTCCATTCGTTCCACACGCCCAAACTGGCATTGGTGTATGATTTAGTTGTCAAACAAGGAATAAAACCCACCAAAATCCTCAAAAATGAGCTAAATGAAAACTGCTTCACTTTTGTGGGGCCGGATGGCGTGGCTTGGCAGATCATTGAAAAGACCGAAACCAAGTCCAAACCAGCCACCAAGCGTGAATTTATCAAAACCACCAATTAGCCTTTTAGCCGTGGCTCCCATTTTACCTCTTCTACGCCAAGTTCGAGGGCCATTGCCCGGGAGAGGACAAATAAACAATCGGATAGCCGGTTCAGATATTTGATTACCAGCTCAGCAACGAACTCGTTTTCTTGGCTGGCCAGATCGATCACGATCCGCTCGGCCCGGCGGCACACGGTGCGGGCCAAGTGGCAGAATGATACTGATGCATGGCCGCCCGGCAACACAAAATGCCGTAACTCGGGCAGTTGGGCATCCATCGAGTCCATCTCGGCTTCCAACCGCGCCACATCACTCTCATACAGATCGGGGATGGGCCGCTTGGTCTGGTCGGGTTCAGCGGCCAAATTGGCCCCGATGGTGAACAACCGATCTTGGATCTCTTTGAGCAAATCGCGCCGGGCAGCATTCACGGGTTGGTCACGCACCAACCCCAGGCAGGCATTCAGTTCATCCACTGTGCCGTAGGCTTCGATCCGCAAGTAGGCTTTCGAAACCCGGGTGCCGCCCACTAGCGATGTAGTGCCCAAATCCCCAGTTTTTGTATATATTTTCATCTTTTTTTACCGCGAAGTTAGTAAGCCCAGCGGGCATTCACAAACGATGCGCCCGTCACCCAGCGGTTTTTAAACTTGTGCATTTTGTCATAGCGTTGAGAAAACCTTAATTTGTGGCCTCTCATAACCCGCTGTCACTTATTGCAGCGCAGTACTTCAACTCCCAGTCTTGTGAAACGCCTAATTCTCAACCTCTTATTTTGGACTTTCGCTGGGCCGCTCATTGCCCAAGACCAAGCCAAGCCAATCAAGGGCAAACAAAACTACCAAGTGGTGGTCGCCAAAAATGATTCGGTAATCCAAGTGGACGGCGTGCTGTCCGAGCAAATTTGGCAAAAAGCCGAGGCCGCCAAAGATTTTTTCCTCAATTTTCCCAATGATACCGCTTATGCCCGCAACCAAACCGAGGTGCGCTTGACTTTTGACCAGCAAAACCTTTACGTGGCCGTCATTTGTTATGATGACATGAAAAAACGGACGGTGGCCAGTTCGCTCCGCCGCGATTTTGCTTGGGATGAAAACGACAATTTTACTGTTTATCTCAATCCATCCAACGATCTGCTCAACGGGTTTGCCTTCGCCCTCACTCCATTTGGGGTCGAGCGCGAGGGGCAATTGTTCAACGGGCAAGAAGTGGCCGAAATCTGGGACAACAAATGGTATTCGGCAGTCAAAACCTACGCCGACCGCTGGGTGGGCGAACTGAAAATCCCCTTTAAGTCGCTCCGCTACAAACATGGAGCCACTGAATGGCGGGCCAATTTTGCCCGCAATGACCTAAAAAACAACCAAATATCTTCTTGGCGGCCAGTACCCATCGCCTATTGGGTCTCTTCTTTGGCCTATTCGGGCGAGTTGCTGTTCCAAGAGCAACTGCCAAATCCTGGGGCCAATATCTCGCTCATCCCCTATGCAGCCAACCGGGTGGAGCGAAATTTTGAGGGAAACCAGCCCACTACCAGCTTTCCGGGCGTGGGTTTTGATGCCAAAGTGGCCATTACTCCCGCGCTCAACTTGGACTTGACCATCAACCCCGATTTTTCCCAAGTAGAAGTAGATCAACAAGTCACCAATCTTGATCGTTTTGAATTATTTTTTCCCGAAAGGCGACAATTTTTTATTGAAAACAATGATTTGTTCGATAGTTTTGGTTTTGAAAACTTGAAACCTTTCTTTTCTCGCCGGATTGGGATCGGCCGCGACCAGACCACGGGCCTCATCCGGCAGACCCCCATCCTGTTTGGGGCCCGGTTGAGCGGCAAATTGGACAATAACTGGCGGGTGGGCCTGCTCAATATCCAGACTGGCCGGCAGCGGGGCACCGACGCGCCCCTCGAGAATTACACGGTGGCCGCAATCCAGCGGCAATTGTTCTCCCGTTCCAACCTTGCGGTGATCGCGGTCAACCGGCAAAGCAACCAATCGTCGGCCGATCGCTACACCCGTTTGGTGGGTGCGGACTATAACCTCCAAACGGAGGACAATAAATGGAGCGGCAAGATTTTTTATCATAGAGCTTTTCAACCGGACAACAAACCCGGCAATTTTGTGCATGGCACCCAACTACAGTACCAAGTCCGCAACTTGACCGCCACGTGGGCACATGAGCATGTGGGCGCAAACTACCAGCCCAATGACGTGGGCTACGTGACCCGGGGAGCCCACTGGCGCGTCAATCCGCAATTGAATTTTACCTTTTTTGCCAAAAATCCCGATTTTATTATTTCACATGGGCCGTTCGTTGAGTTCAATGCCTTTGCCAATTTAAACCGCCAAGTGACCGACCAGGAACTTGATCTTGCTTATCAAGTCAATTTTGCCAACACAAGCCAGTTATTTGTTGGGGTTTTCAATTATTATACGTATTTTTTCTTCCCATTCGATCCGACCAATTCGGGCGGGGCAAAAATCCCAGCGGGCAGTTCATTTACTTACAATGGCTGGTTCGCGGGCTACACCTCCGACCGTCGCAAACTTTTCACCTATGGTTTTGAAGGTTATGGCGGACAATACTACAATGGCCACAACCTCAACCTGATCCCCGAAATCAATTACCGTTTCCAGCCGTTTGGGTCGGTGGGTTTAAGGGTGGAGTATAACCAGTTGCGGTTTCCCGAACCCTACAGCAGCACGACTTTCTGGCTGATCGCCCCCCGGGTGGATATCACTTTCACCCGCAAGCTATTTCTCACCACTTTCTTTCAGTACAACCAGCAACTGGACAATGTCAATGCCTACATCCGGTTTCAGTGGCGCTTTAAGCCAGTGTCCGATTTTTTCTTGACTTACCAAGACAATTATTTTCCGGGCGATTTCCGGGTCAAATACCGCGAGTTGGCAGTGAAACTCATTTATTGGTTCAATCTTTAGCCACGGCCAATTATCAATAAACTGGGTGAATTTGATGCACAACAACCAGCAAAAAAGCAGGGGCAAATGTCCACCATTCATCCTAAAAAACTAATTATTTTACGTTTGCTTTTCTATTGACTAACAACATTGTTTGAATATTTTCAAAAGTTTTTAAATGTGCCTTTCGCAAAATATTCAAAAAATATTTATTGAGCAATGGATTCCCCTTTACTTCGATGTTTTCGTTAACTTGGACAACGCCATTGCCCTGATCCAGCAGCAAGAAATGGATGGTCAATACAATGCCCCCTTTTGCCTTACTAAAATATTTGATCTGCTTATTTTGTGCCACAGCCGTCACTTCAGCCCTATATTCGGGCCTTATTTTCAAAAAACCCAATAACAAAATTTCTTCTTTTACTGCGTATTCAATCCAATTTGGGGGATTCACTTTTATCACTGTTGTGTCACGCATAAAAGGATGACATTTCCCAAATTTCTGAAAGTCCAATAAACAATCATAAACCTGTCCAATGGTGCCATTGAGCGTGTGCGAAAGCAGAAGTATCTGGGCCATTGTTTAGAAGATTTATGTAAGTCAAGCTAAATATAATTGAGCAATTAAACTGATTTACTTGATCAATCTTGGAACACCTATCCCGCGATTGGCCGCTGGTCAATTCACCTAAGCACGAGTGGATGAAGAGCAAGGCAAAATATACCAAAACTCATAATTTGATGGCAACCCACCAGCGTTTGTAATTGGCCCTACCTTGGACAGGCCCCATAGCAAAACAGCCAATCACAACTTTGCTGCCCAAATCTGGCCTGTTTTTCTTAAATTTACACCTTGCGATTTTTCGATGTACCGAATTATAGTCCAAATTAGTCAATTTCTGCGAATCACTTCTGTTGGGGAACTGTGGCATGACAATTCTTTGCGGGTAATCTCTGATTTATTGGCAAAAATTGAAAAAACTGATAAACTAAATTATAAATAAATTGATCATAAATTAGTAAACGCCAAAGCCCTCAAATCCATTGGAAAAATATCCCTTTTCAGTCATTTACGAAGACAACCACTTGTTGGTGGTCAATAAATCCAGCGGAGTCTTGACCCAAGGCGACGAAACGGGCGACTTGTCCCTGCCCGACTATGTCAAACTGTACTTGAAAGAAAAATATGCCAAGCCCGGCAATGTTTTTTGCGGGGTGGTTCATCGGTTGGATCGGCCGGTGAGCGGGCTGGTAGTGCTGGCCAAAACCTCCAAGGCATTGGAACGCATGAATGAACTGTTCAAAAATCGGCAAATCGACAAGACCTACTGGGCGATCAGTTCCCGCGCCCCCACGCCCCGAACGGGCAAATTGATCCATTGGCTGTTCAAAGATGGCCAGCGCAACGTCACCAAGGCGTACCCGACCCAAGTGCCCAACAGCCAATACGCTGAGTTAAGTTATACATTGGTTGCGTCAGTCAAAAACTACTATTTACTGGAAGTCAAGCCGTTGACGGGCCGCCCGCACCAGATTCGGGTGCAACTGGCTTCACTGGGCAGCCCCATTTGCGGGGACGAGAAGTACGGTGGCAGCCCGGCCTTGGTGCGGGGCGCAATCCACCTCCATGCCCGGAGCTTGGCATTTGTTCACCCGATCAAGCAGGAGCAATTAGTGCTCAGGGCGGATCTTCCCCCGGACAAACTGTGGGATACTTTCGCCCGGGTCAAGATACTGGCGACCTAAATAGGGATTTGGGTAGTGTTTTTGACCTCCGCCATGACAAAAAAACTACTGATTTTATCTATACTTTTGATCACCGATAGCTTGGAAGTGTAGAATGTTTGGTATGCTTCCATATCCTTGATGATAATTTTAAGTAAGTAGTCAAAATTACCAGAAACTACATTGCATTCCACCACCTCCGGCATCTGGCCAATGGCTTCATTGAATGCCACAAAATGTTCTTGCACTTGCCGATCAAGGGTGACATTGCAATACACCATGAGCGGTTTGCCCAACTTTTTTTTGTGGAGGATGGCCACATATTTCTCGATTACCCCGCTCTCTTCCAGCTTTTTGATGCGGTCATGGACTGGGGTGAGCGATAGGTTGATCTGGGCCGCAATTTCTTTGATCGTCAATTGGGCATTCTGCTGCAACAGGCGGAGAATTTTCAAGTCGGTCTCGTCCATATCTGGTGTAGTGAGTTGGTTCAGAATATTTTGCGCCAAACCTAGTTCAAAAAAGCTTTTACCCGAAAAAAAAATGATAAAAAGGGGTTTAACAATGAATTTTTTCCTATTCAATTTCTTTACCACGAAAATATTATTTAACTATTGTACTTTTACAGTAATTAACCCTCTGTTATTATGATTATTGGCGTTCCAAAAGAAATCAAAAACAATGAGAACCGCGTTGCGCTCACCCCTTCGGGCGTGGCTGAGCTGAAAGATCGTGGGCACAAGATTTATATCCAAAGCTCCGCCGGCGGAGGCAGTGGTTTTGAAGATGCAGAGTATATGAGCGCTGGGGCACAGATTCTGCGCACGATCGAGGAAATATATGGCATCGCCGAAATGATAGTAAAGGTAAAAGAGCCGATTGAGCTGGAGTATAGCCTGATCAAACCTAACCAACTGCTTTTCACCTATTTCCATTTTGCTTCGTCCGAAGAACTGACCCACGCCATGATCAAGGTTGAAGCGGTTTGCCTGGCTTATGAAACAGTAGAAAAACCTGACCGCAGCCTGCCATTGCTCGTTCCCATGTCCGAAGTAGCCGGCCGGATGTCTATCCAACAGGGTGCCAAATATTTGGAGAAACCAATCAAAGGCCGCGGCATCCTCATGGGTGGCGTACCGGGAGTTAAGCCGGCCAATGTACTCATCCTTGGCGGTGGCATTGTGGGCACACAAGCCGCCAAAATGGCCGCCGGTCTTGGTGCCAGCGTCACCATAATGGATGTGAGCCTGCCCCGCTTACGGGTATTGGACGACATCATGGCAGCCAACGTAAACACCATGATGTCAAGCCGTTACAACATCCAACAGGAATTGCCACACACCGATTTGATCATCGGGGCAGTATTGATCCCCGGTGCCAAAGCCCCCCGGCTCATCACCCGTGACATGCTCAAGTTGATGCGCCCTGGCACAGTGATGGTGGACGTGGCCGTAGATCAGGGCGGCTGCTTCGAGACCACCAAAGCGACCACCCACGAAAACCCCACGTACATTGTGGACGATGTGGTGCACTATTGCGTGGCCAATATGCCGGGCGCAGTCCCCTACACTTCCACTTTGGCCCTGACCAATGCCACCCTACCTTATGTGTTGCAATTGGCCGATAAAGGTTGGCAGCGCGCATGTAAAGAAAACAAGGAATTACTGCTGGGCTTGAACATAGTGCAAGGCAAAGTGGTCTATCAAAATGTGGCCACCGACTGGAACTTGCCTTATACGCCGGTAAGCGAGGTGCTTTAACCTTCGTCCGGAACCCAATTTTTTTTGCAATTGCCGGTCAATACCGGCAATTGCTTTTTTTTGATATATTTGTCCGACCTAACCATACAAATTATTCCCCCGGGAAGACTGAACGTCTGGCCGTCCGTCACCACGAACCCAAGGTCATCTCGTTGAAATGTAGTAGATTTGGCAAGAATGGAATGGATTGGATTGGGCATATTCAAGTTGCACAGTTCCTTCTTTATTATCAAAGAATCAATAATTTTATCAATATGTTCCTTACACCAGCAAGACCACCATGCAATTTACCGTATATCAAGCCGCCGATCTGGCAGGCATGGAGAAGTCGTTCCGTGCCAATTTCATCAATTCGCTCAGTGGGTTCAAGAGCGTCAACTTGGTGGGCACAGTCAGTCCCGTCGGAGTGACAAACCTAGCCATCTTTAGCCAAGTTTTCCACCTTGGGGCGTCACCCGCCCTCATGGGGCTGCTGGTGCGCCCCGACACAGTTCCCCGCGACACTTTGACCAATCTGCTGGCTACTGGCTATTTTACGCTCAACCACATCACCCCGGAATTTTATCAAGCCGCCCACCAGACCAGTGGACGCTATACCAGTTCCGAATTTGTCGCTACCGGGTTGAGCCCAGAAATCAGCCCGCTGCACCCAGCACCTTATGTGGCTGAGGCGCAGGTAAAAATCGGGCTAAAATTTATTGAGCGGCACGATTTGGCCATCAACGGCACCGTGCTCATTATTGGCCAAGTGGTGGAAACCATCATCCAGGCCGACTGTATCGCTACGGATGGGTATATAGATCTGGAAAAAGCACAGAGCATTACGTGTTCTGGACTCGATTCCTACCACACCACCCAGCGTTTGGCCCGCCTTACCTACGCAAAACCCAACCAAGCCAATACTACTTTTGCATCGGGCTTTTTAGTCGGGGATGAACAGCCACCGGTGGGTTCTCCCATCGTCCCCACCACTGAAATCGTAGCAGAACTCAACCGATTGGCGGGCGGATTGCTGTACATCAGCGAATCCGAACACCCGTTTACCGTAGAAATTATTGCTGAGCCCAGTCTTGACCGATCGCTTGATGGGCCAAGCATTGATGATTTTTTCACTCCGGTAGCCACTGTCCAATCATGGCACAACGAATCTGAACAACAGGTGGCGGAGCGATTTCGACAGTTGGCTAGTGCGATCAAAGAAAAATTACAAGAACGCTTCTTGCTCAAATCAGATGGTGCCCCGCTCAAAGCCGTGCAGATAATGGGTAAGGTGAACAATGACTGGATTTGCATTACCACCAAAGTGGTGGAGACTTAACCGTTTACCCCCAACAGCTGGGCGATGTGCAACAAAATGACGTAAAAAGTACACTTGCCCCACCTTATTGAAACATGTAAGGTATTTACCTTTTTTTTCTATTTGGGGCAATTCTTTTCTAATTTATTTGAATAATCAAATTTTTTCTTTGATTATTCAAATAACCTCTTGCGGGCATCAATAAAAAATCACAGAATCTTTTGTTTTCTTATGCTAACTCCTTACCTTAGCGAAAGTAATTTTTTTCAATAAAATACCAAACCAAGATTGCTCCATGGCAAAGCTAAAAAACATAATCAAACAGCTATCCAACCACGATTACGAGGCCATTCATCATTCGCTGCTGGAAAGCAATGCTGAAAAATCCGCTTATCTGCTCAAATCTATGCGGGAAAAAAGCCACTCGGACACCAAAATAATGGAAGAACTGGGAGTGAACACAAATGCATACTACACTTTGCGTTCACGACTCTATCAAAAAATTGAAGAGTATTTGCTTACCCAAATGGAAAGCCCCCGGACCGACCTGCTAAAAAGAGTTTCCAATATTAGCGAAACTATTTTCACCAGAAAGCCAGCCATCACCATCGCTACGCTAAAACGTTTAGAAAAGGAGCTGATTGATTATGATCTATCCAACGAACTCACTGTTGTTTACAAGCACCTAAAAAAACTACATATTAATTCCCCCGATTTCTTTAGCTATTCCCAAAGCTATAATAAACACGTGGCTTATATGCTGGCGGTGGACAAGGCAGAGGATATGCTATCAGAATATTTCAAGAAATTTGGGGTCTTTTGCCTCACGGGTGATGAGATTGACAAGCTTGGCCTCACTTTGCTCAACCGCGAGATGATCAATGTGTGCAATATGTACAACTCCCACCGCTTGTATGTGTATCAAGCGTGTATGAACGTGTTCCATCGATTGTTTGTGGAGGAGGATCGGCACGAGGATGATGGCGAGCCCATCGAGGATATTTTGGATCGGGTAGAGAAATACTTCAAAGAATTTGATTTGGACACTATTTACCACCACTTGGAAATCGTGTTTGAATATCTGCGCCTAGAGTACTATAACCACTACAAAGTGTATAAAAAAGCAGAAAAATATTATGAGGAAGTAAACGAATCAATTGCCCTTTTACTGTCCAACTATTCGCTCTACACTTACCCCGCCCAATTTTTGATGACCAAAGTGGAGCGCTGCCTTCGCAACGGTTCGGAAGCATCCCTGTATGTTGAAAATGATGCCTTGTTTGAAGATTTTGAGTACGACCGGGAAAATGTACCGCAGTACGTTAACTACGTGCTTTATCGAACTTTATCATGCTATTATGCCAACCACTTTGACGAAGCGGCCAAATGGCTCAATAATTTGCTCAATGAGTTAAGTTTGAAGCGATACCAACTTGCTACCATCGAGATTAAATCCATTCTTGCGCTGCAATACTGCCTGATGCAGGATGTTGAATTGTTCAGTCAGTTGGTCAACAGCATTCAGCGCCAAGTCCGTATGTTGACCAAAGAGGATTGTTCACACATCACCAGTTTCCTGAAAATCCTCAAAATTGCCATGAGCGATGTCAAGCGTGACAAAATCGTCAAGATCAAGGCCATTGCATCGCGCATTTCCGATTCGGGCCGCAAATCTTTTTCGCCGACCAAATACATTGTGTTTGATGACCGATTGATCAATTTACTGAGCGAAGTTGAGGCTGTGGAGAGGAAACACCATTAATGGTGAAATAAGCTTACTGGTCATTTGGCAAATGCAATCGTGAGATAGGTCGGTTTTGGCAGTGCCCACTCTGTCCTTTTGTAGGGTAGCCCATTGGTTAGCGGGGCAACCGGCAAAATTGCCCCACTTTGTTATGTTTTTTGCGCATTATTGCCTTACTTTGGTACAATGGGCATAGCTATACCGGCTGCGTCTTTTCCCCAAAACTATTACACCTCATGCCCATTGATTTAAGCAAAGTCCGGCAATATGGTAATCTGGAGCTGCTCGCCCGGCAAATGGTTGAAGGGTTCATTACTGGACTGCACAAATCGCCTTACCACGGCTTTTCGGTAGAGTTTGCTGAGCACCGCCTCTATAATACCGGAGAGAGCACTCGCCATATCGATTGGAAAGTATATGCCAAATCAGAGCGGCTCTACACCAAACGATACGAAGAAGAGACCAATTTGCGCTGCCAGTTGATCATCGATAATTCATCGTCCATGTATTACCCGGCCCCGGATTATGGCAAGATCCGGTTCAGTATCATCGCAGCCGCCTGTTTGGCTTATATGCTCCAAAAACAGCGGGACGCAGTGGGGATTACCACTTTTGCCGAACAGATCGAGTGGGCCAGTCCCGTAAAATCCACCCCTTCGCATGTTCACCAGTTGTTCATCAAGCTGCAAAATATGCTGACTGACGTACCGGACAAAAAGAAAACTTCAGCGGCCAATGTGATCCACCAAATTGCGGATAAGATCAACCGCCGCTCGCTGGTCATTATCTTTAGTGATATGATGGAAAATGTTCAGCAGCAGGATGAAGTTTTTGCGGCCTTGCAGCACCTGCGCCATAACCACCACGAAGTGTTGGTTTTCCATACCATTGACCGCAAAACGGAGGCCGAATTTGAGTTTGCCGACCGTCCATACGAATTCATTGACCTAGAAAGCGGTGAGAGTGTTAAACTCTCCCCCGGCCAGATCCGCCAGTATTATCGGGAAAACATCAAACAATTGTACCAAGATCTCAAGCTCCGTTGTGGGCAATACAAGATCGATTTTGTGGAGGCCGACATTGGTAAAAGTATTGATCAGATCCTTTTGCCCTATCTGATCAAACGCGGCAAAATGAGCTGAGCCACCAGCCGTCAAAACGAAAAAAGCCCGCTCGGATAACCGAGTGGGCTTTTTTTTGAACAATGGAATTTACAATGAAATGCCCATAAAGCTCAAGAAACCAAGGGACATCAGCCCAACCAAAATGAAGGTGATGCCCAGTCCTTTCAATGGAGCAGGAACATTTGAATATTTCAACTTCTCGCGGATGGCCGCCAAAGCTACAATGGCAATAAACCACCCAATTCCCGATGAAACTCCATAGACAGCGGCCTCCGCAAGACCAAATGGTTTGCCCAACATAAACAGGGCCGCCCCCAAAATCGAGCAGTTCACCGCGATAAGGGGCAGAAAGATCCCCAAAGCACCGTAAAGGGCCGGCGCAAATTTCTCAACCGCCATCTCGGTCAATTGCACAAAACCGGATATAATGGAAATAAAGACGATAAACTGCAAAAAGCTCAAATCCACGCCAGCCATAATGGCATCTGGCTTTAAGATATATTCGTTGATCAACCAGTTCAACGGAACAGTGATAGTTAATACAAATATGACCGCTGCCCCAAGGCCAACCGCTGTCACCACTTTTCTAGAAACGGCCAAATAGGAGCACATTCCCAAAAAGTAAGCAAAAATCATGTTCTCAACAAATATAGAACGTATGGCAAGACTGATTAAGTCCATTTTCTTTTTAGATAAAGAATGAGTGAAGAAGGAAGAGAGTCATTAATGATCTTCGGCGTAACCATTGCGCGCTCGCTGCGCCCAAATCAACAAGCCGACAATAATACAAGCTCCAGCGGGGAGCATCATCAGGCCATTGCCTTGATAAGCCAGTCCGGTCAAGCTATCAGAACCGAGGATTTTGATGCCAAACAATGAGCCAGAACCCAAGAGTTCACGAAAGAAGGCAACCGAGATCAAGATCACCCCATAACCAAGTCCATTACCGATACCGTCCAAAAAAGATGGCCAAGGCTTGTTGGCCATGGCAAAGGCTTCTAATCGGCCCATCACGATACAGTTGGTGATGATTAGGCCCACAAAAACGGACAATTTTTGGGATGCCTCAAAGGCATAGGCTTTCATCACTTGATCTACCACAATCACCCAGAGGGATACAATGGCCAATTGGACGATAATCCTAATACGGGAAGGGATACTATTGCGAATCAGCGAAATGAACAAGTTGGAGAATGTGCTTACGAAGATCAGACCTGCGGCCATGTACAGTGCGGGAACCAATTGGACAGTAACCGCCAACGCGGAGCAAATCCCCAATACTTGCACCGTTACTGGATTGTTTCCATCCAATGGGTCAACCAACAACTTACGGTTTTTTTTGGAAAATAGCGGCTCGGACGGTTCGACCTTTACCAGTGTTTCAGTTTGGCTACTCATATTGAAATTAGGTTTTAATTGATGCTTGCTTGTTTGTTACCAGTGCGGCGGGCCAAGAAAAAATTCTTATAACAGCCCTTGAAGTATTCTTGCAACATATTGTTGACGCCCTTGCCAGTGATTGTTGCCCCTGACATGCCATCCACCGCGTGCGCATTGCCTTTATAGGCAGCGATGCTGGCATTGCCACCACCATTTTCCCCTTTTTGCATGACCACCGAAGCAACTTCTTGGCCGTCGAAAATCTGCTTGCCCACATAGCGGGATTGGATCTCATCATCGGCAATGCGCGCTCCCAAGCCAGGGGTTTCGCCCACGTGAGAAAATTTCACGCCTTTAATGGTATTCAGATCCCCCTCAATGGCCACGTAGCCCGAGATATTGTTCCAGAGGCCGTACCCATATACCGGCAATACAAAATAATCAGATTTTGTGGAGTCAGCCTCGTTCACGATTTCGTAAACGGGCAACTGACGCTCATTGACCGGTTTTTTATACTGATCGGCCACAAATGAAGAGGATTGCCCCTCCGGTTTCATGCCTTTTACCACGTCGCCATTGGCATCCACAATATATGACTTGACCCGCTTGCCGTAGATGTCGGTCACATTGGATTTTTCATCCAAGGTCATTACCGTGGCCAAGATGTTTTTCTTGATCTGCAACAGGACGTTTTCTTCCTGTTTGGATTTCAGCCCCAAAGATACAAGGGCCAAAACAAGGGCACACCCGACCGTCAGGCCCGCCGTGTACCTCAAAATGTAACCGTTAGACTGTTGCACGATTTAACCTCCTATTTTTGTTAGCTTGTACGACATAATAATCAATGAGTGGCGCAAATACATTCATCAACAAAATGGCCAGCATTATACCTTCAGGATAAGCGGGGTTGAACACCCGGATGATGATCGTCATTACCCCGATCAATAAGCCATAGATCCATTTGCCAATTTCGGTATGAGAAGCCGATACCGGATCGGTGGCCATATAGACCGCCCCAAAAGCCAAACCGCCCATTACCAAGTGGTAGTGAGCGGGCACGCTCATGTAAGCATTGACTGCTAAACCATTCATGAGTAACGCAGTGGCATAAGCCCCCACAAACACGCTCACGATGACTTTCCAACTACCTACCCCGCTTGCCACCAAAATCAATGCCCCGATGAGGCACATCAAAGTGGAAGTTTCGCCAATGGACCCGGGAATTGCGCCCCAAAACATATTCTCAAACGAGAACAAGCCGGGTGCCCATGGAGTATTCCCCAAAGCTTCCATGGCTTTGCCCGCAAAATCAGCTTTTTGTTCGGATAAGAGGGTGGATTGTTCGGCCACAACACCCAGAGCGGTCGCTCCCGAGTAACCGTCCACAACTTTGTCCCCACTGGCAAGATAAGTCCAAACCTTGGAACCTGAAATATCGGTTGGGTAGGCGAAATACAGGAAGGCTCGGGCAGTAAGTGCTACGTTGAGTATGTTCATCCCAGTCCCACCGAATACTTCCTTGGCCACCAATACTGCAAATACAGTGGCCAGCGCCACTTGCCAAAGGGGGATATCGGGCGGCATGACCAGTGGAATGAGCATCCCGGTTACTAAGAAGCCTTCGTTGATCGGATGCTTGCGGGTGATGGCAAAAAGTACCTCGACAAGTCCACCGGCGGTATATGAAACGATGATGATCGGCAATGATTGAATCAAACCAATCAGGAATTTATCCATAAACGCGGCTTCGGGCTGACCAATGGCCAAAAAGTGTTGGTGGCCAATGTTCCACATCCCGAACAACAAGGGAGGCAACATCGCGATCACCACAGTCATCATCATCCGTTTGAGGTCAATGGCATCGCGCACTTGGCTGCCCTTCAGGCCCGCAGTGGTCGGGGGCGTAAAGGTAAACGTTTCCAGGGCTTCGAAGAGGTAGTAGAAACGTTCTAGTTTTCCCCCTTTCTCGAATGCTGGGCGTTGTTTTTCAATGAGGTGATGTAAAAACAGCATAATAATATGTTTAGGCTTTTAAATGATCCATCCAATAGCTGATACTCGGCGTGCAAAAACTTTGTTTTAAGATTCTCGCACCAGATTGATCCCTTCACGGATAATCTGCTGGATGGGCTGTTTGGAAACGTCAATAAATTCGCACAAGGCCACGTCCTCTTCCACCACTTCGTAAATCCCCAATGACTCCATGCCATCATAATCG
>JBBQXF010000020.1:0-50128 GCA_038209965.1 Cytophagales bacterium | reverse complement strand
TAATGGCCACTTTTTTGCCTGCCACTGTGCCATGCTTTTCCCGGATCGAGTAGGCATCGAGCAGGGCTTGCGTGGGGTGCTCATGGGTGCCATCGCCCGCGTTTATGATGCTGGCCGAAATGTGTTTGGCCAAAAAATGGGGTGCGCCAGGGCTGGCGTGGCGAATCACCACCATTTCTACCTTCATGGCCAAAATGTTGTTCACCGTATCGAGCAGGGTTTCCCCTTTCTTGACCGATGAATTGGATGCCGCAAAATTGATTACATCGGCTGAAAGTCGCCGTTCGGCCAGTTCAAATGAAAGCCGGGTCCGGGTGGAATTTTCAAAGAAAACATTGGCAATGGTGATATCGCGCAAGGAGGGCACTTTGCGGATGGGCCGGTTGAGTACCTCTTTGAATTTGTCCGCTGTTTCAAAAATCAGCTCAATGTCGCTGGAAAGCAGCCCCTTTATACCAAGCAGGTGGTTGACCGAAAGTGACATACGGGAGTAAAACGAATGTTGCTACAAAGTAAACGGAAAATTGCGGTATGGTGAAACAAAAAACCCGGAGGGTCAATGGACCATCCGGGTTTTGGGGAATTGCTCATCCGTTATTTATTCTCAATTTTGATGGATGGAACCGCAGTCTCAGCCAAGATAACAACGGTATTGTTCAATACTTCGATCACTCCGCCATCAATATCGAAATACTCGGCTTTCCCGCCCGAGGTGATGCGTACCGTGCCTTCACCCAGCGCACTCACTAGGGCAGCGTGGTTTTCCAGCACCTCAAACGAACCTTCGATTCCTGGCACTTGCACCCCGGAGGCGGGCCCTTGGAATACTTTTTTATCGGGGGTTACGATTTCTAGTTTCATCTCGGTTGATGGTTAAAGGGGGGAGGCCCAAACGCAGGGAATGCGGGACGTTGCCCGTGGTTTCCTCGCTCGGGCCTTGGCCCAAACTGGTTATTTATTGGCTTCGGCCATCAAACGCTCGCCTTTGGCAATGGCATCCTCGATCGTACCCACCAAGTTGAAAGCCGCTTCGGGCAAATGGTCAAGCTCACCATCCAGGATCATATTGAACCCACGGATACAGTCTTTGATGTCCACTAGCACGCCCTTCAAACCGGTGAACTGCTCGGCCACGAAGAAAGGCTGCGACAAGAAACGCTGTACCCGCCGGGCACGGTTAACCACTTGTTTGTCTTCTTCGGAGAGTTCGTCCATCCCAAGAATGGCAATGATGTCCTGCAATTCTTTGTACCGCTGCAAGGTTTCCTTCACGCGCTGGGCGGTGTTGTAATGGGCATCACCCACGATAGAAGGGGTAAGAATCCGTGAGGTGGAATCCAACGGATCCACAGCTGGATAAATGCCTAATTCGGCAATCTTGCGGCTCAATACCGTGGTGGCATCCAAGTGCGAGAATGTAGTGGCGGGGGCAGGGTCGGTCAAGTCATCGGCAGGTACATAAACGGCCTGCACCGAAGTGATGGATCCGCGCTTGGTGGAGGTGATCCGCTCTTGCATGGCCCCCATCTCAGTGGCCAAAGTGGGCTGATAACCCACGGCAGAAGGCATCCGGCCCAAAAGTGCGGATACTTCCGATCCTGCCTGCGTAAAACGGAAAATATTGTCAATAAAGAAAAGAATATCGCGGCCCACGCCCGAGGTGTCACCTTCGCCATCGCGGAAGTACTCAGCTACGGTCAGACCGGAAAGGGCTACGCGGGCACGGGCCCCGGGAGGCTCGTTCATCTGGCCAAACACGAAGGTAGCTTGTGATTTCTTCAGTTCTTCCATGTCAACCTTGCTCAAATCCCAGCCGCCCTCTTCCATGGAATGTTTAAATTCTTCGCCGTAGCGGATAATGCCCGCCTCAATCATTTCGCGCAGCAGGTCATTGCCCTCACGGGTGCGCTCGCCTACTCCCGCAAACACCGACAAACCGGCGTATGCTTTGGCGATGTTGTTGATCAATTCTTGGATCAAAACTGTTTTGCCTACTCCAGCACCACCAAACAAACCGATCTTGCCACCTTTTACGTAGGGCTCGAGCAAGTCAATGACTTTGATCCCAGTAAAAAGGATTTCGGAAGAAGTAGAAAGGTCTTCAAACCTAGGGGCTGACCGGTGGATCGAGAGGCCCTTGCTCCGGTCGGGTTGGGGAATGCCGTCAATGGCTTCACCCACCACGTTGAACAACCGGCCTTTGATGCCCTCGCCGATGGGCATTTGAATGGCGCTCCCCGTGTCGATCACGTCCATGCCCCGGGTCAATCCCTCGGTGCCATCCATTGCGATGGTCCGAACGCGATCTTCGCCAAGGTGTTGTTGACACTCCAATACCACTACTGCCCCGTTTTCCTTGGTCACAGTCATTGCATCCAAAATCCTCGGCAACCGAGCATCGGCGGCTTCGAAGCTCACGTCCACTACTGGGCCGATTACCTGGGTGATTTTACCAATATTTGCCATTGTAAATCTAAAAAAAAGTCTTGTAAGGTCAAAACGCTAAATTTCAGGACGGAACGCTTTCAGTTTTTCCAAACTCCGAAATTTAGCGGCAAAATTAGCCATGAAATTGATCAATGCAAGTGTAAGTCTGGATTTTTCGGGTTCTTTCTATTTTTTGCTTACTTTTGACCGTGGGCCAAATCAAACTGCGTTTTGGCGTTTGGCTGCCCAGTATCAATCACCACTTGTTCAACACTGACATGAAAACAACTTCTACCATTTCCCGGCGCGACTTTCTCCAGCAAGGAACTGTGGCGGCCCTGTCGCTGGTGGCCCTGCCCACTTTGGCCTCACCCACCAAAATCAAGCACTTGGGCGTACAGCTCTATTCCATCCGGCAGGACATGCAAAAAGATGCCCTCGGCACCCTGAAAAGAGTGGCCGCCATTGGCTACAAAGAAGTGGAGCCGGCCAGTTACGCGCAGGGCAAAACCTATGGGATGCCCGTGGCCGATTTCCGCAAGGCAGTGAACGACTTGGGCATGAGCATTCCCTCTTCGCACGTGGGCTTCCGCAAAAAACACTGGGATGCCACCACCAAGGACATTACGGATGAGTATAAAAAAGCGATTGATGATGCGGTCATATTGGGCCAAAAATACCTGATCAACCCATCGCCCGATTTTATCTACGAAAACCTCGACGATGTGAAACAGGTGATGGAGACCTGGAACAAGTGCGGCGAACACTGCAAAAAAGCGGGGCTCAAGTTTGGTTTCCACAACCACCACAAGGAGTTCAGCACCATGCACGATGGCAAAGCCTTGTATGCCATCATGTTGGAATCGCTGGATCCCGCGCTGGTCACCCAGCAATTGGACACCTGCAACATGGCCATTGCAAACGCCAAGGCCGCCGATTGGCTGAGCAAATACCCCAAACATTTTGAACTGATGCACGTCAAGGACAAGCACAAGACCAAAGAAGAAAGTGCCACCATGGGCGAGGGAACCATGAACTGGGACGAGATTTTCGCTGTGGCCAAAAAGACCAGCATCAAATATTACACCGTGGAGCAGGAAGCCACCGATGGCCCGCCGATCATCGATTGTATCAAAACCGATTTTGAGTTCATGAAAAAATACACCAAGTAAACGACGGTCGGATGACGGCCAAAGCGGGCACTGTTTTAGGAGAGTGCCCGCTTCTTTGTGACGGAGGTCGCCAAACTGCGGCCGCTACCCAACCCGCCGTTTCAATGCCACTAGACCTTGTCCATTGCTCTTGGGGTTTGGTCAAGCCGGCCGGAACCAGCGTTTCCCCAGTCCTGACGCATTTTGACCGGACTGTGGTCCCGGGCCGACCATCACTATTTATTGCATCAAGATAAAATAATTTCAAGAATTTTTATGATTTATTGAAGTGATTTTCAATGGATTACTCTTCTGACTAGCGGAAAACTGGTTTTGATGGAATATTGTCAGGCCAGTTGGGGCGTTCCTGATTTGCACAATTTTATTCCTGACCGCCCTATTCATCCTTCCCGATTTCGCCCTATCTTTGCGCCTGAATTTTTTGAGGGCAGTATTGGCCAATGTACGCTCAGGCCTGCGGGTTTGCGCTAGCCGGAGTTGGATAAGCGATCCAGCAACGAGCCACCAAAAATTGTCCACACACGCAACCACATGGCTACCAAATATGTATTTGTTACTGGCGGAGTGACCTCCTCCCTAGGAAAAGGGATCATTGCCGCTTCCTTGGCCAAGCTGTTGCAGGCGAGGGGTTTTTCTGTCACCATCCAAAAGTTTGATCCTTATATCAACATTGATCCCGGCACGCTCAATCCCTACGAGCACGGGGAATGTTATGTCACCGACGATGGGGCCGAAACCGACTTGGATTTGGGGCACTACGAACGTTTTTTGAACATTCCCACCTCGCGGGCCAACAACATTACCACCGGCCGGATCTACAACAACGTGATCACCAAAGAACGCGAAGGGGTTTATTTGGGGAAAACGGTGCAGGTGGTTCCCCACATCACCGACGAGATCAAGCGCCACATTTTCTTGTTGGGCGAAACTGGCAAATTTGACATCGTGATCACCGAGATTGGCGGTTGCGTGGGCGATATCGAGTCGCTGCCCTTCATTGAGGCGGTGCGCCAGGCCCGCTGGGAAGTGGGGTCGTCCAATGCGATCGTGATCCACCTTACACTGGTGCCCTACCTGAAGGCGGCGGGTGAACTAAAGACCAAACCTACTCAACACTCGGTCAAAAGCCTACTGGAAGCGGGGATCCAGCCTGATATTTTGGCTTGCCGTACCGAGCGCCACTTGCCAATGGACATCCGCCGCAAACTTGCCCTGTTTTGCAATGTGGACTTGAACGCAGTGATCGAGGCAATCGATGCCGAAACCATTTATGATGTGCCCTTGCTCATGCGCAAGGAACGGCTGGACGAGATCGTGATTGACAAATTGCGCCTCCGCAACCAAAAAGAACCCGACATCGAGTCTTGGAAAGTGTTCTTGGGCAAGTTGAAAAACCCCACCAGCGATGTCAACATCGGGCTGGTGGGCAAATACGTGGAGCTTAAAGATGCTTATAAATCTATTTCAGAGTCGTTTATCCACGCCGGGGCGGCCAACGAGTGCAAAGTGAACTTGCGCTGGATCAAGGCCGAGTCCTTGCTCACCCCCGAGGAAGTGGAGGAACAACTGGCTGATTTAAACGGGATATTGGTGGCCCCTGGCTTCGGCGAGCGGGGCGTGCCCGGCAAAATCAATGCGGTGCGGCTGGCCCGCGAGCGTCAGATCCCTTTCTTCGGGATTTGCCTGGGCCTGCAAATGGCCATTATCGAATTTGCCCGCAATGTGCTGGGCATTGCCGATGCGCACTCGATCGAGATGAACCCCGACACCCCAAATCCCGTAGTAAGCCTGATGGAAGATCAGAAAAACATCACTCAGATGGGCGGCACGATGCGACTGGGTGCTTACCCCTGCGATCTGGAGAAAGACTCCATGGCTTATGCCAGCTATAAAAAGCTGCACATTAGCGAGCGCCACCGCCACCGCTACGAATTTAACAATGACTTTTTGCCGCAATTTACCAAAGCCGGCTTCCGGGCCACCGGCATCAACCCCAAGTCGGGGCTGGTCGAGATCATGGAACTTCAAGGCCACCCCTATTTTCTGGGCGTGCAGTTCCACCCCGAATTGAAGAGTACGGTCGTCAACCCGCACCCGCTGTTTGTGCGCTTCGTGAAGGAAGCCCTAAAACACCAACGGGCAAAAGAGCGCCGCGAGTCGGCCAACGACAAATAGGAAGGCTGGCCCACGGTTGAAAAGATGGACAAATGATTGGAAAAGATTAAATTACAGAAAAAATCAAGCAAATAAGAATGGACAAAAACCAAGTTGCAGGCATAGTGCTGATTTCATTGATGCTGATGGCCTATTTGGTGTGGTTCTCGCCCGAGCCGCCCAAGCCGGATCCCAAGGCCAGCCCAACCACCGCCCCGACCAAAATCGAGGCCAAGATCCAAGAAGCGAATGTACTGGCCAACCTGCCCGATTCGGTGGTAAAACAGCGTTTGGGCAAGTTTGCCGCCGCTGCCAAGGGCGAAGCCAAAGAACTGACGTTGGAAAATGCCGATGTAAAAATCGTCTTTTCCACCCAAGGTGGCCGAGTAACGCGCGTGATCCTCAAAAATTACGTCACCTTTGAGAAAAAACCATTGGTGCTGATCGATGAGCAGAGCAGCAAAACCTCGCTCACTATCCAGACTAACCAAGGCCCGCTGGATTTGCACAGTTTTTACTACCAAGCTACCCAAACCTCCGATAGCAGTATCACTTTCCGGATTAATTTGGATTCGGCCACTTTTATTGAGCAACGCTATACCCTGCCCAAAACGGGCTTTGAGTTGGGCTACCGCGCCGATCTGTCCAGCCTCGGGGCTGAACTGAAAACCAAGCAGGCCACCTTTGTTTGGACCGATCTAGTGAAAAAGCAGGAGAAGGACATGCCCACGCTCCGCGCTTCAACCACCGTCAATGTGTTCCAGAACAATGACGAACTGGAGTCAATCTCGGAAACATCCCAAGATCCCGAAGTGCTCAAGGCCGATTTCCCGGCCAAGTGGGTGGCCCTCAAGCAAAAGTTCTTTAATACGGCCATCATTACCAACGGAACATTTACCAATGTGCGCGCCGCCACCCAACCCGAGCCCGAAGGATCGCCCGTGGTGAAGCAACTGGAAATGAGCTTGGAAGTGGCCGTGGCCGACCTCAACGACGATCGCCAGCGCATCCGGTTTTATTACGGCCCCAACGATTTCCGTATTGCCGAACTGGTGGCCCCCGGTTTTGAAAAAAATGTTTATCTCGGTTGGGCGGTGTTCAATGTGGTGAACCGTTATCTGATCATCCCGATTTTTGAATTATTGGAAAAAGTATCGACCAACTACGGCATCATCATTTTCCTGTTGGTGCTGGTGGTCAAAACGTTCCTGTTCCCGCTGGTTTACCGTTCCTACATGTCCATGGCCAAGACCCGCGTGCTCAAGCCCGAGATCGATGCCATCAAACTCAAGCATGGCGATGACATGCAGGCCGTGCAACAAGAGCAAATGAAACTCTACCAGCAGTTTGGCGTAAACCCGCTTCTGGGCTGCATCCCCGTGCTGTTGCAATTGCCAGTATTGCTGGCCATGTTCAATTTCTTCCCAAATGCCATTGAACTGCGGCAGAAGGTGTTCCTCTGGGCCGATGACCTGTCCTCTTACGATTCGGTGCTGGATCTGTCGTTCAGCATTCCCTTCTATGGTGATCACGTCAGTATGTTTACCATCTTGATGACACTGTCCACCATTGCCTACACCTATTATAACAACCAGTTGCAGGCCGCCACCGTGGACAAAACCATGCAAACGGTGTCCTATCTGATGCCCGTTGTCTTCATGTTTGTGCTCAATTCGTTCTCATCGGGCCTGACGTACTATTATTTTGTGTCCAATATCATTACCATCGTCCAGCAGTTGGCCATCCGCCGTTTTGTGGACGAAGGGAAGATCCGGCAGCAATTGGATGATAACCACCGTAAGAACTCCGATCCCAATAAAAAGAAATCGACGTTCCAGCAGCGGCTCGAGCAAGCCCTCAAAACCCAAGACGACACCAAAACGGCCAAAAATGCCGATAAAAACCGGAAGAAGTAACCCACTTTTTTGGTTGTCAACCCCCAAAGACTTCACTAGGCTTTGGGGGTTTTATTTTGGCAATCAAAAAGTGGACAATGGCCTGTGGCCCGGCCGGGACGTTGCCACGTGACTCAAGTTGTCGTTTGAAGATTGGGAAAGGAGTTTTTTTTCGTATTTTGCATTTTACTAGACGATCCTCGATTCCTTATGACCGAATATAAATCACCCGCTCCCCAGACCTTGGCTGTTTTTGAAGAACGCCTACAACAGCCCAACCGTCTTTTCACCATTGGGGACGTTGCCACTTTTACCGGGCTGAACGTGGACGATGCCCAACGCTTGATCGAAGCCGCGATGGTCAAGTACGAATGTCGGCTCAAAGTGACCGACACCGGCAACTTGATCTACGACTTTGGGGAGGATCTCCTCCGCCGGGGCGAAAAGACGCGGGCCGAACGGTGGGCCGAAACCAAGGATTTTTTGTGGCGGGCCTTCGTGGTTTTTTTCCGGATCTGGATGTCAGTCATGTTGGTGGTGTATTTTTTGGTCTTTATCGTCATCTTGATCGTAGTGGTGGTTGGGGCACTCATTGCGATGTTCTCGGGCAATGGCGATAGTGATAGCGATTCGGACTGGGACATGTCGCTCCCGTTCGCGATCATTGCCGAAGTGTTCCGGGCCATTTTCTGGTGGAATTATTACACCCCGGTCATTTACTACGACTATGATCAGCAGGGCAACCCCTACCAACGCTATACGCCCAAAGAGTCGGCGTTTGAAAAAGCGAAGAAAAAGCGCAAGGGAACCGCCGCCATTAGCGAACTGCCCAAGAAAACGTTCATTGCCTCGGTATATGATTATGTGTTCGGGCCGCCCAGGGTGGAGCACCACCCGCTGGCCAATCAGCGCGAAGTAGCTGCGTTCTTGCGCCAAAACCGGGGCATCATCACCACGGCCGAAGTCCGGGGACTGGCCGGCTGGGACAGCGACGGGGCCGCCAAATTCTTTACCGATTGCTTGGTCCGTTTCAACGGCAAAGCTGACTTGGACGAAAAAGGGGTGCTCATTGGGGAATTTGACGAGCTGGTGCGGAGTGCCAACCAAGAGAAAGATGCCAAAGTGGTTTGGTATTGGGACGAGTACGAGCCCGAATACCCCCTCACCGGCAACAGCACCGGCCGCAATACCGGCGTAACGGCCATGAACTCATTCAACCTCCTGTTTTCCCTGATCGTGCTGGGGGTAACGATCAGCGACCCCTCTTATCCCGGCTGGGTGGCCCCAGTACTTGGCTGGATTCCCCTTTCGTTTTCGGCCATTTTCTTCTCCGTGCCGCTCCTCCGCGAGTGGAAACTAAGGCCCAAACGCGAACAGCGAAAAATCAACAACCTCCGCAAACGGATCATGAAGATAATATATGACAACATTGGCCGGGAACTGACCATTGACCAAATCATAGCCCAAGCCAATCAAGTACCCAAGGACAAAGAAAAGAACCAACAACCCATATTTGAGAAAGTGGTAAACGATCTGGTCTATGATTTACAGGGCGAAGTGAGCGTGAACGACCAAGGTCAGGTCACCTACCAGTTTTTCCGGCTCAACTATGAGCTGAACGCCGTCCGCGAAAAACGGCAGGAGCTCGCCCAGCAACAGCTTGGCAATGTGGTATTTGACACCCAAGATGACCACCCCAAAGACCCGGACTGAGGCAGCCCACCAAAGCGGGAACAAACCAGACTGGCGGTTTATTCTGCCTTTGGGTGGGGTGGGTTGCGTTTATGGGGCAGGCGGTAAGGCTTGAGGATGTTGCGAGTTTGAGAGTTACCGGCTTTGAACGAATATTTTTTGATACTTGAAAACATAAGATGGGCGACTTAAAGCAAAACGAGAATTCTATCTTTGCAACGTAATTATCCAAACAAAGAATGGAACATTTAACCATAAAATCATTGGGGCCAATTGAAGAAGCTAATGTTCACTTTGGCGATTTGACCTTATTAGTAGGGCCCCAAGCAAGTGGTAAGAGTATTTTTATACAACTTTTAAAGCTTTTAATTGATAAAAATCATATCCGAAAAATACTAGAGCAATATAATTACATATGGGGGAAGGATGTCGACAATACATTGGATCTTTATTTTGGCGAAGGCATGTCAAAAATATGGAAACCCAATACCGACATTCAATTGGATGGAAAGCCGTATTCCAAAAGTTTTTTACTGCCTTCAAAAACAGGACGAATTGGCAAAACAACTAAGGACGAAGAGTCTCTTTTTTATATCCCTGCACAGCGAATATTAAGTGTATCAGACGGAAGACCTAAAAACTTCATGGAGTTTGACATATCCACTCCTTATGTTTTGAGACAGTTTAGCGAAACACTCCGACAGCTGCTCCAAAACGGAATGGGAAAATCCGAATCAATATTTCCAATAAGCAACCGATTAAAAGAACCTTTGCGACAATCCTTCAACGACAGCATTTTTCATGACGGAAAAGTAGTAATGGATGAAAGGACTGGACAGAAAAAATTAAGAATGGAAGTTCAAGGAATGAGTGTGCCATTCATTACATGGAGCGCAGGACAAAAAGAGTTTATGCCTTTGCTGATGGGTTTCTATTGGTTATGCCCTCCATCAAAAGTTAGCCGAAAAGATAATTACAAATATGTTGTGATTGAAGAGCCAGAAATGGGCTTGCATCCACACGCAATTAAATCTGTTATTCTACAAATTATTGATTTGCTTTCTCGTGATTATAAAGTAATTATTTCTACCCATTCACCCGTTGTGCTTGAGTTTGCTTGGGCTTTTAATCTTTTGAAAAAATCAAAAGTAAGCGATGATGCTTTGTTTGATTTATTTAAAATAAAAAAAACAACAGCAACAAAACGATTGTTTGAAAATATCCTTTCAAAAAAGGAAATCAACACGTTCTATTTTTCCCGAGAAAGCAACAAAGTTATTTCTCGGGACATAACAACTTTGGATGCAGGTAGCGAAGATGAAGCCATTTCAGAATGGGGAGGGCTTTCTCAATTTTCAGGTAGGGCAACTGATGTGGTTTCAAAATATTTTGTTGATGAGAAATAAAAAAGCGGTACCTGCAATGACATTTGAACAAGCCGTTGAAGCTACTCCCGATGTAGCAACAGGTTTTAGATCAGGATTGACTGCGTTGGGCACATACAGTGCTAAAGTTTCTGTTTCAGATACACATCTCATAGAAGGGAGTGTTGATATTGACAAATGCACTACTGCAAAGTATCCAAATTCAAATCGTTGGGATTATGCTTTTGCTTACAAAGGGGAAATATTTTTTATAGAAGTTCATTCTGCAAATTCAAGTGAAGTAAGGGTAGTTTTAAGAAAACTACAGTGGTTAAAAGATTGGTTGCATCAAGAAGCCCCAGAAATGGATAAACAAAAAGCGAAAAGTCGCCCACCTTTTTATTGGATACAAACAAATGGTTTTACTATTCCCAAAACATCGCCACAATATCGGGCTGCCGGAAGTGCTGGACTAAAACCCATAGCAAAACTTAGTCTAAATTGAATCCAATAGATAAATAACTCTTGGATAGTATTTGTGGACTTGATACGGCAGACCTTAGGACGAAAAACAGGGCATTGCACCACCAAAAGCTAAATACTAATTTTAAAAAAAAAGGGACTTTATCGGTAATCAAAGTGTAGAAGTTTTTAATCTTTTTTTAAAGCCTAGTTGTAAAGTTTCACAAAGCTGTTGATGGTATTTCTTTCGTATTTACGTACAAATATTTAACAAAATTAATCAATTTTACACCAAAAAGAAATCGGAGAGTCATTTGAAAAAGTAGTGGAAGTTGTTTAACTTTGTTAAGGCGTTAGTTGCTTAAACTTTCTAACGCCTCTGCCATTTGAGGTAATATTTTTTCTACTTCAAACTTGGTGATGAGTCAAAGAGGTAAGACAGTACTAACAATGTTTTCTTATCGTGTGTGACTATCAAAGGCACTAACTCTTAGACCCTATCCACTGTTTCATTTAAGTTAAATAGTTGGATATAATTTAGATAATTTAATTCGGGCATCGGCTGTCTCAAATTGCCATTTTGCACCTTTTTTTAGTTTATTTTGATTTTGTACCCATTTGGCCACCACCGATTTTACTGCTTCTTTATCTTTGAAGGGCCTGTCAAGTTCTGACCGGGCAAGCACAGAAAATTGGATTTCGGCCATGTTCATCCACGAACCGTGCTTTGGGGTATAGACGAATTCCATCCTGTCCAAATATGATTTGGCTGTTTGTGGGGGGAACACCTTATAAAAATTTTCCTTTTTGTGTGTAGAAAAATTATCCATTATCCATGTAACCTTCTTGGCGTCCCTGTAGCGCGTATCCATTGCTTGGGCAATAAAGTTCACCCAAATGCCTGTTTTGTGATCCTCCTCCACTGTCATTTCCCGGTGGCCGGCCAGCGGTTCAAAGGCAACGAACAGTTCGGCAACACCAAGCCTTGTGTATTCCGGGTCGTGGTACTTTTTCCCCGTTGAACCGGTAAACTCTTTATAGTCAATGATCTGCTTGGGGGATTCGTCCATGCACACCACAGGGTGGTCAACATCATAGGGGCGCTCGTAAACATCCAGCACGGCCTCCATTTGGCAAACAAAAGCGGCACTTTGCTCGGCAGGTATTATGTATTGCTCTTTTTGAAAGGGCTTAATTTCGTTTTTTTCAACAAATTGCACACCGACGATCTTGAAATGGCGTCCACCACCCTGAGCTCCACTATCCTGTCCGATAGCATTTGCAATGTCCAGTGGGGCGCGCCACCGGGCGGGGCCTGGCAAGCAATGGCGAGCAGGTGCGATTCAACCCGGGCATCAAATTTTTTGTCACTGCGGGTTGCGCGCTGGGTAGGCTCAAAAACCCCCATCCCCTGTTCACAAAACCGCTTCCGTACCCGTTCAACCGTTTTGGGCGATACATAAAACCGCTCGCTCAGCGTGGCAGCACTCAGAACAAGATTTGCATTGCCCTCATCCGAGCCGAGCAAAATTTGGGCGTATTGGGTGTGCTGGACCTTTCGCCTGCCTTTTTTTAGTAGAGCGGTCAGTTCCCCCCTTTCGTCAGGTGTTAAATTAATTCTAAATTTGGTCATATGCTTGATAATTGAGAATGCAAATATAGTCTATTTATTTTAAACTTAACACTAGTTTGTCGCCAATGAAATCAAAATGGTACTTTACATTTTTCTCAAAGTTTTCCACATTTTCAAAATCGTCATAATAAGTAAAGTCACCAACGATAATATTGGGGTTTTTGACCACGTTTTTCAAAAAACAAAGTCGGTTGTAGTGGGGCAATGGAAATGCTTGGTTTTGGTCTGGGCCGGTCATCGCGCAATAATGATGTTAAACTGATAATCAATGATTTAAATAGTATAAACAACAGGCTTTCGATATGCCAAAGCCGTAAAAACTAGTTTTATGGCTTTATTCGTAAGGGGTATAAGGCCCGCTATTTTTTCCCAAACCCCAGTTGGGCATCGGCCGACCTTGGTCTTTTAGCTGCTACCATTTCTGCATTGGTCAAGGGATGATTGATAGTTTTGAGTAATCATTTTCGTTTTGTACTCCTTTGCGCCCGATTTTCCAGTAAAGGTAAAACATTTTGGTTTACCTTTACCTTGCAGGATTTTCTTTGCCCCCCATAAAATCGGTTTTCTGCCAACCCGAAAATCAGTATTGAAAATCAGGTTGATCAATTGTGACCCTCTCAAGCCATTTTAATTTTGCCCAAATCCTATCCATTATCAACCTCATTTTGATTCAAAAACTACTTTTCCTGCTAATCTGCATAGCACCAATAAAATGGAGAACTGTTCATCTTAGCCTCTGCCGACTTCTTACTGTGCCTGCGAATAATCCCACCCAGTTATTGGCTCACCGCCGGCCCAATTATCGTTATTATTGACCAATTTGCTGATCAATATTTTGGTTGCTGACAACAGCCAAGCCCAAATGTGGTGATCTTGGCCTAAATTGCTCAAAAATGATTGGGAATGCGCTTTTTGCTCTCTGCCTTGTTGTGGGGCTTCGGCCTCTCTGCATGGGCCCAAATTGGGGGCCGCCAGACTTTTAGTTTCCTCAATTTGCCCGCCAATGCCCGGGTGGCCGGTTTGGGCGCGGTCAATATCACCGCCGATCACCGCGATCCCAGCATGTTCTTGGCCAATCCGGCCCTGTCAGCCGATTCGGCCCATGCCCTGGTTACGCTCCAATTGTTTTCGCTGCGCCCCGGCGTGACCAACACTACCGTGACGGGGATCATCAGCCGGGGACGGCAGGGGCGGTTGGGGGTGGGCCTGCAATACCTCGGCTATGGCCCG
Source organism: Cytophagales bacterium (assembly GCA_038209965.1). Lineage (GTDB taxonomy): Bacteria > Bacteroidota > Bacteroidia > Cytophagales > Thermoflexibacteraceae > JALONO01. Next base: position 36,099 of record JBBQXF010000020.1, on the reverse strand, counting down.
TTCGATGGGTTTAATGCCACGGGAAGCCCCACGGGCACTTTTACCGCTGCCGATTACGCGCTCACCCTCAACTATTCGCACACGATCGCACCCTTCACCTTGGGGGCCAACCTGAAACTGGCCGGATCCACCATCGGGCCATATTCGGCCACGGCAGTGCTGGTCGACCTTGGCGGGGTATTTATCCACCCCACCAAAGATTTCCGGTTTGGCCTTACCCTCAAAAATATTGGGACGGCGTTTAGCAACTATACCAGCAACGCCGATTTTGTGATGCCCTTCGATGTGCAACTGGGTACTTCGTTCAAACCCGAAAAAATGCCCTTCCGGTTTTCGTTCACTGCTCACCAACTGTTCCCCCCGGGCAATATTGCTTACAATGATCCCGCCCAAAATTTTATCATTGACGGTAACGGCAACCGCAGCCTCCGCGACGTGACGCTGGCCGACAAGATCACTCGGCGGGTGGTGCTGGGTGGCGAACTGCTCGTCCACCGGAACGTCAACTTCCGGGTAGGCTACAATTTTTTGCAGCGCCGCGAAATGAGCATCGAACAGCGCCGCGCCCTGACCGGATTCTCGCTCGGGTTCCTGATCCGGGTCAAGGGTTTTGAATTGGCCTACGCTTATAACGTGCGCCACATTGCGGGCGGGCTCAGTTGCTTTTCCTTTGGACTGGACACGGCTCGGCTGATCAAGCGTAAGAAAACAGTGAAATAAAGACAGAAGACTTGACATTGGCCCCAATTTATCGCCCACAAATTGAGTCTTCCAAGCCCGATGGACTGCCTTTGTTTGCAAAAAAGTGACTTTTTGCCCTAAATTACAGCCTCAAAGCATTGGGCCATTTTCGGTTGCCCGCATTTTAAGGGTTTTTTTGGACTAGTAACTTTGTTTTTCAACCTATCTTAACTTGTTGAAATACAATAAGTTGCAGAAATGGGCAGCTTGTTGGATTAATAAACTCCAGCGTCATTCATCGGCGCTATTCTCATTGCTTGAAGAACAAGCCAAAGCTGGATTCTTAAAAGGTGAGCTATTGATAAAAATAAAACTTAATCTATTGATTATCAATGCATAAAAACTCAAATATGTTACGTTTGATTCTTGGTTGGATATTAATGCCCATTTTTACCCTCACCTTTTTTTTGTTGCTCTACGTTTTTCACCCAATCCAAATGTTGGCCCGAAAACTGGGTGGCTACGAGGCCCACAAAAAAACCGTGGACGCCATGTTGTTTTGTTTATTGCAAGCAATCAAGATCACCGGGGCCACGGTGGGCTTTGGCCCGCTGCCCCCCTTGCCCATCGATCGGCCGCTCCTGCTCGTAAGCAACCACCAAAGCATGTATGACATTGCCCTCATCGGCTGGTTGTTCCGGCGGTTTCACCCCAAGTATGTGTCCAAAGTGGAACTGACCCGGGGTTTCCCCAGCGTGTCTTACAACCTGCGCCACGGTGGCTCGGTGGGCATTAATCGCAAAAATATTCGCCAATCGCTGCCTGCGCTCAAAGCTTTTGGCGAGTATTTGGCCCAACACTGCTATGCGGGTTGTATTTTTCCTGAGGGTACCCGCGCCCGCGATGGCAAAGTAAAGTTTTTCAGACCACAGGGATTGGCCATTTTGCTCAAAGCGGCCCCCGAGGCAGTGGTGGTGCCCATTGCCGTTCAAGGTTCGTGGGAGATCATGAAACACGGGTTAAAGCCCATCCCTTTTGGTTGCCGATTGCGTTGCACAGCCTTGGCCCCCATCGACCGGGTGGGCAAAACCACCGAGGAGGTTGTCCAAGAGTGTGAGACCAACATCAAGGCCTTTTTGGGCCAAGCCTAGGCATCGGCGAGCTTTAAATAGTGATTTCGCCCCGGAGGTAGAGGACAGATTGCCCCGCCATTTTGACCCGATCCCCGGCCAGATCGCACCACAGCTCGCCCCCCCGCTTGGACACCTGCCGGGCATGGAGCTTGTGCTTGCCCAATACCGCCGCCCAGTAGGGAACCAAGGCACAATGGGCTGAGCCAGTGACGGGATCTTCGTCGATGCCGGCCAAGGGCGCAAAAAACCGGGATACAAATGCGCAATTTGTCCCGGGGGCAGTCACAATAATGCCCCGGGTGGATACTTTTTTCATCACCCCAAAATCGGGGGAAAGGCTCATTACCTCCGCCTGATCGGCATATACGCACAAATAGTCAAATTTGGAGCGCAGCACTTCCCGGGGAGCCAAGCCCAGCGCCTCGATCAGACGCTCGGGGACGGGAGTGGGCGCGGGGGTGGTAGACGGGAAATCGAGCTCCAATAAGTGATCGCGCCGATGGACTTTCAGTAGGCCGCTCCGGGAATGAAAATGCACGAAATTGTCGGGGTGGCCCAACTCATTGAGGATCAGGTGCGCCGTGGCCAACGTGGCGTGACCGCACAGATCCACCTCGACTGCGGGGGTAAACCAGCGAATGTCAAACTCCCGGCCGCGTGGGGCAAAGAAAGCGGTTTCCGCTAGGTTATTCTCGGCCGCAATGGCCTGCAACTGGGCATCGGGCAGCCAACTGGCCAAGGGACAAACGGCGGCTGGATTGCCCCCAAACACGTGCGAAGTGAAGGCATCGATTTGATAAATGGCCAAATTCATGGGCAAAACAAGTTGAATAGACTTCCCGCAAATGCCAATCCTTGTTACCAAGCTGGACAAAACCCAGCGTGGGGCAAAGAAAGTGGTATTGGCGAGAAGCCTAAAGTTGAACCCCGCAATTTAAGCGTAAAATAGCGATAAACTAGGCGGCCTTGATGGTCAGGACATTGGTTTGGGCATTGAACTGGGAGGTGTAAATTTTCAACCCCGCGCTGCCCTCGGAGTTCTGGCCGACCCCGGTCAAGCTGAACCGAGCGCCATGAACTGAGCAGCTAAAGCCCCCAGCCCCACTGTTCAGCCCGGCATTGAACGAAACGGCGGCATTGCCTTGGTGGCTGCACACATGGGTGGCGGCCACAAATTGGCTTTGGCTCACGCGGGCGATCACGATGCGCTCTTGGATCAGGATCCGCGAGCCACCGGCATTGCGCAAGTTGGCATTCTCGGCCAAATTCAAGTCAATGACCACATCATTGTTTAAGGGAGTGGGATCGTTGGTGCTTTTGTTCCCACACGAGGATAGCCCCCCCAAACAGGTGAAGGCAATGAGGGACGCGCCGCTAAGGCCAAGACTTTTGAGAAATTCAATGCGATTCATAACTAAAAAGATGAAAGTGAAAAACTGAAACTCAATTATTATATTAAAATTGGGGTGGTCAAGGCGATTAACCGCTCATATTTCTTTGGTTCCCGATGATTGGTCTTACCAGTCAATAAAGACCCAATTTAGTTTGGGCACATCTCACAAGCGCAACAGAGAAGCAGATATTCGATGCACACAAAAATGCTTTTTGCCAGCAACGAAGCCACACCATGCCAAAGCCGGTCACCAACTTTGGTTTGTGCCAAGATCACAAAAAGAGTTGGCTCGTTTATTCTTACAAGCGCTTGACGAAAAAGGTTGTTTGTCCTTTTCCCAACAGACCGATAAAATTAATTGTTCTTGGGCGCAGTGGGCGAATATTCCCAATTGATTCGGCCGGTTTTGAGGTCAAGCTCGCAGGCATAACGTTGGTAATCACCCGCTACATAAACGGAGGAATTATTGATCACTATTTTATCGGCATGGTAATATACCTCTATATTGCCGCCGAAGCTGCTCGTGCCCTCCCCTCGACTGGCGAAAATGGTGGCCGTTGGGGCATCGTTGTACCAGCGCAGATTGCCCAGGCTGTCCAAGCAAGTGAGCAGGGGCTTGGCGTTGGCTCCCACCTCGGAGGCGTGCAAGATCACAGCCAAGGCTGAACTGGCATAAATCATCTTGGGACTGATAAAAGTCCGGTTGGGTATTTGGCGAATGCCCCGATAACCCGTATGGCCGGCCCGGTACCTGAGTTGTAGCATCTCTTCATTTTCCTCATAGTTATTTTGGTGACTGCTAAACATCATCTGATAAGGCGAAACCTGATTGTTGATCAAGTATAATTTTTTGACATCCCCCTCGGTGAACACCCATTGGTTGACATTACGCCAGCCCTTTTTGGTGTTGTAATTTCCATTTACTTCAAGCTTCTCGGTATCAGAACCAAAAAAGTTCATGCTGGGAGCATACCAGTATTTTTCACCAGTGGTGGTCACCAGCTCAAACCAACCATTATGAACCTCCAGCTTACCAATACCAGCACTCAGCGCCGGAAATCGTTGGCTGAGCCGGGCATTGTCTTCCACTATTTCGCCACTGTAAATATCCCGGGCAATAAACTTGGCGTTTTTTTCATCTATTTCATATACCTTGCCACCCAAATAAACAATGTCAACCGATTCACGGGGATTGTTGTAATAATCGCCTCCCTCCAACAAGGTAATGGTTTTATTTTGATCACCCGTTAGGGGATTGATCAGGGTGAGGTAATAATTTTTTGACCACTCTTTCGCTCCTCCACTTATATCGTTCTTTTGGGTAAACAACCAATAAACTGGGCCACGATCCCCCAAAAGTGCAAAACTCTCGTTTATTGTGCGGTTGGACGGTTTGGCCTCCTCGGCTGTTTCAGCCACCTCTTCGGCGGACCCGGAAACAACAATGGTGCTGCTCGATTCCTGCCCAAACAGCCACATCATCATCATGAGCACTAAGCCTAAGAACAGTAACCCGCTTGCCAATGAAAAGATGGATTTCAGGCGTCTTGGGTTGGGCAGCTCGGGCTTGGACGATGATTTTAGTTCACTGATCAGCTGGAGCGATTCAAAGTGGCTGGGATCCAACTCGGCACACCGGTTGGCCAAGGCCAAAGCATGTGCTTGATCGCCTCGGTTGTTGGTCAACTCCCATCGCTTGCGGTAGGCATTGGCCAGTGCATAAATTACCCTCGGCTGATCGGGTTTGAGCGCCACGGCCTGTTCCAGCTCGACAATGGCATCGTCCCAATTGTTGAGCCGCGCAAAGCTGGTGCCGCGTTGCCAATAGGCATTGTACGCGGCTTCCAGATCGGCTAATGTGATGCCCATCGAGGCGGCCACTTGCTGCATCTCTTCGTTACTCAAGGTTTGGGAGTCCTTTTCAGCTTGGATCTCAATGGCTTTGGCGATGAATTGGCGGAAAATCTCGTCGTCTGGATTCATGGTAAGTTTAGTTTAGTGATAATGAATGGTGATGCAAAAAACAAAATTGTTTCGCAGTGAACATTATGAAAACTGGGCATTTGATTTATAGCAAACGTCAAGGGTTTAATCAACAATGGCCGCTTCAACGGGTAAAACTGCCCCACAAGCCGCTGTTCCGTGGCAGGAGAAACCTTTTCGTATTTGATTTTAAACCGCTTGACACCGGCACGGATTAAAATTCTAAATTTTTCATCTTTTCCTCTGTAAAGTTATGTACACTTTTTGAGAAAATAACATGGGGCATCTCAAGGATCCAATTTTGTGCATCAGTGCAACAGTGCTGGCCTTCAACTTATTGGGCAATGGCTGCGCGCTATCTGTGATCCCAAGGCCCTAAAGCTTGATACCGCTAACATTTGGATTGACGGCCCAAATGAATGCTTTCACTTGCTCAGATCAGCCGATAAAAGCGAGAGGAATGATCCGCGAGTTGACTTGCGCAACTGGCACAAGTGTATTTTTTTGGGGTATTACTTTTAGGATTAGGTCAATTCAAAGGGGTGGAGTTCAGTAATCAATGTAACAAAAACATTCTTTTGGAAGGAGAAAGCGGAAAAAAAGCATGGAAGGCTATGCGCCCAGAATCAACTTTCCCGACTCTGCCGTCAGCGTCTACGATTACTGGCGGTTGACGAAAGTTACAGATTATTACTTATTTTTCCGGCAAAGTCTGTGACTTTGCCCAACTGGGACTTTACCGAACGGATTGAGCCAGCACATTCAGACAAAACAACGACAATAATGCAAGAAAAACATTTTTTGACAAAAATCTTTAGCGAACCGAATTTTAAAAATGATGATTTAGAAAAAATTTTAAATCAGTATAAAAAAATTGAGTTTGCTAAAAATGACTATTTAGTAAAGACTGGAACAATAGCCAATTTTTATTATTTTCTGGAAAGTGGTTTTGCCCGTTCGTATGCAATCGACTTGGAAGGCAATGACATAAGTACAAATTTTTTTAGTTCAACCGATATTGTGATTGATTGGCATTCTTACTTTTTGCGCACCAAGTGCAGGGAAAGCATTCAAGCCATAACACCTTGTGCCGCATGGAAAATAACCTTTGATGACTTTATGAAACTTTTTAGCATTGAGACATTTAGGGAAGTTGGGCGTACGCGATTGGTCAATAATTATTTTGAACTTAAAAACCACATGGTGTCAATGATTACAGATTCGGCCAAAGACAGATACCTAAGCTTAATAAAACAAAAGCCCGATATTGTCCTAAATGTGCCACTTAAACAAATTGCGACATTTTTAGGTGTTACAGACACCTCATTGAGCCGAATCAGAAAAGAACTAGCTGACAACAAATGAACACTTTAACCCAGTACTTTGTACCTGAATGGATCGGGGTTTTGTTTTTGACGGTCATCTTTATCCCAACAATTATGATCGGGCTCATGGTTAAGAAAGCCGCGCCTACTGGTAGCAAGTCCAATGTATTCTATGCTATAATTGGATTTTTTGCCCTATACTTCACTTATGTTACCATCGCCAGCTTCAATGATATGTTTGTGAAGGTGTTCTTGCCACCAATAGTATTGTTGTACTGTACTTTTCCCCTTGCGGTTTTCTTGTTTACAGTTGTGATCAACCTAAATATTTACAAAATACTCTTAGAGAACTTAAAATTGGAAGATTTAGTGAGGGTGCATATTTTTAGGTTGATTGGGGTATTTTTCGTTTTGTTGGCTTACCAGAAAGCATTGCCCGGCTTTTTTGCACTTGTAGCAGGATTTGGCGATATAGTAACTGCCATCACAAGCGTTTTTGTAGTCAATGCAATTTCAAATAAAAAACCTTTCGCAAAGAAACTTACTTATATTTGGAACGTATTCGGATTTATAGATATTCTATTTACTGCCGTGACGGCCATAGTACTCACTAAAATATCGATTGATACAGGTGCTATGGGAGTGGACACGTTAGCCCAATTCCCGTTTTGTTTTATACCTGCTTTTGCTCCACCGGTCATTATTTTTTTGCACATTGCTATTTTTAAGAAAATTAGGAGCGTGTAGTGCCAAGACTGGACACGTGATTGAGTTAAAATAATGCAGATCAGTTGAGATGACAATTCCAACTGATCTGCGTCAGGTCCTGCATTAGTAATTCGCACACGATTTTTCTGGGTTGGCCAAGTCTCGGGCGCACCCATGGTGGGCTTCCTCGCCAACCACCATCAGCCGCTACGCCCGCTATCCCCCGTAAACCGTTTTCAATTCCCCCGGATTGCTTTTCCAGCATTTTCAGGTCCCGGGCACGGCTTTTTCTGGAAACCACCCACTTTGACAAATAAGTATGGGCCATTTTTTTTCTTGTCCTATGGCAAGATTAAGGTTGTTGGGGGGCCATACTTTTGTACCATTATCAACAATTTAAAAATCAAACAATATGGTACAGACAAAAGAATTTATGCTGTTGTTCAGGTATGAACCCAGCAACGATTACCAGCCGACCGAAGCCCAAATGAACGAGCAGCAGCAACTTTGGGGTGCATTTATTGGCACCATCGCCATTCAGGAAAAATTGGTGAGCACCCACCAACTAGGGTTTGAGGGCAACCAAATTTTTCCGGATAAAACTGTAAAACAGGGATTTTGTATTGCTGAAAATCAAATCCTTGGGGGCAATATGGTTGTGAGGGCAGCCTCCCTGGACGAGGCAACGGAACTGGCAAAAGATTGCCCCATATTATTAATGGGTGGAATGGTGGAAGTAAGGGAAGTAACCCCAATGTAATTTTTAAACTAACCCAAAAGTGAACAAAAAGATGATATTCTCGATGATTGGAATTGCCATGGCGGCATTCATTGGATTTGGCCTGTACAAGGCCAGCGGATTGACCTCCATCCAGATAGTAAAGTCAGTGATCGTAAAAGGTTCAAGGGAAAAAGTGTTTGACATGGTGAGGTACATGGGCAATTTTCCGAAATGGTCGCCATTTTTGGCACAAGACCCAACGCAAAAGTATGAGGTAAAGGGCACAGATGGCACTGTTGGTGCGCAGTACCATTGGAACGGGAATCAGGGGAAAGACCTTGGTTATCAGGAAGTCGTAAAAGTGGACACATTCAGCTTTGTTGGGATGAAATGTGATATCCAAAAACCATTTGTCGCCAAGCCAACTTTTGATTATACGTTCAAAGAAACGGCAAATGGAATTGAGGTCACCCAAGATTTCAGGGTGCAGTCGGGCATGGTGGAAGCGTTTTTTATGTGGGTCTTTGGTGCTAAGGGCGAAATGGAAAAAACGAACCAACTGGGCATGGATTTGCTCAAACAAGCGGTTGAACAATAGGAAGGCTATATTTTAAAACAAGAATTTCCCTTGCTTTGAAGCAGGGGAAATTCTTGTGATCTAAAGTAGTGATGGAAATGGAAATAGTAATTGCCCCACGCCAGTTCCATTAATAAAGTTAGTAAATATTGCGATTGAGATAAAAGAACCGACATTTCCCAGCACTAAATTTAAAAATGGGTATTTATCCGGATTCATTACAAAATGACTGCAAATTATCATTTTTAAATCCAAATTTGAGGTTACAATAGCGCTTAAAGATTGCCTTAATTCTCAAAGCCCGAAAGTTTGAATACGCCTTCAAAATAAAGGTATAATAGCAACTTTGGCCGCATTTTGATAAATAACAGTTTTAAAAAAGAGGCTGGTAAACGACGGGTAAAGTAGTGCGACCGATTGTGTACTTGCACATGCACTGGCAGCCAACCGTTTTGCGGGCTGTAACCGATGGGATCAGGGAGTGTTGCGCGCCAGGGCAAAACTGGCCGCCCCAATGGCCCCGGCCATATCACCAAAATGGGCCTGGATCACGGGTACCGCTTGCCCACCGGGCCGCCATTCGTACAGATCCATAAACTTGGCCAACGGCTGGTAAAGATCCTCGGCAGCTTGGGTAATACCCCCACCCAATACCACCAGTTCGGGGGAAAAGGCGTTGATGATGCCACAAATCCCGATGGCCAACTTTCGCACGGAATCAAGCCATAGCCATACGGCAAATGGATCATGTTGGCGATAGGCCGTCAACAGCTCGTAGGTGCTGGAGTAGCGGCCGTGCGAGCGCCGCCCGATGGTGGCATTGCCGATGGCATCTTCCAAACTGCCCGGGATTCCGGTGATACTAGGCGCGGCCCGGTCGTCGAGTGGGAGGTGGCCCAAGTGGCCCGCCTTTTGGAACAGCCCCTGATAAAGTTGGCCATTCAAGATCAGCCCGCCACCTACCCCAGTGCCAAGGGTAAGCATGATGAGGTGCTGGCGGCCCCGCCCGGCCCCCAAGTGAAATTCGGCCAAAGTGGCCGCGTGGGCATCGTTGAGCACGCTCACTTTTTGTCCCAAAAATTCGGACCAATCCAAGTTTTCCAACCCCTGCAACCGGCCGGGCAGGTGGGCAATGCACGAGTTGGCCGCATTGGGCAAGCCCGGGGCGGATAAACCAATGGCCGTCACCGGGATACCACTCTTTTCCTTCAGTTCGGCCACCGTTTCCCGGATCACCATTTGCCAGTTCTTTTGCGCTTCCCCGTGGGTCGGCTGATAGGTTTGGGCCAATACTTCGCCTGTGCCGCTCATCAGCACAGCCTTGATCCACGTGCCCCCCAGATCTATTCCAATCACATTTGAAAGTTGTGCCGCCATCGATATTGGTTAATTTAATGAATCCCTGCCCGTCCATTTTTCGATGGACAAATGTGGGGGCTTTTGCGCAACTCTCCAAATTTGTTAAAAAACTAAAAAAGTAGTTCGCCAATTAAACTTTGCTATTTTTGTAACCTTTACTGTTTTTGGGGATTAATATCATTTAATATGTTGTAGCGTGCAACCTTTACGAATCTGTTAGTATCTTCGTTTTATTAACCACATTATCCGTTAAGTCCGTTCTATGCGAAACAAAATCATCCTCTCCGTAGCCACTTTGGTGGCAGTGGGATTGGCCTTTTGGTACTTCACCAAGGCTGAAACGGTCAAATCCGAGATTTATGTCCCGGTCAAAAAGGGTAAGTTCACCGTGACCGTCAATTCTTCAGGCGAGCTGTATGCCAAAAATTCCGTGGACATTTTAGGGCCTTCGGGCATCAACAACGTGGGGATCTGGCAAGTAAAAATTAGCAACATTATCCCCGAGGGCACGGTGGTGAAAGAAGGCCAATTTGTGGCCGCCCTCGACGGTTCGGAATTGGTTTCCAAAATGAAGGATCGCCAGGGCGAATATGACAAAGCCCAGTTGCAATATGCTCAGGTCCAAATCGATACCACCCTGGAACTGCGCCAAACCCGTGACGAACTGATCAACCAAAAATATGCCCAAGAGGAAAAGAAACTAGTCTTGCAACAGAGCAAATACGAACCACCCGCCACTATCCGCCAAGCCGAGATCGAGTTTGAAAAATCCAAACGCACTTATCAGCAGTCGGTCGAGAGCTACACGATTAAACGCAATAAATCCATCGCCAAAATGCAGGAAGCGGCCACCAACGTGGACAAAGCTAAGCGGAGCCTAGAATTTATCCAAGAACTATTACAAAAATTCACCGTCAACGCTCCTAAGAGCGGCATGGTGATCTATGCCCGGGAATGGAGTGGGCAAAAGAAACGCGAGGGATCCAACATCAGCACCTGGGAACCGATCGTGGCCACTTTGCCCGATATGTCGGTCATGGTATCGCGCACTTATGTAAACGAAGTGGACATCCAGAAAGTAAAATCTGGCCAAACGGTCACCCTGGGGCTGGATGCCTTCCCCGAAAAAAAATTTACGGGCAAGGTGATTTCAGTGGCCAACGTGGGAGAACAAAAACCCAACTCCGATTCCAAAGTATTTGAGGTCGATATTGAAATTGCGGAGCGCGACACCACCATTCTGCCCGCCATGACTACCAGCAACTTGATCTTGGCCGAAACAGTCGAAAATGCCATTTCTATCCCACTCGAAGGGGTATTTACCGAAGGCAATGTGACTTATGCTTTCAGAAAGTCGGAGGGCACGGTTTCTAAGCAAGAAATCCGTTTGGGCAAAACCAATGACAACGAAGCCACTGTGACCCATGGACTGGTCGAGACCGATCAAATATTGCTGACCAAGCCGGCCAATGCCGATAAAATGGAATTGGTAAAGCTAAAGACCGCGGACAAACAACCAGCCCTATCTAAAAAATAATCATGTTCAACCGCGTTATTTTTAACCTAGTCATTGCGACCGAGGCTATTTTTGCCAATAAAATTCGCGCCGGTCTGACCGCTCTGGGCATTATCTTCGGGGTAGCGGCGGTGATTGCCATGTTGGCCGTGGGGAATGGGGCCCAGCAAGAAATCTTGGAACAGATCAAACTGGTCGGGGTCAACAATATTGTCATCACGCCCATTGTCAAGAAAAAGGATGCGGGCAATGACCCTGGCACGGCCACGGGCAAGCCCACGAAGGAGAAATTTTCGCCCGGTCTTACCCTAGCCGATGCCGAAGGGATTAAAGACAAGATTCCCGGGGTAAGGGCGGTCAGTCCCGAAGTGATGATCGAGGCCAATGTAATCAAAGACGGACTCCAGCGGCCCGGCAAATTGATCGGGGTCGAGCCCCAATATTTTGACATCATCAACTTTCGGGTGGAGCGGGGGCAGGCTTTTTCGCCCCGCCACCTGATTACGGGGGCGCAGGTCTGTATCATTGGGCGGGGTGTGCAAACCAAGTTTTTCAGTAAAGAAGATCCCCTTGGCAAGTTCTTGAAAGTGGGCAAACATTGGCTCAAGGTGATTGGGATCATGGAAAGCCGGGGCGTTTCGGAGTCGGCCATTAGCAACTTGGGCATCCGCAATTATGACATGGATATTTACACCCCAGTGCAAACTGTGCTGCTGCGCTACACCAACCGGACAATATTGACCAAAGCCATGATCCAACAAGCCAACAGCGATCAAAATAACAATAATGATGGCAGCAAGAAAAAGAATGAGCCGGTAAATTACCATCAATTGGATCGCCTGGTGGTGCAAGTAGGTGAAACTGACCAACTCAATGCCACGGCGGACATTATCTCCCGGATGTTGGAGCGCCGCCATTTCAAAGTGCCCGATTATGAAATCTCCATCCCCGAGCTATTGCTCAAACAGCAGCAGCGAACCAAAGATATTTTCAACATTGTATTGGGGGTAATTGCGGGCATTTCCCTGCTGGTGGGCGGCATTGGGATTATGAACATCATGCTGGCCTCGGTGTTGGAACGGATCAAGGAAATTGGCCTGCGAATCTCACTTGGGGCCAAAAAACAAGACATTGTGTTGCAGTTTCTTTGCGAAGCAACGCTCATCAGCGTGGCTGGGGGAGTCACTGGCATTATTTTGGGTGTAGTTTTGGCAAATATAATTGCAAATGTGGCAGAAATACCGACCATTATCTCATTTTGGTCAATCTTTATTTCTTTTTTCGTGGCCGCATCCGTGGGTATTGTCTTTGGCTTGCTGCCGGCCCGCCGAGCTGCCCAACAAGACCCGATCACCTCCCTCCGGTACGAGTAAAACTGGTTGGCAAATATTCTTGTTCCATCAATTTGTAAATAATCTTTAACTCAATCCACTCCACCAAGTATGAAAATTGGCTGTCTCGCTTTGTTCTTGCTTTTCTTAACCCACTCATCCCCAATTTTTGCCCAACAAAAATTTACCCTTCAACAGATCGTTGCCCTGGCCCGGGGCGAGTCGCCGGTGGCACTCCAAGCCTCCAACAACAAGCTCAACCGCTATTGGCAATTCCGGGTTTTCCAGTCCAACTATAAACCGCAACTGGGCCTGTACGGTACATTGCCCAATTTCAACCGCTCTATCCAACCGATTACGCTACCAACCGGTGAATTGGCTTTTGTGCCCCAAAGTTTTGCCTCCAACAACCTCACGCTGGGCATCACCCAAGCGATCGGGGCGACGGGCGGCAGCATCTCGCTCAATTCCGGCTTGCAGCGCATCGATATCCTTGGGGGCAGTGTCAACAATATTTCTTGGTTGGCCACACCAGCTTTTATCAGTTTTCGCCAACCCCTTTTTCAATTCAATGATTTAAAATGGGACAAAAAAACCGAACCGTTGCGCTACGAAGAATCGGTGCGGAAGTACAATGAGGACTTGGAATTGGCCGCTGTTCGGGCCACTGGACTATTTTTTGACGTACTATTGGCGCAAATATCGGCTGAACTGGCCCAAAAAAACTTAGCCAACAATGATACCATCTACCGCATTGCCGAAGGGCGCTACACCATGGGAAAAATTGCCGAAAACGAATTGCTCCAACTGGAACTGGGCGTGATGAATGCCCGCCAACAACAGACCCAAGCCCAATTGGACTTTCAAAACAGCATCCTTTCTCTGAAAATTTTCTTGGGCAACAACCAAAGTTTTGGTGATTTCGTGCTGGCGGAACCGCAAGAAATCCCCGAATTTGATCTGGTGGAAGAGACCGCCATTACCCAAGCGCGCCTCAACCGGGAGCGGTTTATTGCTTTCCAGCGCCGCCGCATCGAGAGCGAGCGCGAAGTGGCCCGGGCCAAGGGTGACAACGGGATAGACATCAATGTGAATGGATCCATCGGATTCACCCAACGGGCCGCGAATTTGGGCGATGCCTACATTGGTCTGCAAAATCAGCAACTTGCCAATATTTCGTTTCAAGTACCGCTGGTGGACTGGGGCCGCCAGCAAGCCCGGATCAAAACTGCCCTGGCCAATGAACAGGTGGTCAAATCGATCGTCAGTCAAGAAGAACTTACTTTTGAGCAGGAAGTATTGCAAAAGGTACGGCAGTTCAGGATCCTCCGCGAGCAATTGAAAGTTGCCCGCCGATCTGACGAGGTGGGCCAACGCAGCTACGACATTGCCCAACAGCGCTACCTCATCTCCAAAATCTCAATCAACGATTTGCTCAACATCCTCCGGGCCAAGGATGAGGCCAAACGCGGCTATTTGTCGTCCCTCCGCAACTTCTGGACGGCCTATTATGAGCTACGGCAACTGACCCTTTACGATTTTGAAAAAGGAGAGCCGATCTTGCACAAATAAGGTTTTCGGTTTGGCGACCGGTCCCGTAGTGGGGCACGGTACTGTTTTATGGGCTAACTTGCCTTTATTTAGACCAGCCAACCCCACGATCGGCCCAAAACATGCGCAAGAATTATTGGTTTCGCGATTTGACACACTGCCCAATTTGGTTGCTACTCTATGGTTTATTTGCCTTTTCGGCTTCCGCCCAAGTGCGCGGGCGCGTGAGCGATGCCGTTACCAATGAGCCCCTGCCGGGCGTAACGGTGCGCACGGGGGCCATTGGGATGCCCACCGATACCAAAGGAGCCTTTCAATTGCCCGGTGCCAAGGCAGGTGATACACTTCACCTGTCCTGTATCGGGTATGATGATTTGTTCATCGTAATCAATAAAGAATCCGATTGGCTAAATATTTATTTGACACCCGGCAGCACTGAACTTAACGAAGTGACGGTAACTGCATTATTGTCGGATGGAAAACTCCTCGAAGTGGCGGGATCAGTAGCCCTGCTCACCCCTCGGGAGTTGCACCGCGACAACGATGCCATTATCGTTCCGGCCCTCAACCGCGTGCCCGGTGTGTTTATGTCATCCGGCACACTGAGCACCAACCGACTCACTATTAGAGGAATAGGCTCCCGTTCGTTATTTTCTACCAACAAAGTACGGGCTTATTTCAACGACATTCCACTCACCACCGGCGATGGTGAAACCACCATCGAGGACATCGATCTAAGCCTGATCGGGCGGGTAGAGGTGATCAAAGGACCGTCATCGAGCGTTTATGGTGCGGGGTTGGGCGGCACCGTAGTGCTCACTGGCCGCAAAGCTGATTACGGCCAGACTTCGGCCTCCTCTGAATGGATGTTCGGTTCGTTTGGGCTGCGGCGCAACGTCAACCGCCTGGCCACGGGCAACGACCGGGCCAATATCAGCCTGGTCCACAGCCGCCAAATGGCCGACGGCTACCGGGAAAACAACCAATATGATCGGCAATCGCTGGCCGCATTGGGGCAGTTCCAAGCTGGCGAGCGCACCCAAATTTCCCTATTGGCCAACTACATTGCGCTCAAAGCCTTCATTCCCAGCTCAATAGATAGCACCACTTATGTGCAAACGCCCCGGGCAGCGGCCCCAACTTGGCTGCAATTGCGCGGGTATGAGGACTCGCGCAAAGTACTGCTGGGCGCGTCGGTACAGCATGATTTCGATGCCAACTGGCGCAACTCGAGCAGCCTATTTGCTACTTTCCGGGACTCGGACGAACCACGGCCGTTCAATTTTTTGCGCGAAGCTTCGCAAGCTTGGGGAGCCCGCACCCGCTTTGGGCGCACATTGGGCCAAGGGCCAACCAAGGCCCGCTTCGTGATCGGTGGCGAATATTTCAACGAATGGTACAGTTGGCGCACCTACCGCAACCAAGCCGGGCGACAGGGAGCCGCGCTCAGCGATCAAGAAGAGCGGCGAAGCTACTACAATCTTTTTGCCCAAGTTGAGGCTGATTTCGGCCCAAAACTCACTTTGGTCGGGGGGCTGAACCTCAACCAGACCCAATACTTGCTCACCGATTTATTCACCGGTGACAATGCCGATATTTCTGGCAAACGAGACTTTGCCCCGATGCTCTCCCCTCGTTTAGCAGCCAATTTCCGGCCGTTGACCAACCAGCCATTGGCCATCTATGCCACGATCAGCCACGGTTTCTCTCCCCCTACTTTGTCCGAAACCCTGACCCCAACCGGGCGGATCAACCCCGACATCCGGCCCGAAACTGGGATTAATTACGAAGCCGGCCTAAGGGGTAGTTGGTTGGACAACCGATTTACCTACGATGTCTCTTATTTCTACATGGATGTGCGCAATTTATTGGTGGCCCGCCGCACCGGGGATGATGCCTTTGTGGGAATCAATGCTGGGCGCACCACCCACCAAGGACTAGAAGCTTCGCTCAACTATCGGGCTGGCGAGTTGGTGAAACGTGGTTGGGAATGGCAAACTTTTGTCAATCTAAGCGCCGCTCGCTACCGTTTCCGCGAGTTTCGTGATGGTAATGCTGATTATTCAGGCAATCTGCTCACTGGTACGCCCCCCACCATAGCCAGTGCCGGGGTGGATCTGCGCACTCGGCTGGGTTTTTATGCCAACTTAAACTACCAGTATGTGTCAGCGTATCCAATGCGCGATGACAATACCAAGGACAATGCGGCTTATCAGGTGGGCAATCTCCGGACAGGGTTTCGCCGCGTATTTTTTAAGCACCTTGATGTGCATCTCTATGGCGGCGTAGCCAATTTATTTGACCAGGCGTATGCTTCCATGATCTTGGTCAATGCCACTGGCCGCGCACCCCGCTATTACTATCCGGGCCTGCCCCGCAACTACTTCGGAGGGGTGGCCATATCAATATTGTATTAATAAACCAACAATCCAATTACCGGATCAAGGCGCAACTCGTTGCTTTTAGGTAGGGACAACCGGTTTTTTGGCCTAAGCAAGACCCAAATGCAACTTGAAGCAACGTTGACTTGAAACAGCTTAAGATACACTTAGTTAAAAATCAATGGGTTATGCCGAGATAAAAATGATTCAGGCACTTATTGGGCTTTATTCCCTTGATTTTTAAGCCGTTACCTTGCCGGCCAGTCGCAAACCAGTTTGGTCGGGGTACTACAAAGTAAGCGCAAAACGATGCTGCAGCTGGGAGAAGATAGCTCTTTTTCGTTCCCGAAAGCCAAGATTAGCCAACTCAGCGGATCCTTTTACCTTGATTTTCCTGCCCAACCCTTGGTTTTAGGTAGGGTAAAGTAGAAATTTTCACTATATTTAACCCCGAACAAAATGGTTTTCATTCTGGGCAAGCTGGTCAGCGCGCCCCAAGGCCATTGTTCAGTAACTAAATCAGTAGGTTTTATAAACTTATCAACGCCATACTTGTTATTTTTCCCAATCTTTAAGTAGTAAAATTATGCCAGTACGTATCGTAAAAGATAACCCCGACGAAACGGTTGTAAATGAGGCTTTCAATTTTGACAATCCAAGCGATCAAACCACGTATAACGACAATCGCCGGGATCAAAGTGGGGGCGGCGGTGGTTTTGACATTTCCAGTATTGTTAATTTATTGGGCGGCGGTGGGCAAAGTCAAGGCGGCGGCGGTTTGATCGGCGGCTTGGCCAACCTGTTGGGCGGTGGTGGCCAGCAATCGGGCGGTCTTGGCGGCTTGGTCAACTTATTGGGCGGTGGGGGCCGGCAGCGCCAAGGCAGCAACGGCCTCATGTCGGTGTTGGGTTCTATGGCCATTCAGGCTTGCATCGGTTACGCCAAGCGCCGGTTTACTGGTGGGTCAAATAGTGGCAGGGGCAGCGGCTTTTTCCAGTCGGGCGCACCTTCCTCCGATGATCTGGAAGCACTCTTGCAGGAACGCTACGCTTCGGCCCGCTTGTGCGTAAGCCTCTGGAGCCATGTTTGTGGGGCCGATCGCCAGTTTCATGAAGCAGAAAAAACAGCTTTTTACAGTTTGATCGACCAGACCAGCCGCGATCTGTTCCCTGACGGCATCGCCAACCTTGATGAGGTAAAGAGTGAAATGATCGAGGCCTTCAACCACCCGATTGCTTACGGGGAAATCGTGAGCAATGTCAGCACCGATCAAAATTTTGCCACTGAACTATTCAAGCAAGCTTGTTTCCTCGCCGCAGTGGACAAGCAACTGGCCCGGGCCGAAATTGATTTTATTGGCCGATTGGCCCAAGATTTACAAATTGATGACCACCAAGCCCAAACCATCCGGGCGCAATTTGGCCTTTAAGTTGATTCTCATTTTGTGGGTGTACCCAACATTATTCTTCTAAAAGCGATATCGTGAAAAACTCTTTTTTGGTTCAGCTTTTCTGTTCAGCCTTCGGTGCTTTTGGTTTGATCGATCATGTGGCCTATGCCCAAGCCGAAGGAGACGGGGATTTAAAAGATAGCCAAGTGACTATCGAGAAAAACCGGGTAGTGGAATTGGCCAAAGCCAACCGAAATTTTGACAAAATGGCCAAAGTGGAGCCGAACAATCAGGCTGCCGAGCAAAAATATGAACTGCCCCGGTATAATTTCAACTTGCCCGGCTTAGCCCCGGTGATCTCGCCCCTCACTCAGTCCACCTTAGCTGCTTTGCCCAGTTTTTGCAACTTTTTGAAAGTAGGAGTGGGTAATTATAATACCCTCTATGGCGAAGGGTTTTACACCAGTTGTAAACCCGGCCCGTTTGGCTTCACGGTGCGGGCCGCTCATTTGAGTGCCACACGAGGCCCGGTGGATGGCAACAACTCTGGCAGCCACCACACCGACATTGCGGCCACTGGCCGTTACCATACCGACGGCGGCAAAGTGACCGGCGGCCTGGGGTATCAACGAAATGGTGTTTTTTTCTACGGTTATAACCCCGAAATCAGCAACCGAATCCGGCGGAGCGAAATTCGCCAAGTTTATAATCTATTTGAAGCCAATGTAGGCTATGAAACCACCGATGAAAGCGAAGATTTGCAATACCACGGCAAGCTATCGTTCTATACCCTCAATGACGCTTTCCGGGCTTCGGAGTCGGAGTTTGGGATCCAGGGCGGGGCAAAAGCCAACCTCAGCGACGAAAGTAGTTTCACTTTGGATGCCAACATCTCGATTGCCCGCCGCAATGATTTAGCCACTTTTATTAATCGCAACTTGCTGATTTTTACCCCCAAATACCATTTCACGGTGGATCGGCTCAAATTGGGCGCGGGCCTGAACTTGGTCTATGATGGCGATACTACCGGGGCCAACCAGTCCAATTACCGACTGTACCCCAGCATTAATGCCAGTTATGACATTCTGGAAAATACTTTCACCGCCTACGCCCAGTTTGAGGGCAATACCCAAAAAACTTCACTGCGCCGTTTTGCTGGCGAAAACCCATTTATTGGGCCCGGCGTGCCCTTGGCCCACACCAACCAGCAATGGGAAGTGGCGGGCGGGCTGCGCGGCAACCTCGATCAAATGTTCGGTTTTAACCTGCGCGGGGCTTTGGGCAATTACCGAAATTTGTACTTTTTTGTGAACAGTGCCGCCGATTCTACCAAGTTCACGGCCATTTATGACCCAAAAAGTGTGGCCGTCCTCAACTTTTTGGGCGAACTGTCCTACGAAAATCAAGGGTACAAGTCGGTGCTGAAAGCGGAATTCTTTGGCTATGCCACCCAATCAGTGGCCAAGCCTTGGCACCGCCCGGGCTTGGTGGCTTCCTGGCTCAACGGGTACAGCTGGAAAAACAAGCTGCTGCTCAACCTCGACATTTTTTACATTGCTGGCTTGCGGGCGTTCAGTTTGGCCAATCAACGCGAAAAAGCGTTGAACAATATCATCGACGTGAATTTTAAGGCAGACTTTCGGTTCACCGAAAAAATCGCGGCTTTCGCGGCCCTCAACAATATTTTTGCCCAGAGCTATCAACGTTACCAATATTATGGCGCTCGCCAGTTCAATGTGTTGGTAGGGGCAACGTTCTCTTTTTAGGAATAAAGGGATGGTTGGGCTTGGCTTGGCAGCAAAACTCCTTTCTTATTGCCGGGTCAGTTGGGCAATAAGGACGGCGTGCTGGGGATAAAGCCCGCTCAATTTGTCTCTTTGGGCCAACTCGAAATCAGCAAAATCAAACCCTGGGGCAACGGTGCAACCCACTAGCGCGTAGCCGTCAAGGTCGGTCACTCGCGAGGCAAACCAATGGCCTGCTTTAATGGTGGCCTGAAATCGTTCGCCACTGGGAAAATCGGGGCCAAGGCGGTGTTGTTTTAAGCTTCCAGTTTGGTCAATTTCATAAACAGTCAAGCTATTACCAGTGTAAAAGTGCCACGTCTCATCGGATTGGATCCGATGAAAGGACGAAAAGTCACTTCCCTTGAGCAAGAAATAAATGGCGGTGGCCAAGGTGCGATCCCCCCCAAAACGAGCGGGGAGGTGAGCAGCTTCCACCCGCTCGGCCGAGCGGTAGGTTTCGGCAAAATAGCCACCCTCGGGATGGCGGGTCATGCCCAGTTGATCAATCCAAAAATCTGGGTCCAATGGCTTCATGGTAGCTGAAAAGAGGGTGAAAGCTTAAAATCCAAAGGGCTTTTGATACCTTTGCCCCCGCAAAACTAGCTTTTTACCCAGTTTTGTGGAAATCAAAGCCGTTTTTGTTCACTATTTATTTGTTTGCGTTGTTCGACCTAGCAAAATTAATCCGTCCCCACATTCCCCTGCTCCAGCCCTATTCCTCGGCCCGCGACGAATATACCGGTACTGAAGGCATTTTTTTGGATGCCAACGAAAACCCTTTTGGCTCAGTGACCGAAGTACCCTACAACCGCTACCCCGATCCTTACCAGCGGCAGCTCAAGGCTAAGATTGCCCAGCTCAAAGGCGCCAAGCCGTCGCAAATTTTCTTGGGCAATGGCAGCGACGAAGCCATTGATCTGCTTTACCGGGCCTTTGCGGAGCCTTTTCACGACAACGCCATCATTTGTCCGCCCACCTATGGCATGTACGAAGTGAGTGCGGGCATCAACTGTGTGGAAGTGCGCAAGGTGAACCTCACCGCCGATTTCCAATTGCAGCCGGCCCAAGTGCTGGCCGCCACCGATGCCCGCACCAAACTGATCTGGATCTGCTCGCCCAACAACCCCAGTGCCAATGACTTACGCCCCGCCGATATTGAGGTTATTTTGCAACAATTTTCGGGCTTGGTGGTGGTGGATGAAGCTTATATCGACTTTGCGGATCGGCCCAGCTACATTGCCCAACTGGATCGCTACCCCAACTTGGTGGTGTTGCAAACTTTTTCCAAAGCCTGGGGCTTGGCGGCCCTGCGCTTGGGGGTGATGTTTGCCTCGGAGGCGATCATCCAAGTGATCAACAAAATCAAGCCGCCCTACAACATCAACGAGTTTACGCAGGCTTGTGCACTCGAGGGTTTGGCTAATGCGGCCAAAAAAGAAGCCATGGTGGCGGCGTTGATCATTGCTCGGGGCGAACTGCTCAAAGCCCTCGGCGAGCTGAAAATGGTGGAACGAGTCTATCCGTCCGATGCCAATTTCTTGTTGGTCAAACTGGCCGATGCCCGCAAAATTTATGATCGCTTGATTGTGGAAAAGGTGATTGTGCGCGACCGCTCCAAAGTAGTACTGTGCGACAATTGCCTACGGATTTCGGTGGGAACCCACCCCGAAAACGCAGAACTCATGCGGCAGTTGACGCTTTTGGACAATTAGTGGTCGGCTTTGGCTACGGCTCGCCGAATGGCAAAGTTTAGTGCATCACTCCACCCGGAAGCCCAACAGCAACACATCGTCAATCTGCGGGCCATCGCCTTGCCACGCTTCAAATGCGTGGACAAAGGCCGCTTGCTGCTGGGCGGCGGGCTGGGCAGCGTGGGCGAGCAACAATGCTTTCAGTCGCCGGGGCATGAATTTCCGATCGAGATCACCCCCAAATTGATCTTGGTAGCCATCTGAATACAGGTAGCACATGTCACCGGGCTGCACTGCGATTTGCTGTTTGGCAAAACCTTGATCTTCGCGCTCTTTGTCGCCCCCAACCGAAATCTTGTTGCCCTTGTATTCGTGCAGTTCCTCCCCGCGCACCAAGACCAATGGGCTACGGGCACCCGCAAATTCCAAATGCGTCACCCGGGAGGTGCAGGTATCGTTTGGCTGGGCGATCCACTCGCGGTGCAGCACGCAAATGCCGATGTCCATGCCATCGCGGTTGGCCGTTTCATACTGGCGGAGGGTGGTCCGCACCTCTTGGTTGAGTGCCGTCAATAGGGCTTCGGGGTCGGTAATATTGCGCAAAACCACCAAATTGTTCAGTAATTTGATCCCAATGAGCGACATAAAAGCCCCGGGTACCCCATGGCCGGTGCAATCTGCGGCCACTATGATTAGCCGCTCGCTTTTTTTACCAACCGTGTCCGGTTCATTTTCTGGCACGTGGGCAAACCAGTAAAAATCTCCACTTACTATTTCTTTGGGTCGATAAAACACAAAGGAGTCCGGCAATTGTTGCTGGATAACTGACAAACGGGGCAGAATGGCCCCTTGGATCCGGGCAGCATAGTTGAGACTGCTGAACAAGTCCCGGTTTTTCTTGTCCAATTCTTCCAGCGCTCCCGTCAATTTATCACTCTTTTCGGTAATATCGTTGCGCTGAGCGGTCAACTCTTCTTTCTGCTGGTTGATTTCTTCGTTGCGGGCCTCCAACAAATGATTGGCCTTGTTTTTCAGGTTAAAACGGCTCCAAGCCAGCAGGGCCAACCCGGAAGCTAAGACCAAGGCAATGAACAAGAACCAGTTGCGCCGCTCATTGACGCCCGCTTCCAAATCTTTGATCTGGTTTTCCTTGGTGAGCAGGGCAATTTCTTTCTCCTTTTTTTCATTGTCAAACTTGCTCTTGAGTTCGCCGACCTGCCGGGCGTTCTGCTCATCGTAAAGACTGTCTTTTAGCGCATTTTTAAGTTGGGCATAGCGATACGCGGTTTTGTAATCGTTGAGCTTTGCGTAGGTTTCGGACAAGCTCTCATAGCTGTCCCACACTTTATCTCGGCTGCCCGCCCGCCTGGCCATGTTCAAGCCCTGCAAATGGTATTGCTTGGCGAGTTGAGGTTGGTCGAGTAAGTTGTACATGTCCCCAATATTGTCCAACGTATTGGTTACCATTAGGCTGTCGGTCGACTTCTCCAATATTTTTTTACAGGCCATAAAATTATCCAGTGCTTTGGCGTAGTTGCCCCGTCGCTTGTGAATAAGGCCAAGATTGTTGAGCGATTTGGCAATCTCTATCTGCTGGCCAGTTTTTAGACGATAAAAATACGCTTTCTCAAAATAAAATTGCGCACTGTCATAATTGGCCCCCATATAGTACAAAGAGCCAATGTTATTGTTGGTTTTACCAGCCAATTCAGCGGTCTTATCTGGGTTTGGCAGGTGCTGGAGGGCTTCCCGCAGCAATTGCGATCCTTCGGCAAACTTGCGCTGCTGACGAAAAACCAGCGACATACTGTTCAATACTTCTACAATGCCGGTGGTGTCGCGCTGGGTTTGGTGGATGGTCAACCGCTGGAGCGAATAATCGAGCCCTTTTTGGTGCTGGGCCGAGTTGAGGGCTTGGTTGCCGAGCAATTGGAGCGCGGTGAGTATAGCTACAGTGTCGCGAAAATGCCGGGCCAGATCCAGTGCTTGACCAGCGCACAAAACCGCCGAATCGGGTTTTAGGGTGGCATGTTTCTGGGCTAATGCCAGCAAAATGTGCACGTTCTGCTTGGATTTGGCAATTGTTGGCGGTGCTTGGCCCCAAACCACTTCAATTGCCATACAACAGCCAAGTAGGATACAGTAAAGATGCTTCATTAACATCAAGCTTAGCAAATACTGTTCACTTTTTATCAGTTCGATGGGAGAAAAATTTCTTGCCGCGAGCGAGCGGCCATTTTCAGCCGGATTAGCCGGATATGACCGGGTGCTAATGAGTGCGTTGGTGCCCCACACGGGTTTCCAATCGGCTTTTGTTGGGCCCTAAACTGTGCAACAGCCGATCGCTGGTGGTGGGCGACCAACCCAAACCCCGATCGCTTCGCTTAGCGCGATCAAACGACCAATGCGCCCCCAATAAAAATGCGCCGGTATTGCAAAGCTTGTGACTTTACAAAACCAGCGCACATATTGAAAAAAAGCGGGAATGGCTGGCGGCCAAACCCGAGGCTTTATTGACCCACCAAAAATATGGCATTGCCCAAGAGCAAGTTGCCACTGGGCCATGAACTGCGGAACACCGGGCTGTCGACCAAGTAGATCAGGCTGCCCCGGCCAATGTTTTCCACCCCAAATTCCAGGGAGTTTTTGAGGCGCTGTTTCACTTTATAGCCCGCAAAACCATCCAAACTGTTGTTGTCGCGCAGCACGCCCACATTCCAGCCGTTTTGCAAGAATTCATAGGCAGTGCCGCCGCGCTTGAGGGTGAAAAAGGTTTCGTCAAACCCAAAGGCCAGCGGGTGGGAAACGTCCAGCTCGATCTTAAAAATACTGCCCTCCACATAGTCAACCAGTTCGTCACGGTCGCGGTTGGCGTATTTGCGTTGGTTGGCTTGACTGCTCTTTTTCTCGCCTTCGGAGGCTTTGTCGGGCTGCTTGATGGTCTTGAGACCAAAATCGCTTTTATCGGCAAACAAGTTGAGGGCATTGTCCATAGCAATGACCCGGCCACCGCTGCGGAGCCAAGCTTTCAGTTGGCCCATCGTACCTTCGCCAAAAATATCGCCATAGAACCCGCTAGGCAAAATGAGCACATCGAAGTCGTTGAAGTTCATCCGGCGGGCATAGCCAGGTGCGACCACCGTGATCGGATATTTGATCTGCTGGTCAAAATAATGCCACACTTCCCCGAGCGAAGTGGGGCTGATGCCTTCGCCCCCGATCACGGCCACGCGGGGCGGGGCGATGTAGTGCATAGCGCTGGAGCCGAGATCCACGCCCGAATCCACAAAACCACTGGCCAGCGCATCCAGCCCGTGACCTTGGGCCACGGTTATCTCGGCCAAAGCTTTGTCCAAATTGGGGTGGTTGCGGTTGTCGGCCCGGGTGATCACCAGCGAGCCGGGCGCATATTGCTTGCCCCCAGCGCCAAAGGCTTTTTCGGTAAAGCGGACCTTAATGCCATGGCTGAGCAGCGCGGTCAGCATTTTGAGATCCGTAAAACTTTTCCACGGCGACACGTAGGCATACGCCCCGGGAGTGGGGGCTGGAACCGCCACCGCCCCAGATTTATAGGGCGTAGTGCCGATTTTTTCGGTCAGGGCATACGCTTTCAGTCCCCAAGCATAGGGAACAGCCCAGGCAGTGGCATCGTAGGTGATTGAGTCGCTGAGGACAGTCTTGGGATTGAACAGCACCTTGACCAGCACCGATTTGGGCTGGGCTGTGCTGATCACGATGTCGGTCGATTTGAGGGCCACTTCGGCCTCGGCACCTTTTTGGTAATCAAATCCGCGCAATTTGGCCGCTGCACTGGCCGTACCGTAACGGATCGAATTGCGATCCAAGTACGCCAATAGCTCAGCTACTTTTTTGGGGTCATTGTCGCCCGAAACCACGAAGGATTTGTATTGGCCGGTGGGATTGGTGCGGGCAGTTTCGTAGTATTTTTTGAACTCGCCCACCACTTTTTCGCGGTTGGCGGCGGCCACTTCCACCGTGGACAGGCCGGCGGTGTGCTGGTGCTGCACCCGGTCGTGGAAGGTGAGGGTGTCGCCGGTTTCGGTGATGACGGCCATGGCCCCGGCCCCGCCACCGCCCTGTTCGTAGGTCATGCCAATGGCGCCGTTGTAGGTCGGCCAAGAGTCCCCGTAGCTGGGGTAGAGCAGGTCAAACGTTTCTTTGGTGTAATAAAGCCAGTTATTTTTATCAAAATATTTGGCGTGGTTGCGCCCGATGGTATTTTGGAAATCGCGCTGCCACGGCGAAACTTCTTTGTGAAAAGGCTCGGCAGCAGGGGCAAAAAAGTAGGGATTATTGTAGCCCATTTCGTGAAAATCGGCATAGACATGGGGCAGCCACTGTTGGTAAAAAGCCACTTTGTTGCGCGTTTCCAGTTGGCTTTGCCAAGCCCAGTCGCGGTTGAGGTCAAACGAATAGTGGTTCCACCGGCCACCGGGCCACGGCTCTTGGTGCTCGCGGGCAGCCATGGCGGGGTTTACCTGTGCACCGCGCACCTGTTCAAAAAAGTGGACGTACCGGTCGCGGCCATCGGGGTTGACGCACGGCTCGATCACTGCCACGGCGTTTTGTAGCCAACCGCTGGCCGTTGAGCCGGGCCGCACCAGTTCATACAAGGTGAGCAGGGCGGCTTCGGTGCCACTGGCCTCGCTCCCGTGCACATTGTAGGCGAGCCACACAATGGCGGGGATGCCCGCATCGCCCGTGCCCTCGGCCAAACCGGTCAAGCGCAGGTTTTGCTGGCGGATTTCATCGATCCGGCCCATGTTTGGCGGAGCCGATACCAAGGCCACCACCAACGGCCGGCCTTCATAGCTGCGGCCATAGGTTTGCAATTTTACCCGATCGGAAGCAGTGGCGGCCACGTGTTCGAGATAGGCCACCACCCGGTGATGGGGCGTAAATTGGGTCCCGATGCGGTAGCCCAGGAACTGCTCGGGCGATTGGAGCTGAGCAAGAGTCACCAAACTCGAAATACCTAAAACCAGGGTTAACAGGAGTGTTTTTTTCAACATGAGATAAGCGTTTTTTTAAGCGTTAACCGCACGCAGATTGGTGTCGTGTGCGGGGATAAATACCGGGTCGGCTGGTGCACCAACCGGCCGGACAAGGTGGATAGAACAGAACTAAACATCAATAAGCAGATAAGGCCACTAATTAAACCCAAAGTTGGGTAAAAAGTAAGCCCAAACAAAAGCCCCGGATCATTTCCGGGGCTTTGGGGCATTTACGGCCTTGTTGCAGGGCCTAATTATTCATTGTCCGTGCCAAAAGCATAATAAAAAGATTCATTGGAATTGGGGTATTTGCCCTCGAGCATTACCCCACCAGTGGCCCCGTCCAATTGCCGCCGCACGTCTTCCACGCTCTTCACCAATTTGTTGCCCACCTTGGTGATGATAAACCCTTCGCGCATCTCGGTCTGGTTGCGCATTTTGCCATTCATGATCTTCTTGACCCGCACCCCACCGTTGATCCCCAGCTTAGCTTGGTCGCCGGCCGAGATGGTTTCCAGTTCCACGCCTAGGGCATTAAAAACGCTCTTTTCCTCGCGTTTCACCACTCCGGTACTGCCATCGCGGTTTTTGAGGGTCACTTTCACATCCTGCTGGTCACCGTCGCGGTAAATGTGGAGCGTCACCTGATCGCCGGGGCGCTTGCGACCGATCATTTCTTGTAGTTCAGCCACCGACCTGACGGTTTGGCCATCAATTTTGGTGATCACATCACTCTTTTCGATCCCGGCTGCATCAGCAGAGCTACCGGCCCGCACCCCGCCTACTACTACTCCTTCACTGATTTTCAGGTTGAGTTCTTTGGCCAGTTTGGCGTTCAGATCCAAGATGTTCACCCCGAGCAGTGCCCGCTGCACTGTGCCAAACTTGCGCAGGTCTTCGGTCACTTTTTTGACCAAATTGACCGGGACAGCGAAAGAATAACCGGCAAAAGTGCCAGTTTGGGAAGCAATGGCGGTATTGATGCCGATCAGGTTGCCGTCCACGTCCACCAGTGCGCCACCGCTATTGCCAGGGTTTACTGCGGCATCGGTCTGGATAAAGGACTCGATCGAGAGTGAATCGCTCAGGATCCGGATGTTGCGGCCTTTGGCACTCACAATGCCCGAGGTGACGGTAGAATACAAATAACCGAACGGGTTGCCGACGGCCAACACCCACTGGCCCACTTTCACATTGTCCGAGTTGGCAAAAGCCATTGCGGGCAGATCCTGCTCCTCAATTTTGAGCAGGGCGATATCGGTAGTGGGGTCAGTGCCCACCAATTTGGCTTTGTACTCGCGTTTGTCGGTCAGGGTGACGGTGATTTCGCTGGCATCTTCAATCACGTGGTTGTTGGTCACGATGTAGCCATCGGCGGCAATGATCACGCCCGATCCAGCGCCCTCGCGGGGGGCACGCGGTTGGCCGCCACCCCCGAAGGGCTGACCGCCACCACCCCCAAACAGATCGCCGAAGAGATCTTCAAGTCCTTCGGGAGCTTGGCGGCGGCGGTTCTGGGTTACACGCTCGTTACCCATCGTTGAGCGGATATGCACTACCGAGGGCGTGGATTTTTCGGCCGGGGCGGTAAAATCAAAGGGAGCTGGTGCGCCCGGGAAATCGGTCAACCGGCCCATTCCGGGCACTTGCTCTTGTAAAACGATTTGTTTTTGGTCCAGGCCAGCCAATTTGTACAGGCCAATGCTCACTGCCCCACCCATGGCGGCGATCAAGAACACGGGAAGCCACTTTTTCATAATCATGACGATGTTGGTTAATGTTCAGCGTTTTTTTACTTACTTGCAATCGCTCAAATTTTGTACGCCAATATGAGATACAGAATGGTTTTAATACATTTTACCAGCATTTGACAAATTTTAACGACTTGGCCACCCACAAGGGGGAGGTTTTTGCGTTAATCGGCTGGAGTAGCACCGAGGCTGCCAGATTGACAGTTTTTGGGGGCCAAGCTTGCGCCGGATTTGATTGTTTGCTGACAACTTTTGACCGGTTTTTCCAGTATCATTAAAACGAGTTGTGCATGAAAAAATGTTTGTCCTTATTGATCTTGGCCCTTTGGCTGGCCACCCCCAATGTGAGGGCCCAAAAACGGGACAGCATCATATTGAGCCTGCAAAGTGCCGCATGGGACATCAGTGGCAACTTGGTGGCCTCGGCCAACGGGGAAGAGAAGGCGCTCCAGACCAATGAAATGTCCACTCAAGTGAGCCTTGATGTCAAGTTTTTGCTGAACCGGGCCATTTTTGAACCAACTAGGCCCGATAACCGGCTGCCAATCATGTTCAAATGGTTCAAGTTCAGCAGTGCACGGCTTTTCATTGTCAATATAAACCAAGACACCAGCAATCCCCAGCCCAAGGCGGAGAGAGGCCAATTTGTGTACCATTGCCGAGTAACTCAAAATTTGACCAAAGGCACTTGGGTGGTCAAACCGGTGTATGCCAACAACGAGCCTGTGCTCATCGATGGCCAAAAGTGTGAATTCAAAATAACGGTACAATAGTCCTTTGCAACTTACTCACCCTTTATTTTTACCAACGTGGCTATCAAAACTTCCATCGATATTCCTGAAATCATTCAAACCAAAGAACAGTTCATTGACCCCGGCCAACTCAAAAGGGCCATGGAGGAAGCAATGCTCATTCTGGCCTACACCTCCGAGCGGGGCATTGCGGTAGAGGATGCCGTGGCCCAAATCATTGTGCGATCCAAGTATTTGGACCGGGAAAACCGGTGGACTGCCGAAGATGAATCTATTTTTTGGACAGCCTACAATAAAATTTCGCAAGTAATCAAACCCGTTAACATTGAAAGCATCCGGGCTTCGTTTGACACCCTGCAAGATCCCAACTGGTTGTACCGCGTGCTGGGGCTCAAGAGTCGCCGGGTCACCTCCTTGGCCCAAAAAGGGGTGCGCCGCTACACTTGGATGGCCCTTTTCTGGCTTGTGCTCATGCTCACGGTGCAGATTTATTCCCTGATTGGCAGCACCTTGATGAACAACCTGACCATGACCGACAAACAAATGCGGGCAACTGAAAAAGAAATTGCCGATTTGAACGTGCTGGGCGCGGGCAACCCCAATGCCATTTTGAACGCCACCCAGAAGCAGACGGAGTTACAAGTACTGGGGGCCAATCTGCAAAACAGCGCTGAGCTGCTGGCCAGTTGGCAAAAACCAATCAACTCACTCATCCTCAAGGATAAATATTACAGTTTGGACACCCTGCGCTCGCGGAGCAAAGTAGCCGAAAACGGGATCATCAACCAAGATCGGATCGACATCATCAACCGGATCCGGCAAGTGGGCCAATATCCCATCTTGATCGCCACTCTTTACGTGCTCCCGCTCTTGTACGGCCTGTTGGGCGCGTATGCTTTCGTGCTGCGCACGCTCAACGAGGACATCCGCAACATGGTCTATTCCAACGACTCGGACATCAAATATGTGCTCCGTATCCACTTGGGCGCATTGGCCGGCTTGGCGGTGGGCCTGTTCTTTGTGCCCGATGACATGACCAACTACCTGCCCATTTCCCTCTCGCCCTTGGCCCTCGCATTCTTGGCCGGGTACAGCGTAGAGTTTTTCTTCACCGCTATGGATCGCTTCATCTCGGGCATTGTGCAACGGAACAGTGGGCCGGAGAACGGCAAATAATCTGTTTTCCCCGCTGATCCGGAATCCAAATTGTGCTAGTCCCCAAAGCTTGGCAAAGTTTTGGGGACTATTTCTGGATCCGCAACAGTGCGCCTTGCTGGGTTGTATTGCTTTCGCCGATCTATTTACAATTTTATCCAACTGTTGAATTAAGCACCTGATGCACATTTTCACCGCTATTTTTTTCCTTTTGTTGTTATTGGGTGGTTGCGCCCAAAAAAATTATCATCCCGACCAAAAACTATCGGTGGCGGCCATGCAAAGCGACCTCGACTTTATGCGGGAACAATTATACGCTTTCCATCCCGGTGCGTTCAAGTACACCAGTCGCGACAGTTTGGATTATTTATTTGCCAAAACGCGCTTGGATCTGGGCCAACCGCTGACCGACCGGGAATTCCGCGTCAAATTGCTCCAATGGATCGACCACATTGGCTGTGGCCACACCGAACTCATTGGCCCAAAGGCACTTTACCGCTACCGGGCCAAGCACCGGACTAATTTCCTCCCACTGGGCGCGTTTTATCTGGACGGCAAATTGTGGCTGGCCAGCCACGGCAGTGCCGATTCTACCCTCAAGATTGGCCAAGAAATCGTGATGGTGGATGGTATTCCGGCCAGTGAAATCGTGCGCGGGATCTACTCGATCAACACCAGCGACGGCTACAACACTTCCAACAAACGGGTGGCCGTGGGCCGCTACTTTGCCTTGGATTTCAGTTATTTGTACGGGGAACGGAAACGGGGCAAAATCTGGGTCAAAGACTCGACCGGGCGCGTCACTTGCCACCAAGTGGTGCCCAAAAGGCCCAGCCCGCCCATCAAAAAAGTAAATCTGGCCAACAGTCCCCAAGTGGCAAAATCGGCCAAAACCCCCAAATACCTGATCAACCAAGCCACGCGCCGCTTGGCCATCTCGGATCAGGACAGCAGTGTGGCCATTTTGGACATTGATGCGTTTGTGGGGAAAGGATACGAAAGGTTTTACCGCAAAGTGTTTCAAACGTTGGCCACCAAAAAAATAAAGCATTTGATCATTGACCTGCGCTACAATGGCGGGGGCAAAATCCAACAGAACAACTTTTTGCTCACTTATTTACTGGCCAATGATTTCCGGTTTAGTTACAGCAAAGTGAAGCAGAAACCGACTTATCGCCGCCACATCCAAGAAGCTATGCTCGACCGCATCGGCAATCAGTTTTTTGAGCTGTTCCCCCACAAAAACGAACGCTGGTCGGGTGGGGTCGGCCTGCAAAAAACCACCGAAAATGGACAGACCTATTACCGGTTTCATTACCGCCCGGCCAAAAATGATCGCTTCACTGGGCAGGTGTACGTGCTGATCAACGGCGGCACTTTCTCGGCCGCATCCCAAACGGCGGCCTACCTCAAGCACCTGCGGCCCAACACCACGCTGGTGGGCGAGGAAACGGGCGGTGGCGAAGTGAGCTGCAATGCCAATATGTTGCCCTGGCTGGTATTTCCCCAAACCAAGAACCGGCTGCGCCTGCCCCTGTACAGCGTAAACCATGAGCTGGGCATCCCCGATCGGGGACACGGTGTATGGCCCACCATTGAGCTGCTCCCCTCGGTGAACGATGTGCTCAAACAGCGGGATGTGGCCTTGGAAAAGGTATATTTGCTGATCAAATGAATGGGGGTGAAAAGAAAAATCTTCCCGTTGCGCCAAGCCGCTGACTTGGCCCGTGCCTTTTCGCTTGCCCCGTCCGGTAAAGCCGGTGAATTTATCGGAAAAAACTACTTTACTCCGTTGTTTGTGTTGACGAAGCGCATCAACCACAAAGCTACCCCACCAATAAACGCTGGCTCCGAGTAATGAGTTAAAGAATCAAATGCTGCGATGTTATGTACATATAATTTCGCTGCCCGTGCCCTGATTGAGGGCCATCGCGCTGGCGGCCAGAGCTGACGAAAGTCACCAACTTTCACTTATTTTTAAGTGCAAAGTCGGCGACTTTGCCCATCGGGTTGTTGGTGCGCTTCGCTAACACCAAGAACGGTAAAAATTTTGCACATTCGCACACTACGTTTAAACTTGCCTATATTCGCGAGTTAGTAACAACGCTTCCACAACTCAAAAAAGAAACAAAATGATACACCAAGAGACCCTAAAATTCTTGGAAGATTTAAAAATCAACAACTCAAAGGAGTGGCTTGACGAAAATAAAGCAAAGTATTACCTTGCAAAAAATGACATTCTTGCCTTGGCACAGCAATTAATAACGGCAGTTGAAGGTTTTGACCAGACGATTTCGGCTGCTAACTTAGCGCCCAAAAATTGTATAACCAGGTTAAATCGAGACCTGCGCTTTGCTAAAGACAAAACGCCTTACAAAAATGACTATTACCTAATATTAAACAAGAATGGAAAAAACAGTCCATCAGCGTTTTACTACGTGCATATTGAGCCAGACGATTGCTTTGTTGGAGGCGGGCTTTGGAATCCACAACCTGAACAACTAAAAAAATGTAGGCAAGAAATTGATTACAATTTTGATAAATGGACAACAATTATAAATAACGAGACTTTTAAAAAATACTTCCCCAGTGGAATTCAAAGTGTTGGTATTTTGACAAGAGTTCCCAAAGGTTATGATGAAAGCAATCCTGCAAGCGAGTTTTTAAAACTGAAAGGGTTTTGCACCAAGGAAAATATAACCAATAGAGAAATAATGAACACGAACATTAAAGATAAAATAGTTGATTACTTCCAGGCGGTAAAACCATTGATTGACTTTTTAAACAAAGCCGTCGAGAATGACTAACGAAAACCTACTGGTAAAATTGGGTTTGGCAATAGCCGGGCTGGGCGCTGCTGGCTTTCCCCCGCCCGTACCCTCATAAAAGGCCATTGCGCATCGCAGCAAGGCTGACGAAAGTCACAGACCTTCGTTTATTTGTTGTGACAAAGTCGCAGACTTTGCACAGCGGAGACTTTCGTTTATTTGTTGTGACAAAGTCGCAGACTTTGCACAAGGGCGTTTATACAAAGTCGCAAACTTTGCACAGCGGCGACTTTGCACATCAGCACAACGGATGACTTTGCCCAGCCGGGATCCGGCCATCGGACAATCTACCCTAAATTACTGTTATCTTCACCTCGATGTTGCCCCGGGTGGCCTTGGAATAGGGGCACACAATGTGGGCGCGGTGGACGATCTGTTCGGCCAGCTCGATCTCGATGCCCTCTAGGTGCACTTCCATCTGGACCGCGATGGAGAAGCCCTGCAACATGCTCACGTGGGCGGTGACGGTCGATTGGGTGATTTTATCGTATTCCCGCTTGGCCACGGCCTGGATCGAACCCCCGAAGCAAGCTGCGTAGCCGGCCGCGAAAAGTTGTTCGGGATTGGTGCCCGTCCCGCCGGGCCCGCCCAGTTCGGCCGGAACTTGCATGGCCATGTCAAGAATTCCATCGGCCGATTTGATGTGACCCGATCGTCCACCTACGGCGGATGCGGTGGTGGTATACATAATTTGGTTGGTTTCCATAATTTTTGGGTAGTGGTTATCTATTTTTTTGGATTGTTTCGCAAATATCATCAATAAGCGCGGCCAGATGCCCCTTGCATAAACTTGATGAACGCTTTGTTGACCACTTGGTTGCCGCCCGGAGTAGGGTAATCTCCGGTAAAATACCAATCCCCAGTGTGCCCAGTGGCGGCTTGGTGCAAGTTTTCCACCGTTTGGTACAGTACTTTTACTTCGGCTATTATATGGGCGGGGCGGACGATCTGGGCTATTTTATCGGAAACTTGTTCGTAGGTGAACGGCGCGTACAATTCTTTGACGTGGTTGGTCATCTTACTCGGTTCCAACGCCAACGAGTCAACGCATTTGTGATATACTTCTTCGAGCAAATACTGCTTTTTGGTGTCGCGGAGCAGGGCCAAAGCCGCCCGGAAAGCGACGAAATCCTGCATTCGGGACATGTCTATGCCGTAACAATCGGGATAACGGATCTGGGGCGCGGACGAAACGACCACTATCCGCTTGGGTTCCAGCTTTTCCAGCATGGTGATGATGCTCTTCTCCAGCGTAGTTCCCCGAACAATCGAGTCATCGATGAGCACAATGGTGTCCTGCCGCTTGCGGATCACCTCGTAGGTGGTGTCATATACGTGCCCGACCAGTTCGTCGCGGTGGGCGTCGTCGGTGATGAAGGTGCGGAGCTTGGCATCCTTGATCACCAGCTTCTCGATCCGGGGGCGAAAAGACAGCACCGCTTCCAGTTCGGCCCCTTTCATTTTCCACTCACCGACGGCTTTGAGGCGCTGGCCGATCAAATAGTCTTCCAGCCCTTTGATCAGACCCAAAAAAGCGGTTTCGGCAGTGTTGGGAATATAAGAAAATACAGTGTTGTCCAGATCGTAGTCCACGATTTTCAGAATGTCGCTAATCAGCAATCGGCCGAGTTCCTTGCGTTCTTGGTAGATTTCCGGGTCATTACCCCGCGAAAAATAGATCCGCTCAAAACTACAAGCTTTTTTGGGCAGTAGATCCGTGATGGGATACTCCCCATATTCGCCTTCTTTGCTGATGATCAAGGCATGGCCAGGCGTGACTTCCCGAATCTCTTCATATTGGCAATCGAAGGTGGTCTTGATGGCCGGCTTTTCTGAAGCTACCACCACTACTTCATCATTGGCATAATAATAGGCTGGTCGGATGCCGGCCGGGTCGCGGGCCACAAATGAGGCTCCGTAGCCAGTCAGGCCCGCCATTGCGTAGCCCCCATCAAAATCTTTGCAAGCCCGCTGCAAAACGCGGTGCAAGTCAATGTTTTTCTCCAGCAGTTCGGTAATTTCTTGGTTTGAGAAACCCTGCTCGTTGTACATGTCAAACAACCGCTGGTTTTCCATGTCCAAGAAATGGCCAATTTTTTCCAGCACCGTCACAGTATCGGCTTTTGCCTCGGGGTGTTGGCCCAATTTGACCAACTTGTCAAATTGATCATCCACATTGGTCATATTGAAGTTGCCCGCCACCACTAAATTGCGGCTGCGCCAATTGCTGCGGCGGATAAATGGGTGAACGCTCTCGATGCTGTTCTCGCCATAAGTCCCGTAGCGCAAATGGCCAAGCCAAACTTCGCCCATAAAAGGCACATTTTGTTTTAACCAAGCGGCATTGCTAAATTTATCGGGATGTTTTTTTTGGGCCTTGCTAAATTTTTTTCCCATTTTCTTGAAAATATGGGGGATTGGTTGAGCTTTGATGGAGCGGATGCGGTGCATGTAGGACAGGCCGGGCTTGGGATTAATCACAATGTTGGCAACTCCCGCCCCATCTTGCCCCCGGTTGTGCTGCTTTTCCATCAAGAGGTACAACTTGCTGACCGCGTAAGTGGGAGTGCCGTACTTCTCAATATAATAGGAAAGCGGTTTTCGGAGCCGGATAAAAGCAATGCCGCACTCGTGCCGGATAAATTCGCTCATGAAAGTTTGTTTGAAAAACCCCCCAAACTTACTTCATCCCCACAAAACATTCCCGCCAAACAATGACTTTGCCCAAAAAAGACCTCCCAGGCCAACGTAGGTGCCTAGCCGAGTAATTGTCGAATAAATCCCGCTTTGCTTTTTACTTGGCCATTTAGTTTAATTTTGCTCACGGGTCAGGACAAGGCAAAGTCGTCCGAAATCGCCTATAAGCCAGTCATACAACGATTATCAGCCAATTTATGAGTTCCAAACAAATCGACTACCTCAACCATTGGTCTCATGCTGCTCACCACGGCGTAGGCTTTCGTATGGCCATTGGAACAGCTCGTTTTGGCCAATATATTGCTGGCCCCGGTGCATTACCTGACAGAACTGGCTTGGTTGGAAAAACGAAATTTTTTCATTGACCATCGGCG
>JBBQXF010000019.1:0-50552 GCA_038209965.1 Cytophagales bacterium | reverse complement strand
CCCTGCTGCCCTCCACGGCCAATAGGGTCCGTTTTCCCCAAAGCACCAGTTTTGGCCTCAGTTTAGAGCGCTCCCTCCACTACACCATCGGCGTTGAGTTCACACGTCAGAAATGGTCGGAATATCGAGGATTGGGCATCTCAGAAGACAATTCTTTGACCGATACTTACAGGCTTGGCATCGGGGGGGAATGGATCCCCAACATCCAATCGGTCAACAATTATTTTGCCCGGGTGGCCTATCGTGCGGGTGGTTATTATCAACAACAGCCAATTATTCTTAATGGGCAGCAAATCGAAGAGTTTGGTATCAATTTTGGTTTATCTTTGCCTGTGAACCGTAGTTTTTCCAGTCTTAACTTAGCTTTCACTTATGGGCTAAGAGGCACTACCGATAACGGATTAATTCGCGAAGATTTTTTTCGTGTAAATGTTGGCCTGACCGTCAACG
The DNA here is from genome assembly GCA_038209965.1 of Cytophagales bacterium. Lineage (GTDB taxonomy): Bacteria > Bacteroidota > Bacteroidia > Cytophagales > Thermoflexibacteraceae > JALONO01. Next base: position 50,102 of record JBBQXF010000019.1, on the reverse strand, counting down.
ATCCACTGTGGTTCCAGAGGCGCAAAATCAACTAAGCTGCAACTTTATATATTCACTCTATCTTTAAAACTTACATTAGTACCATGAAAAAACTCTTTTTGCTAATTGGAGCTTTCGCTTGTGGTTTTGGCCAACTGTCTATGGCACAGTGTGGCGAATGCAAAGGAGCTGACGGAAAATTCTGTTGGGGGGACAAGCCCGGCGAATCCAAGGAAAAATGGACATTGGCCTCAGACGGGATTAAAATGAACGATCTGAGCGAGCAGGTTTCGGAGCCGCTGGAATGGTTGTTGACCAACGTGCCCAACTTAAGCGAAGGACTGTACATAAACGCCGTCAAGTTTTATGAGGCCAGAGAAGCTAAGGAAACTGATTCGGTCAAGAAGCGAGCCCTAGAAGACAAGGTGATTTCCTTGTATGACAAGCGGATGCAATGCTACGGGGAGAAACTGGATGTGGTGGAGCGCAAGGCCCGCAAAATCTATGACTTTTATGTGGATCGGCCCGATAAGCACAAAGAACTCCATGACTTCTATAAAGGTTATTTGGCCAAGAGCGGGGATAATGTCGGGTTTGCCACTTCGTACCTCTACATTCTTAACCTATCTTGCAAAATGAAGGAAGATGGCAAATTGACCGATGAGCAGATTCTGGAAGAGTATGACCTGTTGCTGCCCGAAGTAGAGAAAAGGGCCGCCCAAGGTGGCGAAGGCGCTGCCAAGTGGAATGAGATCAAGGATCAAATGGAAGTCATGGTGCAGGGTTGCGTCAAAATTGATTGCGAGTTTGTGAAGAAAAACTTCGCGCCCAAACTCAAGGCCAATCCTACTGATCTCAAGTTGGCCAAGCAAATCATGGGAACCATGATCCAAGGCAAGTGTACTGGCGATCCCCTGTTCCGCGAGGCATTGGCTATCAAAGTAAAGGCCGAGCCTGATTTCACCGGTTATTACCTCATGGGTAAATATGCCCAGAATGACAAAAAGAACGACGAAGCCATGGAGCTCTACCTCAAAGCCATTTCCTTGGCCAAAGAGGACGATGCCCAGAAAAAGGCCGACTTGCTAATAGCGGTTGCTGGGATGCAGCGTTCCCAAGGCAAATTGAGCGAAGCCCGCAGTACTTATTACAAAGCCATCGAGGTTGACAATTCGGTCGCCAAAGATGCTTACTCTGCCATCGGAGATATGTATATGAGCAGCCACAAGTCTTGTCCCGGCGGCAATTCGCTCAAAGATCGCTACGTGTTCTTGGCAGCGTATGACATGTATGCCAAAGCCGGCGACTCGCGCGGGATGTCGAATGCCAAGGGCCAGTTTCCTTCCGGCGAAGATATCTTTACTTTCGGGCCCGGCTCCGGTGGAGTAAAAGAAGGTTCGTCGGTGAGCATCGGATGCTGGATTGGGGCCTCTTCCACCCTCCGCAAACGCTAATTTAAAGCCCATTATAAATTTAACAAGCCCATCGGTTCCCCAACCGATGGGCTTGTTGGTGTATAGCAATGTACCAGCGAAGCTTTAATGCAAGTAGCAAGCCCAGCTCCTCAATGGACATCGCCCCGGAAAACAGGGTTCGTCAATTACTGGCCATTTTACCTACCAAAAAACCACCCAACCTTCTTCGGGGCAAAAATGACCGCCACCCAACCATCAGAAAAACGGATTTTAGTGACGCATCATCCATTTGGCCCAACTCTCCAGACTGCCTAAATCATTTTAACTTTTTGATTTTCAATTAGCTGTATTTCGCGGGTATTTGTATAGCTGCCCGCGATCCATTAACTTGCGAGTAGTTGATTGATTATAATTTTGCCCTACCCAAACAGTTGCCATTTGGCTACATGACTCTTTCCCAGCTTTGTTTTCGGATCCTATATCCCCTCGGGCTGGCTCTATGGCTCATCGGAGTTCTACCCGGCCAAGTTTATGGCCAAGCCCACTTTTTGGAGTTTCAGCGCAAAGATCGCCCCGGGGTGCTCCATCTTATTGGCGAAGGTCAAGTAGTGCTTTGCCGCTATACTCAAAACGGTAAAAAGGCCCGGGCCAAGGGGGCACTGCGCATCACGGTCACCCCCGATTCACTTATCTACGTGGGTGCACAACCCATGAGATTGGCCGAAATGCAACACATCACCTTGGTGAGCGATTGGTGGAACCGCAAAACATCGGCTTCACTGATGGTTTTGGGCGGATTGGGCTTGGCAGCCTTGGGAACCAGCGAAGCAACCAGCAACACCCCCAACGGGGTTCCCAACCAAAATGACACGGTGAAACTGCTGGCCTTTGCCTTTGGGGTACCAATTATCGCCGCCGGAACCATTCAATTTGCCCTGCCCGGCAAATATTTTTACTACAACAAACGCTGGCATTTCCGGGTGAAGGCGGTAGCGGTGTACCGACCAACGGGGGAATAAGCACAACCCGGGGAGTTTGGCCAGTGTAGGCCCTCCACGCCAGAATGATCGGTAAAAAATAGTCAACTGCAGTTGCGAGCAAGTTGGGCCACAACCGCTCATGAAAAACTCGCGCAACCCCATCCTTGATCTTTCAGCGGGCCTGAAGTCGCCAATGCTCAAAGCCCGGCCCGAGCGGATTTTTTTGGTTCAATGATAGTAAGCTATCGCATTAACTAGTTGCATTTAGGTGATCAAATCAACCAAAAAATGAACAATGTCGGGCAGTGTGCTTGCCTTGGCCGAATCAGTGCACCACTCGATCCATCGACAAACAAAACTTCACCGGCATTGCAATGCCGGTGAAGTTTTATGTCTACCATCTGGGGCTATTCGGCCTTGGCTTCACTGTCTTCGTCACCACCTTTGCCTTTGGACAAGTTTCGCAGCTCTAGCTTGGCGGCTGCCTCAAACGAGCCGCCCGCTTTTTTGAAATAGCCGGCGGCCAATTGGGGCTGTTTGGCATCGCGGTACATCATCCCCAAAGCAAAGTGGAACATGGCCTTGGTTTCGGGATCCAATTGGGGCGCTTGCACTAGTTTGTCCAATTCATAGGTGGCCTTGTCCAGATCGCCGCTGCGGTGGAGCGAAATGGCCCGGTAAAAAATGAAAGAAATGTTTTTTTGGTTGAGGCGCAGGCATTCTTCAGCCGAGGCGGCCGCCCCAGCAAACTCGCCCGCATCGAATTGGTAGCGGCACAAATCGCAGTAGCGTTGTTGCTTTTTGACCGCGTTCTTTTCTTTATAGATCGAATCCATCTCAGCCTTCATCTTCTCGGTTTTGTCCTCGCGCACATTGCTCAGGCGGTTGGCCAGATCGGTGGCTTCCTTATAGTTGGGGCGCATGGTCCGGGCCATGATCAAATACTCCTCTGATCGGGCCAGCACCGACGTTTTGAAGTAAGCATTGGCCAAGGCATAGAAATATTCCGGGGTCATTTCATATACTTTGGGCTTGAAACTGCCAAAATCGGCCCTTTTCAGCACTGGCTCGGCCAATGGGTACTGTTGGGTCTTGAAATAGGCCAATCCCAGTTCAAAATGGAACCGTGCCATTTCGTTGGCGGGTTTGGCGGTGTTCTTGGGGTTGGCAATAACGGCCGGGAGCAGATTGATTACTTCCTGGTGATTGCCCAGTGCATTGTTGTTGCGGGCTTCAAAATAGAGGATCTCGAGATTTTCCGGGTCCAGAGATTTGCCTTTGGCCACGTGCTGGCCCACTTCGGTGGTTTTTCCCGCTTTGTTCAATACTTTAATGGCATCTACCAAATAGCTGATCTTTTGTTGCTTATCTTGGACGTGATCGGAGGCCGCATCATAGTAGCCCACGGCCTTGTCAATATCTTTGGTTACCTCAGCCATTTTGCCCAGCATTTCATAAGCCTTAAAGTAATCTTTTTTGACAGCCACTGCTTTTAAAAAAGACTCCGTGGCTTTTTCAGCATTTTTTAGTTCAATGTAACAAAGTCCACGGTTAAAGTAATAAATTTGGTTATCGGTCTCAACCTTGATGGCTTTGTCGTATTCAGTTACGGCCTCTGCAAAACTTTTGGTTTTTCGTAGATCTTCGGCTTTGGCAAAGTTGGTCAGCCCCATGCCTTTTTGGGAGTATCCCGCATTGGCCCACAGGAGGGCAGAAAGCAGGAGGAGGTGCAAAATTGGTTTCTGGAATTTTTCCATAACTTTCGGGGTTTACATTCTTTCAGGCTCACTTCAAAAAACAAGCCTTGCCTAGCCTTGCCAAAGCGGCCTGATGTAGGTTATCGGGCCAAATCGTAATTTTAAGTAGCTTTGTTGACAAATGGTACACGTTTTGAACATGGGTTTAAACAAAAACGAAGAACGCATTATGATCCAATCCTCAAGCAAAAAAGTTTACCGCAGGGCACTGTGGGCGGTTGCATTGCTAACGTGCCTTGCCACTCCGGCCGTGGCCCAATTGAAGTTCGAGACGGGTACTTGGGCCCAAGTGCTGGCCAAAGCCAAAGCCGAAAACAAGCCCGTATTTGTTGATTTCTATGCCGTATGGTGCGGGCCTTGCAAAGCAATGGCCAAAAATGTGTTTAGCGATCCGACGGTAGGCACTTTCTACAATGAAAACTTTTTGTCCTATAAAATTGATGCCGAAAAACAGGAGTTGGCCCTGGTAAAATCGGTGGGGATCGAGGCTTACCCTTCGCTGGTCTATTTTGACAGTGATGGCAACGTGATCGGGCGCAATGTGGGTGCGCTGGATGGATCGGGGTTCACCGAGTTTGGCCGGCAGATGCTCGCTAGCCGAGCGGCCCTCAAACAACTGCCCGTCCTTCAGGCCAAATATGAGGCCAATCCCAACGATGCCCAGATTGCATCCACTTACCTGACTTTGCTGATGCAAGCCAGCAGATTTGACCTTGCCAAGCCCCTAGCGGCCCAAATCCTACCGAAAATAGCCGAAACTGACCTGATTAAGCCAGAAAATTGGGCTTTGGTCAAGCAATTTGTCACCGATCCCAATTCCCGGGAGTTCCGTTATGTGGTGGCCAATGCGGCATTGTTCCACCAAGCCCATGCCCAAACGTTCAACGAGTACATGATGGCCCGCGTGGACGAAGTGTTGAACTCGGCGATCCAGCAGCAAGACCTCGCCCAGTTGCAGTCGGCCAAGGATACTTATTTTGGGGTGGCCAAACTCAACGACCAGACACAGAAACCGAAAGAATATTACGATTTGGCGATTGAGATGTTCTACTTCAGCGGAACCAACGACTGGGGCAACCAATTTTCCACTACCACCAAGTGGGTGGAAACCTATCAGTTGCAAAACCAGCAAGAGTTGCTGAAAAAAGCACTGGAAGTGGCCGAAAAATTCAAATCGCCGCAACAACTGGCCAAGGCGGAAGAATGGTCCCAGAAAGCCCTCGCCCTAGAGGACAATGCAATCGCCAACTATGCCCACGCAGTGGTGCTGGAAAAAGCCAACAAGAACGCGGATGCCAAACGCTATGCCGAAATCGCCCGCGACAAGAGTGACAACGAAGAACTAAAAGCCTACGCCGAAGAACTGCTGGGCGTAATTGGCAGCAAAAAGTAGGGTTGAGCCGACCCAGCCTGGGATGAACATTTGGGTCATTCCAACGAATCGCCCCCACGTAGGCGCTGCCAATGGCAACCGATCTACGTGGGGGCGATCGGTTAGGGCCAAACCATTCGGAGCTGCTTCCAAGCCAATCTTAGCCTTTCAAAACCAAGATTCCCTCTGGTTGGCTTGCGATCAAAAGAAAGGAAGAGCGGACTCTTTTTGGCTGAACAACCCCCATCGGTTGTATATTACCTTAGTTTAGATAATCGAATCAACCGAAAAAATGAAAAGACTGGAAATTACTCTTACTTTTATCTTGATTGCTCAACTGAGTTTTTCACAAAATAGCTCCTTCCGCAAGGGCATGGTGAGCGGGAAAAGTTATTGTGAACAATTGGACTTTGAGTTGGTCAACAACAAGATAATTGTACCAGTAAAAATTAATGGCAAAACGTACCGATTTTTATTTGATACCGGGGCCCCAACTTTAATCTCGCAGGAATTAGCAGTTGAATTGAACAGTCCAACCATTGGGGAAAAAACTGTGGCTGATGCCAATAATCTGGAAGATACGTTGGCAACCACAACCATCAAAAATTTAAAAATAGGGGCTGTGGTTTTTGAAAATTGTCAGGCTTTGGTTTTTGGCATAAACCAGCATCGTTTTTTGCAATGCCTAAAAATAGATGGTTTTATTGGGAGCAATCTATTTAAAAAGTCGATAGTGAAAATCGATCTAAATGGTAGAAAAATCACCCTGACCAATCGCACCACTCAACTGAGGCCAGCTTCCAAACCGACCAAAATGCAATTGGTGGGGAGCCAACGTATGCCATTTATCACGCTCAAACTCGAGGGGCGATCAGGCGAAATGGGAAAAGAACAAGTCTTGATTGATACCGGAATGGACAACCTGTATGACATTTCCCAGCGCGCGTACCGCACATTTTCGCCGATCAACATTGTTGATAGTATTTCCACCAGCTATGGCTCTGGTGCGATCGGGGCTTTCGGGAACGCACCCAGCCAAGCACAGACACAGGTAAAGATCACGAAACTGACCATCAACCATGCTATTTTTGGAAACGTTAACTCCATTACTATCACCGATGACAACTCACGGATTGGCCTCGCATTTTTTAAGTATGGTGATGTTATCCTTGATTTCAAAAACAGCCGTTTCTATTTCGAAAGTACGGAAAAGGTATTGTTGACCGAAAGAATGGAAAAGTATTCGCCAACCGTGCTGAATGGAAAGTATGCAGTAGGTTTTGTTTGGGATGAAGCGTTAAAAAATGAGCTTCAGTTTGGCAACGAAATAACAAGGATTGACGGCAAGATAGTTGAGGGAATGGACGCTTGTGAATTATTGAATTTACAAACAACAAGAAAGCGGAAAAGCCACGAAATAGAGATAATTACCAAAGAAGGGATTCGGAAGCAGATCAAAATTGAACAAAAAAAATAAAAACTGGCAAGTGTTTGGCTGGGTAATGCCTACAGTGCTCCGCTTACAAATACGGCTCGATGTTGCCCGCACCTTCCCGGATGACTTCCAGCGCGTCGTCAATCGCGTTGATCACGGTCGAGGGCATAATGCCGCCGTAGCCAGAATCTACCACCATATCTACTATATTGGCAAATTTGTCATAAATCAGCGAAGGGTCGGTCATGTACTCAATCGTTGGATCCTCGTCTTTGAGCGAAGCGGTGATGATGGGGTTGCCCAAGGTCTTGACGATGAAGCGCGGCACTTGGTGGTCAGGTACGCGGATGCCCACTTCGTTCTTTTTATTGCCAAAAATCTTGGGGACATTGTTGCTCGATTCCAAAATGAAGGTAAACGGGCCGGGGAGCGCTTTTTTCATCACCCGGAACACCGGTGTGGAAATGGCCCGGGCGTAGAGGCTGATGTCGCTCAGGTCGTAGCAGATGAAGGACAGGTTCATCTTATTGGGTTTGATGTCCTTGATCCGGCGGAGTTTCTCGATGGCCTTGGGGTGGTACAAATCGCAGCCGAGGGCATACACCGTGTCGGTGGGGTAGATGATCACGCCGCCCTCGCGCAAGCAGTGCACCACCCGTTCGATTTTGGGCAACTCGGGGTTTTTGGGGTGGATCTCCAAATATTGGGCTTTCATGGGACAAAGATACCGAGCCGAGTCAACAAACGGAGGGGTGACTGTCAAGTGCCCCTCCGTTTGTTATCTATGGGCTACTTCTTGCTAAATTTGTGTTTCAACCCCTTGTGCTCGATCAAGTCGATCTCAAAGGCTCCGACAATCATGGCCACTTCAATGCGCAATGGAACGCGGTTGGGATCGTCAGATACCCACATCTTGATGGCATCTCGGCCATTAAAAAGCTGATTTTCGGGCATAACTGGCGAAATAATGGCGGCGTTCATCTTGCCAAACTTGGTCTGGAGGCGCTCTTTGCCCAAATAGACCACTTGCATGTCATAAATCTTATCTTCAAAAAACCCGTTGATCACCACCGTGTCTTTGACCTTGAGGTGATCAAAATCCAAGGTCCGCAAATAATAATAACCACTTACCATGTCTTGCACATTTTTGGGGATTTTGAAGTTGCGCATGTCCTCAGTACTGGCCCCGGTCTGATCTTTGACTTGGGCAATGCCCTTAAAATGATCAAAAGTGACTGTTTCCACTTTGGTGTAGTCGTTTTCCTTGATGTTCCGGTAGAATTTGTGCGGGATAATGGCCCCCGTATCGATGTAGGATTGCCATAGATCGTCCACTTTGTAGGTCCAACTGAAAAACCCAATGGTCTTGCCCTGGATGTCCACTTTGTAGCAGACCCGGTTGTTGACCGTATAGAGGTTTTTATCTAAAGTCACGGTGGCCTCGCCCGCATTGACAACGCCGTAGTGAACCAAATAAGTCAATTTTTCGCCCTGGTTGAACTTGTTGTTGCTCAACTGGCGGTAGCCGCCCCCATCATTAACGGCGATAAAGGATGAGAGGGCAAGCAGGAAAAACACGAGTAGCCAAACTTTTTTCATGACATTTTTAGGATAAAAACTTACTTACTCAAATTCAAAACCCGTACCAGATTTATTTTGACGGGATGCTGCGCCTCACTGGGTTAGCACTCATCCTCTAAAAGGAACGAATGGCCTCAACTTTTGGTTGCAAATGGGTGGTAAATAAGGTTAAAATACGAAATGCCCCAAGCTGGGCCAGCCTGAAAAACGGGTCTATTTTTCGCGTTTGTAGAACACAAAGCCATTTTTGGCATATAATTTTTTGAGGGTTTTGACCGAGTCCACGCGAGTTTCGTCGAAAATCTTACCCGCCACGTAAACCACTTGGTCCACTTGCCCATAAAACAAATGCTGTTCCCAGTCTTGGCCGGCGGGCGGGGCGGGGCGGGTGTCGGGCTTGGTTCTGGGATAAAAGTAATTGGCATAACTGCGGTAGCCACTCGTGTAGGTGTAGCAGTCCTTGCCCGCCAATCCGCTAAAGAACTCAATGGCCGCGCCTTGGGTGTAGGGCTCAATTTTTGGGAAATAAAGGTACATGATCAGCAGCACCACAATGGCCGTGCCGCCAAACAGGGTGCTGGCCCCGCGCCAAGCGTGGGTCGGACGGGCCAGCCACACCACGCCCAGCACGGTGGTGATCAAGAAAAAGCCTCCGGTCAGGCCCTCCCAACCGCTCCAACTGACTTGGGCATCGAGGTTGGCTTGAGCAAAGGGATCGTTTTTGATCAGCGACTTGATCCAGGCTACCTCGTCCGATAGCAGGGGCAGGGCAATTACTACGGCACTAAACAAACTGCAAATGACCACTAGGCTGGCCCGCATCCACCCGGTAAAGTTGATTTTTCCTTCGATAATCTGGTGAACGGTCAATGCGCCCAAGAAAGTGAGCGGGAAATAGCACATGGATGAGTAATGCACTATCTTGGATTTGACAATGGTGAACAAGATCAACACGACCCAGAACAGGATGATCATCCAAGTTTTGAAATTGCGCTGGTAGAGGTGCTGCTGCAACTGCGGAAAAAAGGCCCGCAGGCAAAAGATCGATGCTGGGAAACAACCCAAAAGCAGCACTACGAAATGGTAGCCGGGAAAACCCGCGTGGCCCGCATCGGGAGTGCTGAAAAGGCGGTATTGGTACACCAGAAAAGTTTGGACAAACCAAGGGCCGTTGTTATAGGTTTCAATGCCAAACCAGATAAAAGTAACGGCCGAACTGGCCAGCAAGAAGACCAAGATTTGGGGCACGTTGATGTACCAGCGGAACCTCACCACCACCCAATAAACGGCCATGCACAACCCAGCAATGACCAAGGCGACGGGCCCCTTGGTCAACATGGCCATGCCTACCCAAAAACCACTTAGCAACAAGTAACGCCATTCGCTACCGGGCAACCGGAGGGCGATGTGGGCATAATTATCTCGTTTCCAATGAAATAGGATGATGTGGTACATACCCAAAAAGATAAACAAATTGAACCACGGGTCAATAATACCAGAGCGAAAATAGAAGTTGGGCAGGATCGAGCCAAAATAGGCCAAGGCCCACAGCAGGCCAAAGGCTGTATCATATAATTTTTCGCCGATCCGGTACAACACAATGAGCGTGACCACGCCGCAGAGGGCATTGGGAAAACGGGCCGCAAACTCGCCGATGCCAAACAGGTGCATGGCCCCGGCCTGCAGCCAGAAAAAGAAAGGTGGCTTTTCCCAGAAGGGCAAGTAATCGATATAGACGCGCATGTAATCGCCCAACATGATCATCTCGCGGGCACATTCGGCAAAATTCACCTCGTCCCAATCGAACAAATGGATGCCCCCAAGGTAGGGAATAAAGAAAATGGCGGCCACTAGGCCGATAAGCAATGGATAGAGAAAGCGTGGGCGCATGGGTACGTCTTTGGGGCAAAGTTATAAGAATTAAACTTTTGCGATTTAGCCACTATCTTCACACCGCCAAATTAATGATACGATGGAAAAACTATTGCCGCCGCCCGTTGCTCCCGAACAGGTTTCCCCTGGGCTGGTTGATGTCCTATTTGCCGTTGCGACCCTCCTGCTCTTGGCCACTGCCTACTGGCTGGGTACACAACCCGAAGGCTACTACGCAGTGTTGCCCCTGCTGGCATTCGGTTGCTTGGTCCTGGTGCGCGCCCACGCCATCCCGAAAGGGCGCCAACTGATTGTTTGGCAGCAGGTCCGATATGCCGCACTGGAAGCCCAGCGCGATCAGCAACGAACCGAGGCTGATGCCTGCTACCAAAAACTGGCCCAACAGCACCAACGATTGGTGGAAGAGCTGGAAACCATGCACCAGAAAACAGGGCAACAATCGGCTGAAATAGGGGATCTTCGCCAAGCCAAGGCCCAACTGGAGCAGGATCGATCGGAGCTGGAAAATGTGACCGTTGCCCACCGGGCCCAGATCGGCCAAATGGAATCCCAAGCCGGGGCACTCCAGGCAACTATCGGCCAGTTAACAGCCGACTTGGCCAATGAAAAAGCAACGGTATCCAAGTTGGGCCAAGCACTGGACAATAGCGAACAGGCCCATTTTACCGCCACCAAACGCCACCAAAACTTCCTAAAGTCAGTGCGATTTGGGATTGCCCGCTTTGAAGTCACCCCACCTATCAACATCCACCATGAACCGGAAAAACAGATCCGGGAACTGTACCAGCAAGCCCGCTTGATCGATGCAAATCAGCCCTTGGCCGTTATGTCGGGCTACGGATCGCCTGCTGGGATGCTTGACATGACGTTTGGCAGTCTGTTCAAAAACCCCCAAGGCAAGCACGCCATGAGCCAAATGCGCCAGATGGTGCAGCACGGCCACCACTTCACCGATGAGGACAGTTTGGAAGCTGATGCCAATGACCGGTTGGTGCGCTACCAAAAAAATTATGCTTGCGTGATTGAAAACGGTTTTGTGACCGATGTGTGGTACACCAAAACCAATGTGTCAGCCTTGAAAGAAGAGCTGGCCGGGGCAGTGGCCAACGAACGCTTCTATCGGATGCTGCTCGACAACCAAGATGAACCGGTGGCTGCATTGGATGAAAATGGCAATATCAAGTATTTGTCCGAACCCTTTTTCCGAACATTTGGCCATCGTTTGCCCGATCACAAGCAAAAAGCATTTATCAGCTTGTTTCCGCCCGATGAGGCAGGGCCGGTGCTCAAAGCGATGAACGCCATATTTAGTCAGGTAGATGAGCCAGCCTACACTACTGCCCGGATCCGTCTGGCTGGGGGTGGAGACCGGGAGACCGAACTTATCGTCAGGAATTGTCTGGCCAAAGATGCTGTGGGCGCCCTGGTGGTGAGCGTGCGCGACGTGACTGAGCGCAACCGCGAACGCCGGGCAGCGACGGCCCGGGAGCAGTTTCTGACTCAAGTGGCCAATGTGGCTCCGCACCCGATCTTGGTCATTGACCCACAGCAAGCACTTTATTTTGCCAATCAACTTGGCCAAGCCCTCATCGATCAATATTCGCTGCCCAAGATCTTGGCCCAAATTGCCGCACCCAACCCACTGTTGCAGGGGCCGATCTATGAGCAGGCCAACCTAATCCTGGCCCTGGATTCGGGGGGACAAGGCACTGCGTACTTCCTGCGCGACGTGACCCGGGAACAGGCCAACTGGCAGTCTTTGGGGGTAGAAAAAGAATTGTGGCACCAACTGGCCCAATGCCGGGGCGAGTCGGTGGTCTTGCTGGATCAGTCGGGTACGCTACGGGTGGCAACCAATAATTTGGCCGCCCACTTGGGTGGGGCAGTTGCCATTGGTAGTAATCTTAGCCAATATTTTGACCAATCGGGCCATGCGGCGTTTGATCTCACCCGTCGTCAATCGGGCTGCCCGATCCAAGCCGATTTTTATATCCAATTGCCCGGCTCGGGCCCGCAATGGATCGAGGCACTGTTTACCAACCTCGAGCATGTTGGGGCAGTCAATGGCATCATCATGGCATTCCGCCAGCGGACGGACCAGAAAGTGAGGATCGATGCCCTCACCCAAAACGAACGTTACTTCCGCACCCTGTGCACCTTCGCCCCGCCACCCTTGGCCATTGCCAGCGCGCAGGGCCAGTACCTATGGGCAACCCACCGCACGCTGGCGTTGTTTGCCTGTGAAACCGGACAGTCGATCGATCGAGCAACTTGGCTCCAAGACCACCAACATTCATTGGCGCAATTGTACCGGGGCGAGCTGGACCAGTTTCAACTCGAGGCCGGGCCAACTGCTGAACGATATGACTTGACCCTCGCCCGCCAGCGCGGCAGTGACGGGACAATGTTTATGCTGATCACCGGGGAAAATGTAACTGAGCGCTTAGCCCTGCAACAGCAACTGGCCCAGACCACTGCCACAATGGTGCGGGAACTGGCCGACAAAGCAATCCAAGTGGCCAACAAGGAGGAGGCTATCAACCTATTGACGGCTGATCTGGGCTTGGTCAAACAAAAACTGATCGCCTCAGAAAAGCTGGCGAGCATTGGCCGACTAGCCTCCGGCTTGGCCCAACACATCCAGCAACCGATCGCCGCTTCATTGGGGCTATTGCCACAGGTGCTGGGCGACGTAGCCGATTTGCAGTCCCTCATCGACCGTTACGCCGAACTGAACTTGGAGATAGACTTTGCGGCCAAATGGGCCGAATTGAGGGCTTTCCGGGAGATTTTGGGACTTGACACCCTCAGCCGGGACATTGAGAACGGGATTGGGCAGTTGGGCTTGAACTTGACCCAAGTGGCTTCGCAGACCAAGCGACTGGCCAATTTTGCTGACACTGAATCCAAGTGGGAGGCCCAAGTCGATCTGACCGATATAGTGGGCGAAGTGTTGGACTTATTGGCCCCCAAAATCGGCCGCCAAGTGGAAGTCCAGACCAGTTTGGGCAGTGGACTAGTCGTATCGGGCAACCCTAGCCTTCTGGCCCAACTCTTATTAAACGTGATAGACAATGCCTTGGATGCTTTGGCCGTCCCAAGGCCCAATGTTGCCGCAAGCCTCATCGTCCAGACCCAGCAGACCGGCACCGGGCCAATGATCTGCGTTATTGACAACGGGCCGGGCATGGATGAATCGATGTTGGCCAATCTATTTGTGCCCTTTTTTACCACCAAAGACCCAACCCAACACTTGGGGCTGGGGTTGTCCATTGCCAAATCCATTGCCGAATTACACCAAGGCCGCATTGAGATCCGCTCCCAAATAGGGCAGGGAACGACGGTAGAGGTGCATTTATAACCAGCACGAACCATTTATTTCTTGACTGAGACCGTAGTACAGTTGGCCAGCAGCAAATGCTTCTCAATAATTATCCGTATTGCCTCTATTTTATTGGCCGCCAGCCCCAACGCAGTGGTGGGCTGAATGGTGCAATCCTCGGGCGACGCCATTAAATAGACTTCGCCATTGATGAGCCATTTATAAAAATTTTTGCCCGCCGTGATGGCGTATATTTGGTTTCGGTGGTCGCAGACGGAAAACACGAATTCTAATAAATGCGATTGGTAGGATTTGCCGTTGGGTGCAATCGTTTTAGTGGTGAATTTATCTTCTTCTGAAATAAAAATCTCACACAGACAGCTGCCCCGATAGCGTTCCAGTTCAATCCCGATAGAGTTAAAATCCGTGATTAGCCAAGTGTCATCCACTTTGCGGCAAGTAACGGTCACGGTTTCCATACCTTTGGTCTGGGCTTGGCCGCCCCGGTACTGCACATAATCCAGCTGATAGGTGGCGATCGTGTAGTTCCCCACTTCAGCATCATATTTGACCCCGCGCATTTCGTACTTCTTTTCCGTCGAGCTATCGGTCAGTAGCGTTTCCATGTTTCTCAAAAACTCCCGCCAATCGCCATGTACGACTCTTTTTTGGCCATTCAGGGCAATCAATGTGTACGAAACCGAAACATCACGCGTCAAATAAGTGGAAAGCGCTTCCACATCTTCCCGGTTTTTAATGGCAATACTTTTTTTGGCAAAATTTTCTACATAGTTGGAAGCACCGCTCCCCCAGCCATTCTGTGCATACAAGGGAGCAGCAAAAAACGACATCCAGACCAATAACCATAATTGCGGAGTGGGCCTATTTCTTACGGATTTTGATATTGGCACAGTTCTCTTTATAAAAATATTCTTTTAGAATGAGGAAAATGGCATCTGATTTTTCGGCGGCAATGCCCAAAAGGCGACCCGGTGGAGTGGCCGCCACCGAACTTACACGCGGCGCACCGTCATCGAAATAGATTTCGCCGTTGTCTTCCCAACGGAAATTGAATGCATCTACTTTGATCACCCGTCCGGTAGTCCGGGCGATAAATTCAAAGTTGTGCAACAAGGCATCGTAGTTGCGCCCACCGGGCACTATGGTCTTGGTCACAAAGTTGCCCGGCCTAGACTCAAACACCTCGCAAAAACAATCACCGCGCAGTTTTTCATCTTCGATCGTCACGGTGGCGTAGTGAACTATTTTCCACTCGTTATTGATTTTTTTTAAGGTCAGGGTCACGGTTTCGTTGCCGCGCTCCCATACGCTGCCCTCCCGCTCCATTTGGTACTCGGCAGTGTAGGCCGTTACGCCCACTTGCTCACCCTGGTAGTCTTGGATGACCTGTTTCAGTTGGTACGACAATTTGAGGCCCTCGGCATTTACCAATCGTTGTAGGTGGCTGTCAAACCCCTCAAAATCACTGGTGAAATTGCGCACCCGCCCACCGATATCGGCATTGACCAGATCGGAGGTTACCTTTTCGTGCATAAAAACCAGGACACTCTGCTTGTCTTTGGTTTCGGTCAGCTTACTGTAAGCATTAACAAAATCCTTCGTGACTTTCACCACTGCCGACTCAGCACTTGGCTTGGGATTCGCTTGGGTGGTAGTGGTTTTAGTACCTTTGGCAGGACGTTTTTTGGTGGCTTGCGCCTCGATCTTGGGGGTTGCCAACAGCAAAGTGATCGCTAACAGCAATAAATGAATGGTGAGGGCTTTTTTCATACCTGAGAATTGGTTAGTCGGGTTGAGGTTTACAAATTTAAGCGAATCAAACGTGCCTATGCTATCCCTTAACATAAAATATTCCAAAGACGACGGATGTACTTCACCTAGCGAACTTTCTTAGCCAACCTATAATGGGGGCAGGCAAGTAAGTGGCTCTTTGCCGCGCAACTTGCAGTTGGGGCCACCGGTGGAAAAAAGCGGGGGCGATTTCGGCCAATGCGGCAGCCACTTGGCAAACTTCGCGCATGGCCAATCCCTCGTAGTAGAAGGTCAATTGTGATTTGAGATTATAGGCAACCGCACTTTGCAACTGCTCAAAAGACCACTTTGACGGGGCGACATAGGTCACATCACCCGCTACGGACAAACCATGTTTCTGCAATACATCAATTAGGGGGGCTGCATGGTGGAAAGCGCGGAGCAAACGGCCAATGATCACCGCATATTCGCGGGCAAAGTGCGCATTGTGCAAAGTGCTTTTACTGTCATCGTGCATCCGATAACAGGACAGCCGGGCCGAGGACTGGACAAGATCATAGTTTAGGGCGATCTGGGCAAACAAGTTGTAGTCCATTGCGTAGTGCAGGCGCTGATCCAGTAGCCCAAAAGCATCAATGGCCCGCCGATGGAAAAAAGCCGATGGCTGGGCAAAAGGCATCCCGCCCAAACTCTGAAGGACTATGTCATCGCCCAACGCGGCTTTGGTCATTTCCTTGGTGGGTTGATGGGCATTGCCCCAAAAAATGGTGCTCTCCCCGTGTACCAGCCCCGCATTGGGATGGTCGGCAAAGAGGGAGGCAACGGTGTGCAGGGCATTGGGGGCCAGCAGGTCGTCGCTGTTGAGCCACGTGATCACCTCGCCCGATGCCCGGGCCAGCCCTTTGTTGATGGCTTCGCTCTGGCCTTGGTCGGGCTCACTGACCCACCAAGCCAACTGGTCGCTATATTTTTGGATGATTTCCACCGATCCGTCACTACTCCCGCCATCCACCACAAAATATTCCAAATTGGGGTAGTTTTGGGCCAACACCGACTGGATGGTTGCCTCCAAGTAGAGGGCCTGATTGTAGGAGGGAGTAACAATGGTGATCTTGGGAAAAGGCATCAGGCGGAAAGTGTTGTTGGGTATTGCGTTGTATAACGAATGAACAGTTCCCGCAATTCAGCATTTTTGGCCAACAATTCCCGTAGAAAAGCAGATTTAGATCTTTCGTCGGCCTTGGCCAACAGATCCTCCACTTCATAAAGCATCGGCTCCGTTTCGGCACTTTGCTGGACAGGGGGCTTGGCATCGATCAGCACATATTGGCCATCGATAACTGCCAATGCCACCGCAACGGCATGTTTACAAAGGCTGTCCTTGGCATAAGCACAGCTACAATGCTTTTCGGCCCGCCCATTGGCAATGCGGAGGCGCACTTTGTATAGCTCCGAGCCTTGGACATAAGCAGTAAACACGGTTCCATCACGGATGACTTTGCCCACCGCGCCTTTGATGTAGTAACCAGTGCCATTTTCGTAGCTGCGATCGGTAGCAAAATGTTGTAACGCAGATTTTGTCAGCAACGGACGTTCTTGCATGTTCCCAAATGAGTTGAATAAACCACTATTACACCCAGTTTCAGACTACATCAGCGATGACAACCCTCGCTAGTGCCAATTGATATTTGTAGGGTCAACATTGAATAAATCCAAGAAATTATTGCAGATACCGTGCCGAAGTTGCCTAGGTGAGGGCACTCAATGTGTGCGGGGGTGGGCGGGAACGGAAGCCAAGCAAAAAATGGGAGGCTCCCATTCGGATCAAGTGACCAAGTAATGGGCTTGGCCAGCGTTAGGGGTGATGGGTGATTCACCATCCGTCGTTGTTCTGGGCCTCTCCCCTTCCTCCGACCTGCCCCCCAATATTTACCCCCAAGGATTTTAACAATCCTTGGGGGTAGGTCTTTTGGTCAAAGTAAAACCAATGGCATCAACCAACTTTTAACTTTTGGCCAATTTTGATTTTGTTGTCCCGCATGGCATTGAGCTTTTTTAATTGCTCTACATTGAGGCCATATTTTTGGGCGATGGCCCAAAGCGAATCTCCACTGCGAATCACATGACAGGACTCGCCATTTTTCTTATTTTCGGTGAGTGGCTTTACGGCAGCTTTTGGAATTTCGGCTTTGGCCTTTTGGTTTTTGGTCAGGCCAGCCGGTGCGATTACTTTACTGTCGCGCTTGGGAGCGCTAGACTTCTGCACAGCCAGCAGTTCCCCGTTATTTTCTGGGTCATTAATTTCTACCGCCCCTTTTACGGCTTTGATGATCTTGAGCTTCTTACCTGCGATCAACTTATTGCCCGAAAGATGGTTCCACTGACGCAATTGCTTGACACTTACCCCATTGCGCTGAGCAATCAACCCAAGGGACTCTCCCTTGCGGATGGTATGGAGGGTGGTCCGGGTAGTGGTGCGCTTATTGCTGACCTCTAGTTCCTCGCCCACCTCGCCCGCTTCGGAACGGTTTGCGTTGGCATAGCGAGCATATTTGTTCTGGCGCTTGGCAGGTACGTCGCGGCTGAAGGTGCGCGAACTTTCCAAGATTTCCCATTTGTTCTGATAAAAATACTCTGCCCGGTCGGCGGGGATACGGAGCGCATAACTACCAGTGGGGGGGACCACACCTTTCTTCAATTCCGGGTTCAGCTCTTCCAAATCATCGGTACAAATGTTTAACTTTTGGGCCAATGCCTTGACGTTCAAAGTTTGATCGATCGATACAGTGGCGTACGGGATGGAATAATAGGGCTGATCCTGGATCAAGTTGTGTTCCTCGGCGTAGTGCATGATGTAGGTGACGGCCGTAAACATGGGCACATAAGAACGGGTCTCGGCGGGCAGCAAATGGTAGATTTTCCAGAAGTCGGTCTTCCCACCAGAGCGCCGGATGGCGCGCTGTACAGTGCCGGGGCCAGAATTATAAGCAGCTAAGGCCAACTCCCAATTTTGCCCGAAATAATTATACAGTTGAAGGAGGTATTTACAAGCTGCAATCGTGGCTTTTTCAGGATCCATCCGTTCATCCACGTAATTGTTTTGTTTAAGACCCATCATCTGGCCAGTGGCGGGCATAAACTGCCACAACCCGACCGCGCCGGCCCGCGAACGAGCCTTGGGATTGAGGGCCGATTCCACGATGGACAAGTATTTGAGCTCATCGGGTATGCCATATTCTTTCAAGTATTTTTCAAACAAGGGGAAGAAAACATTTTTCTTGCCCAGCATCCGAAGGGTATAATCACGGCGTTTGAGGGCAAAATAATCAATAAAACCGCGCACTTGGGGGTTGAAGGCCAACGGGATGGAGCCGCTCAGGCAGGATAGCCGATCTTCCAGCACATCGTCGGCAAACTTGGGTACATAGTCGTACACTAGATCTTCGTCCTCAAAGTGGATAATGTCCGGTTTGGGGATAAACAACAGGTCTTTGCTAATCTCTTCAGGAGCTTCGGCAATCGAGAGCTCCCCGGGAAAGCCCGGAGCCTGCTCGATGGGATAGATGAACTCAAAAAAATCGGTGAATAAGGCTACCGCAACATCCGCGTGCCTTTTGATCAACAACGAGTCGGTAAGTTTTTTTGCTTTGTTGTACTCCTTTTCATTGAATGCTGCTTGCGCTTGGGCTTGCTGGTTTGAGCCAGCAAAGTAAAGAAATCCCAATAGTGCAGTGCTAAGCGTAAATTTGGTCAGATGTGTTGACATCTTGTTCGTAAAAGTTTAATAAAATAAAATACTATGTCAAAACTGAAATTTTGGATAAAAATTTGGTCAACGTACTAGCGAAAGTCAGCAGTTTTTCTTCTTCAAAATAGCCGGCCATTAACTGTAGCCCAATGGGCAGCCCGTTATCATCTGCCCCGTTGGGGATTGAAATGGCCGGGATACCCGCCACATTGGCCTGGACCGAAAAAATATCGGCCAAGTACATTTCCAACGGGTTGCCATCGAGCGCCCCGATTTTAAAAGCGGTAGTCGGGGTGGTAGGCGACACCAAAAAATCATAGCGGGCCAATAGTTCGTTGGTTCGTTCTTGGATTAGGCGGCGCACTTTCTGGGCTTTGGTAAAATAGGCATCTTGGTAGCTTGACCCCAACACGAACGTGCCAAGCATGATCCGGCGCTTTACTTCTTCGCCAAAACCCTCGGATCGGGTTTTTTTGTACATCGACTCCAGATCGGTGCCATTGGGGCTGCGATAGCCATAGCGCACCCCGTCGTAGCGGGCCAAGTTGGTACTGGCCTCGGCGGTGGTCAAAATATAATAAGTGGGCAGCACATACTCGAGCAAGGGAAAATCCACCTCTTCCACGGTGTAGCCTTCGCTTCGGAGCACATCAAGCGCGGCCAAGGTGGCCTGCTGTACACTGCGGCTCAGCCCAGTACTGAAAACTGTTTCTTTGATATAGGCAATGGTCGGTTTGCGTGCCAGTGGCCGCAATTCCGCATAAGCTGGGACGGGCAATTGGGAAATCGTACTGTCAAACTCATCGGCCCCGGCAATCACCTCGAGCACCAGGGCGGCATCAGCCACTTCGGTGGCCAAAATTCCGATCACATCAAAGGAAGAAGCGTACGCCAACAAACCGTGCCTGGATACCCGGGAATAAGTGGGTTTTACGCCGACAATACCGCAGAAAGCGGCCGGCTGGCGCACTGATCCGCCCGTGTCTGACCCGAGTGAAACCGTGCACATGCCCGCTTGAACGGCCACCGCCGAAGCACCCGAAGATCCGCCAGGCACCCGCGAGGGGTCAAGCGCATTGCGGGTAGGGCCGAAAGCGGAATTTTCATTGGACGACCCCATGGCAAACTCATCGCAATTTTGGTGGCCAATGATAATAGCATCCTCGGCCATCAATCTCTCGACCACAGTGGCCGAAAATTGTGACTTAAAACCATCCAAAATGCGGCTACCGGCCTGTAATCGGTGATCTTTGTAACAGATCACATCTTTGAGGCCCACCACCATGCCAGCGAGCTTGCCCGCCTTGCCCTGTTGCATTTTTGCGTCGATTTGTTCGGCTTGTATTAATGCCTCGTCGGCATAAACTTGCAAAAAAACATTCAGTTGGTCGTTTATTTGGGCAATTTGACCCAAATAATGGCGAACGATTGCTTGACAAGTGGTTTGTTTTTGATCCAGTGCCGCACGTATTTTTTGATACGATGAGTACAAGTCTGGTAATAGGTTAGTTGATAATTGTTTGTGAACGAATAGTCTTCATTTACCCGAACCACCGTTTCCAAATGGGTTCGGGAAAAACGGATGAGCTATTAAAACTGCAAGACTTGTCAAATGGGTGAGATTTGACAAGTCTTGCAATCGTATTATGTGCGCTTGGGGTCGTCCTGTACACTTTTTTCCAGTTCGTCCTTGATGTCTTTAGTGGCATCTTTGAACTCACGGATCCCCCGACCCAAACCGCGGGCCAACTCAGGGATTTTCTTTGCACCAAACAACAAAAGGACAACAAAGAGAATCAATAGAATCTCCCAACCGCCCAAACTTCCGAGAAATAATAAAATAGATAGCGTCATGGCTTTACTGGTCTTTTGGCAAATATAGAAAAAAAACTGAGTGAAACAAAATCTTTAGACTGTTAAAATCCATAAAGGTTTAGAGTTGGGGGTTTTCGGGTGAGGAAAATGTCACATTTAAGCTTATATTTGCCCATCTAACGTGTAAGGTGCTGCACCAAATTGGTTTCCCAAATCCCATTTTGCAATGAAATTTTTGCTTATACTTGGTCTTTTCGTCTATGTGTGCTACCGATTTGGGCGGGCCATCTTGAGGTTTGGCCAGCGCTTGTCTGGTTGGGTGGGCGAAGGGTACCAAAAAGAGGGCGACGTCCGCGTCAACCGCACTGACCCGCGTGCCCGCAAGGACAAGTTCGGTGGCGACTATGTCGACTACGAAGAGGTGAAATAAGCTATATTCAATCGCGCCACATCCCCGTTTGTACAATTTCCAGCACGTGCTGATCCGGATCAAGGAAATAGCAGGAATGAAACCCGTTTGGCCATTCGTGTTCATGGATAATGTTGATCCCTTTGGCAACAAGGTCCTGCTTGGTGATTTCGTATTCAGGCGGGAGTACTTCGAACGCCAAATGTTGGTGGCCATGCGCATAATGCGGGGGCAGCACCAGATCGGCCTTGGTCGCTTCGGGCAAAAAGCAGAGCAGCACCGAGCTGCCCGCTTGGAAGAATACATGCCGGCCTGCCACTATACTCAAGAGCGGGAAGCCCAGCAGTTCGGCGTAGAAAGCATGGGTGCGCTCCAAATCCGACACATAGAGGCAAGTTTCTTTGATCTGGGTGATGTGCATGGGTTGTCGCGGGCCTAAAGTTCGTTGGGCAGCCATTACCGTCAAATGTAAAGGATTTGCCATAAATTTGGGGCTTTTAAAACCAAAAGCCCGACTATGGCCATGTTTAAGACCTCCGAGGTCACTTCGTACGAGATTGCCAGCGACAATGTGCTGAACAACCGGTTGTTTTTTGCCTATAAAAAAGCGGCAGGTTTGGTGCATGGCAACCTGCTGGAAGTAGGCTGTGGCACCGGCAAAGGCTTGACGGTGTTTGCAGAACGTTGCACGCACTACACGGCCATTGATAAAAACACCCAACTGTTGCACCATTTGGGGGTACTTTACCCCAAGTTTACTTTCATTGATTGCTTCATTCCGCCATTCAAGGACGTGCCCGATAATAAATTTGACGTGGTGGTTACTTTGCAGGTCATCGAGCACATTGAGGACGACCAGTATTTCTTGCGCGAGATCAAGCGAGTGCTCAAGCCCGGTGGCAAGGCCATCATTGCCACGCCCAACGCCCGCATGAGCTTGTCGCGCAATCCTTGGCACGTGCGTGAATACACAGCCGATCAATTGCAGCGCCTATTGGCCCAAGTTTTCTCCAAGGTTGATTTTCAAGGGATCCAGGGCAGCGACCAAGTGATGGAGTACCATGAAGAAAACCGCCGGTCGGTTCAGAAAATCACCCGTTTTGATTTGTTCGACCTCCAGCACCGCTTGCCTCGCCGCCTGCTGCAAATCCCCTATGACTTGCTCAACCGACTCAACCGCAACTCGTTGATGAAACAGAACAATGATCTGGTGGGCAATATTGGGCTAGAAGATTTTTTCCTCAGCCGCGAGCTGGAAAAATGCTTGGACTGGTTTGCGGTGGTGGAAAAATAAGCTAATTAAGTTAAGTGTCAAGCGCTTCCCGCACCAACTCATTGGCTTTCTTGGGGTCTATCTTGCCGTTGGTAGCTTTCATTACTTCGCCCATAAACATTCCCAACAAGTTTTTCTTACCTTTTCGGTAAGCGGTTACTTCGTTGGGAAATTTGTCCAATATTCTTTTAATGATTGGGATGATAGTGGCCGCGCCGTCCTCCTGGATCAAATGCAGTTCAGTGGCCAGGGCCAGCGCAGTTGGGCCAGGGGACTGCAACATGGCCGGGAAAAGCGATTTACTGGCTACCGTGAAATGCACTTTGCCACTTTCCACCAGATCCACCAACTCGCGCAACTTCCCGGGATCGAGCGTGGCCGATATGGCCAGCCCACTGTCGTTCAGGTACGATTTGAACGGGCCCATGATCCAATTGGAAGCGGCTTTGTAGTGGGCTAGGCTACCCCCGGGCCAACCTTGGGCCGTTTCCTCAAAATACAGCGCCGTCGCTTTGTCGTCGATCAGCACGCTGGCATCGTACTCGGGCAGGCCATACTCCCCCATAAATTTGGCCTGCAACGCTTGGGGCAATGGCGGCTGGCTGGCTTGAATTTCGGCCAAATAAGCTTCGGTCACCACAAAAGGGGCCAGATCGGGCTCGGGAAAATAGCGGTAGTCGTTCATTTCTTCCTTGCTCCGCATGGAAAAAGTGTGGCCCGAATCGGCGTTGAACAGCCGGGTTTCCGAGGCGATCGGGCTGCCAGCCTCCACCAAGGCCACTTGGCGCACAAACTCGTGCTCAATGGCCCGCTGCACGTTGCGGATCGAGTTCATGTTTTTTACTTCCACTCTGCGGCCAAGCTGGGGATCGCCCCAGCGGCGCACCGACACGTTGGCATCACAGCGCATGGATCCCTCTTCCATGTTGCCATCGCAGATGTTCAAGTAGCGCACCAACCGGCGGATTTCGGCCAAATAGGCCGCCGCAGTTTCCGCTTGCTGGATCACTGGTTCGGTCACTATCTCGATCAGGGCCGTGCCCGCTCGGTTGAGATCGATCAGCGTTTCGGGCGAACCCTCCACGTGGATCGATTTGCCCGCATCTTCTTCCAAATGGATGCGGTTGAGTTGCACCAGCTCAGAATGAACAAGCTTGGTATGAGGATCTTTGATTTTTACCAACACCTGGCCGCCCCGGCAAATTGGCGTTCTGTCCTGGGTAGTTTGGAACCCTTTGGGCAGATCGGGATAAAAGTAGTTTTTTCGATCAAAAATATTGTAGCGCGAAATTTCGCTGCCACAGGCCAAGCCCATGCGAATGGCCAGCTCGGCAGCCTTTTGGTTGAACTTGGGCAGTGTGCCCGGGTGGGCGAGGGTGATCACGCTGATGTTGGTGTTGGGCGCATCGCCAAAGGAAGTAGGATCCGCCGAAAAAATCTTGCTCTGGGTCAGCAGTTGGCAATGTACTTCCAGCCCTACCACCAACTCATATTGCGCCAATACCGCTGGCGAAATGTTGGACATACCAAAGGTGTTTTTGATGAACAGTGGGCAAAGGTAAGTGATTTTTCCCCTTTTCTAGGGTTTTGCCACTAACGCCTGCTGGCCCAACTGGCCACGGGCAGTCCGATCACCGTCCGGGCCAACAGCCCTGTCCGGCCCCATCTCAATTCCCTGAGAAAGGCGGGCCAAGGCCCGAAGATTAATTTGGGGGAAATTTGGCTGCTTGTGCAGGGTTTTTATAACTTGCAAACACGCTTTTTCCCGTTTATGCTACTCAACGACAAACGCACGATTGATGGTTGGTGCTTTTTTGACTGGGCCAACTCGGCCTATTCTTTGGTCATCACCGCCACCATTTTCCCGGTTTACTACGGTGCGGTCACGACCAAGGCCTTTGGTGACCAGATGCCCGTCCGCTTTTTTGGCATTCCGTTCGAGGGGGCAGCCTTGTATTCCTACGCGATTTCGTTTTCATTTTTGCTCATTGCCGGGCTTTCACCGGTGCTCTCGGGCATTGCCGATTACGGGGGCAAAAAGAAAATGTTCATGCGGTTTTTCACTTTGCTGGGATCGACAGCTTGCATTGCCCTGTTTTGGTTCACGGGCGAAAATGTAGAACTGGGCATTATCGCTTCGGTGGTGGCCAGCATCGGCTATGCGGGCGCACTCGTATTCTACAACGCCTACCTGCCCGAGATCGCCACCCCCGACCGTTACGATGCCGTCAGTGCCCGGGGTTTTTCCTTTGGCTACGGTGGCAGCGTGCTCCTCCTGATCTTCAACTTGGGGTTCATCCTCAACTATGAGGCCCTCGGCTTTGCCGATAATTTGTGGCTTACCCGGGCCGCTTTTTTGACGGTGGGCATTTGGTGGGTAGCCTTCGCCCAACTTGCTTTTTCACGCCTGCCCGACAGCCCAAATCCCAAACCCATCACCCCCGATATTTTGGTGCGGGGGTTTCATGAACTGGGCAAAGTGTGGCAATCAGTCAAGCAACAGCCAGATACGTTGCGGTTCTTGGTTTCCTTTTTTCTTTACAACACCGGCGTGCAAACCACCATTTATTTAGCGGCCTTGTTTGGCTCCGAGGAATTGAAAATGGAAGGTGGCAAATTGATCGGCACCATTCTATTGTTACAGGTTGTGGCCATTTTTGGGGCCTACTTATTTGCCAAAGTTTCGGACCGCAAGGGCAACCGATATGCCCTGATCGTGATCTTGATAATCTGGATTGGGGTTTGCATTGCCGCTTATTTTGTCTATTCTGAAATGGCTTTTTACCTGCTGGCAGCCGGGGTTGGCTTGGTGATGGGCGGGGTGCAGTCGCTTTCGCGGGCCACTTACACCAAGCTTTTACCCGAAAACACTACCGACACCGCCTCCTACTTTAGCTTCTACGACGTGCTGGACAAATGCTCGACGGTGCTGGGCACGTCGGTCTATGGCACCATTGTGGCCATCACCGGATCGATGCGGGGGAGCACCCTGGCCCTTTCAGCCTTCTTTTTTGCGGGTTTGCTGGTGTTGTTGACCGTAAAAGCCGCCAGCTTGAAGCCCAAGAAAGCGGTAGGTTAAGCAGTTTTGCCCTCGGTTATTCATCCCGCAGGGCCACAACTGGGCGCACAGCGGCGGCTTTGGCGGCGGGGATAATGCCCGCAATGGCCCCGGAAATGATGAGCAAGACCAGCGCGGACAAGGCCACCGTGGTATTGACTTCGGGATTGGCAAAAAACTCACCCTCGGCCTCGAATTTTTTGAGGGCATAGCTCAGCCCCTCGATCAGGCCGATGCCCGCCACTAAGCCGATGTAACCGGCCACGGCAGTAATGACGACCGACTCTTGCAAGATCAGGCTGACAATGTTCCACGGGGTGGCGCCCAAGGCTTTGCGGATGCCGATTTCCTTGGTGCGCTCCCGCACCACAATGAGCATAATATTGCTCACCCCGATGATCCCGGCAATGATGGTGCCCAAACTGACCAACCAACTGAAACCCGCAATGCCGAGAAAAAGACCGTTGATCCGGTTAAATTCCTCTTCTACATTGGCTGAACCAATGGCTTTGAGATCGTTGGGGGCCACCTTGTGCCGCTGCATCAATATTTCTTTGGCCTTCTGCTCCACCACTGCCGAGGCGATCCCCGGCTTGGGCAGCATCCCAAACCAAAAGACGGAATTGCCCTGACTATACGCTTGTTGCATGGCCGTTTGGGGCATGTAAATGGTATTCCGATCTTGCCGCACATCTTCGCCCCGAGTACCCAGGCCCCGTTGGATGCCCACGATTTTGAAATAAATGCCCTTGATGCTGATGTACTGGCCGATCGGTTCTTCGTCGGACTTGAACAGCACACTGACCACTTCTTCGCCCACTACGCACACCTTGCGGCGTTCGCTGATGTCGATCTGGTTAATGAACCGGCCCTTGAGAATGTCCATTTTCTTGAGACGTGCCCAGTCGGGATAATCACCATAAATCTGGAAAGTGGCAGCACTCTTCATCCCCCGCGTCACGGTGAAAGTGCCCTCGAGCACATTGCGCGGGCACAGCACGCCCAGTTCGGGCACGTTTTCGCGGATGGCGGCCACATCCTCATTTTTAAAGCGGATGAAACGGCCAGCTTTCAGGCCCATGTAGGGTTCGCTGGTGCGCTGGCTCCACATAAACACGGAATTTGGGGAAATATCAATGCTTTGTTTGATCCCATTTTCAAAGCCTTTGCCCGAGCCCAACAGCACGATCAACATAAAAATGCCCCAAAAAACCCCGAACGCAGTCAAGGCGGTGCGCAGTTTGTGCTTGCTCACTGTGGCATAAATTTCTTTCCACTTATCGATATCAAACATATAAAACGGACATAGAAGGTAAATTAATTGTACAAAAGGCTATTTTACCAGTTGGTTAAACTCCACTAAGTAGCCATCGGGATCAGCAATGTAAATTTGTTTTACCCCGTCAAAACGAGTCTGGGCGTGGTAAGTCACTTCACGCTTTTTGAGGTAGGCCTCGGTCTGGGCTATATCAGCCACGAACACTGCAAAATGGCTGCCGTTCCGGTCGTTGACCACGGGCTGGGTGCGCCCGGCCAGCAGGTGAATTTGCTGATCCCCGATCTTGAACCACGCCCGGATGTCCTTCAGTCTGGGGTCGGTGAGCTCGATCCGCTCCAACTCGAGCAATTCCCCATAAAATTGGGCACTGGCCTTCATATCGGCCACTTGCAAAGCAATGTGGTTGTGCCGCACCACCCCAATTTTATCGGGATAATGCGTGTCTTGGGCCATTCCCCGGATCGGCCCGAGGACCAATATAAGCAGGAGGAGTGCAATGTTGAGTTTGTTCATCATTGGTAGTGTTTAATGGTTGTTAGCATGGTAATTTGGTCGATTGCTCAAGCTGGCCCTGAGCCGCTCCCACGCCCTCACCGAAGCCAGATAACCGGCTGGGGTGTTGCTTTCGGGCAAATGGGCCAAGTCAAACAGACGGCCTTCTTTGTGCTCGTGGCTGATCCGAAATTCGCCGGGCTGGACGGGATCAACCAGTTCGCAGCCGTAGGTGAGGATCAGCACTTGGGTAGCGGCCGACACCTGATAGAGCCAAGCATCTAGCAAGCGGACGGCCCGAACGGCCAAGTGCGTTTCCTCCAGCCATTCGCGCTCGCAACAAGCGACGGGATCCTCGCCCCGCTCAAGTTTGCCCCCGGGCAGTTCCCATTCGTTCCGCTCGTTTTTGAGCAACACTACTTGATCGCCCACCAACAGCACCCCCTTGACAGATACCGGGAAATGGGTGGCCAAATGATCAGTGCTAAATGGTTGCATATTGCTAAATTACATCAAGTTCCAGTGATTTGGGCAATTCATTCGTTGGGTTTGCTTGACTTCAAGCATCTATTTTCCATTCTGCCACGACTACCGATGTTATGTAAGTTTGCCCTTTTTTTGTCCCCAATTTGACCAAATCGCCGCTGTGACCGGACTTATTTTCAGACCGGTTGTTTTGTCTCTTTGGCTCCCATAATCAAAGGCCACAAGCAAATGCCAATTTCACCGATACTCCCATAGATGCTTACATAGGAGGCAATAATGGTGTCTTCATAGCTTGGAAACATAAAACGACCAGCAAAATTGACAATATAGCCAAAACAGCCAAACATCAGGAAAACACCCAAGATTTTTGGCAAAAGTCCGATTTAAAAATCAGATAGCCAAAAGGCAATAACCAAAGTCCCCAAAAAATAGAGACAATTGGGTTGTCATAGCTATAAGCTTGAAGGTAAAACATCACTTGCGCTTGCAATTTGCCCAATTCAAGCCCCTCAAGAGGCGTGGCTTGAGCAATCAGATCCAGTACGGTAAATCGATTCCCAATATTTGCCAAAGAGACCGGCACGCTGACCACTGCTAAAACCACCATTAACAAAGCGTACATTTTATGGACATGATTGAACAATTGACATAGCGCAAATGGCAACAATAAAAAGACAATAACAGTAACCAAACTACTTAAAAAACCAAGCCGGAACAATGTTTCGTTAGCGGAAATATTGGTAAAAGTTACGGCGGTATTGTCCCAAACAAACAATTTGGAAGGTACATAGAGTAAGCTCATTATTCCCATCAGCACGACAATTAAGTACACTAATCCAGCCAGTTCTTGCCTTCGCTTTGTTGGTAGTCATTTTTGGATTGGTTAAATTCTCGCGATGAACTTTTCACGGCAATTGTTTCGGCCAATTCCACGCGTACCACACAATGAGCGAAGTAATGACGCTTTCCACGATGGCTAAAAACACATAAAAACTCAGCCATGGAACAATGGAATTAAAGACTATGAGCAACATAATAAGGGTGAAAAATACCCCAAAACTGATGTTTAACCACTTGTTGATCAACGGTTTCAATGCAATAGAACCGAAAACCATTAATGACGGAATGGCCATTAAAACGGCTGCCAAAAATAATTTGATTGGATCATCCAACATATTGTCACCACTAATCAATCCAGCAACTTTTTGGGGGACATAAAGCTCAAAATAGTCCCCATACAAGTAGCAAAGTGTCACCGATGTCCAAAGGGCAGCAAGCTTGATTTTGACATTTGGTTTGAAATCTTCTAAATTATGTTTTGCCACCATTTTTTGATATTTTTATATTCAACCGAGATTAGAGCGAGACAGTTTTATTTTAGTATCATTCTGGTAAATTTCAGGAAGCGTCTAGCCCTTGGATCATCAATATTACCCATTTAAAAAGCTGTTCATCCCCGGTTAAAGTCATGTAACCAGTGGTCGACTGCCCAATAAAGGCTGAATAAACACTTTTACAGGTTATTAATCGGCCCGGAGTGCTTCAATCGGTTTTACATTCGCTGCTTGAATGGCGGGAACCAGCCCGGCCAAAGCGCCAGCAAGCACCAAAATCAGGGTGGACACGACCGCCACGTACACATCTACCTCCGGGCGGGTGAAATACGGCAACTCGGCCCCGGTGGCCTCAATCAGGTAACGCAGGCCGTCCAGCAGGCCAATTCCCGTTGCCATGCCGATGTAGCCCGCCATACCAGTGATAAAAACCGATTCTTGGATGATCAAGCTGACAATACTGAAGGGAGTGGCCCCGAGGGCCTTGCGCACCCCGATCTCTTTGGTGCGTTCCTTGACAATGATCATCATGATGTTGCTCACCCCAATGATGCCCGCAATGAGCGTCCCGATGCCCACCACCCACACAAAACTCTCAATGCCCGCAAACAGGCCCGTAAAGCGCTTGAAATTCTCTTCGTTGTTCCACAGTTCGATGGCTTGGTTGTCATCGGGCGAAAAATTGTGCCGCTTGGCCAGCATGGATCGCAGCTCAGTTTCCAGTTCAAAGGCGGGTTTGTTGCCCACCGGGGTCACAGCGAACATTTGGACTTGGTTGGGCTGGTTGAACACCGACTGCAAAGTGGTGAAAGGGATGTAGGCCCGCTCTTCATTGCGCCCATTGTTGCCAGTGGAGGTGAACGTGCCCACTACCCGGAAATTGATTCCCTTGATGGCGACATAGGCCCCCAAGCCCACTGAATCGGCCGTTTCGCCAAACAATACCTTGCGTACCTTTTCACCAATCACGATTACTTTGCGCTGTTCGGTGAGGTCGCTCCGGTTCAGAAAGCGGCCTTGTTTCAGTTTCTCCCCATTGATCCGGAAAAAGTCATAGACCGAACCAAATACTTGGTACGACCCATTTTTGCGCTCGTGGGTAATGGTGTATTCGCCCCAAACCCGGTTGCGCGGGGCAATTTTATCCACTTGGGCCGTGTTGTTGGACAAAAGGCGCAAATCTTCGTTATCAAACCGGATGATCCGGCCCGGTTTTCCGCCGTTGTGGGGCAGCGAGGTCTTGCCTTCCCAGACCCAGATGCTGTTGCGGGCCTCCTCGGCAAACTCTTGTTCCACTCCGTTTTGCATCCCCTTGCCCGCCCCCAAGAGCAACATGAGCATAAAGATACCCCAGAACACCCCAAAAGCAGTCAAAAAAGTGCGCAGTTTGTTTTGGCGGATCGTGCCAAAAATTTCTTGCCATTTATCTAGGTCAAACATAATGTTGGGCGGTTGCGGTCTGGGTATTCTTGACTAAAGGTAATTTTATTTGGCTATCACATTGTGCTGAACTTGATCTTCGGCGGTCATGGCGAAACCATCGGTGGAAACAATATTGCCATCGCGCAGGCGGATCACCCGTTGCGTTTCGGCGGCCACATCGTTTTCGTGGGTCACGATCACCACGGTCATTCCCTTGCGGTTCACGTCCTTGAACAGCTCGATGACATCGTGCGAGGTTTGGGAATCCAACGCCCCGGTTGGCTCATCGGCCAAAATGATCTTGGGTTGGCTGATCAAGGCCCGGGCGATGGCCACCCGCTGGCGTTGCCCCCCGGACATTTCATTGGGGCTGTGCTCGGCCCAATCGCGCAGGCCCACTTTGTCCAAATATTCCAATGCCAAGCGGTTACGCTCTTTGCGGCCCACTCCTTGGTAATAAAGCGGCAGGGCCACGTTTTCGGCGGCATTCTTAAAGTTGAGCAGATTGAACGATTGGAACACAAACCCGATGAAACGGTTGCGGTAATAAGCGGCCTTAGAAGCCGACAAGTTTTTCATCAAAGTGTTGTTGAGATAATACTCGCCCGCATCGTAGTCGTCCAAGATGCCCAAAATGTTGAGCAAGGTAGATTTGCCCGAACCGGACGATCCCATGATGGATACCAGTTCGCCCTCTTGCACAGTGGCTTCCAGTCCTTTGAGCACGTGCAGGCGGTTTTTGCCAACTTGGTAATACTTATTGATACCGCGTAGGTTGATCATCAAGAAATGGGGAACAATGAATAAAAGGAGATGCAGGATAGTTTGGGCACAAGGCAACACCCTATACTTGTCAATCGCTGTACCAACATTTCAATTGGCTGGTAAGCAATGTTTTAAAACAAGGGAACACCTAATTTTGTTCAAAATCGGACACTTACTTGTTCGTGGTTGGACTATTGGCCAGCCACGAACAAGGCCCCATTTTGGCATGGGCCTTTTCAACACCGAGGTTGATTTGGGTTGGATTCTTGCTTGCTGCACCGCCAGCAGCGGCTGGGTCGTAGGCCAGTTCGTGCAAGTACTCCCCAATTCCAAGTGCACAACGCCCAAGATCTCCGGTAAGATTGAACGCAATATGCTTGGTGGGGCTTGATCCGGGCAAACGCTATTGCGACTGGGCGGGCAACTCCACAAATTGGGTTTGGCCCGCCTTGGTGGCATTGAACCCGAATTTTTTGGGGATGAACTCAAGTCGTTCATAGTCGAACGGCACTACCGTTTTGCCATTCTGGTGCAACACCCCATACTTGCCGTCTTTCTGGGCCAAGAACAGGGCCGCAAAATAGGCATCGCCCTTGCGCTTCTTCTCATCGGCCACCAAGTACTCGACCGATTCATAGGCCAGTTTGACCACCTCCTTTTTATCGGGGTTGATCACGCCATGCTTGCCGTTTTTGCTCACCATGGCCAGCCCGTTGTCAAATGGAGTGGCGGTATCGAAGTTGCAAGCGATTTTGAGCTTGCTGTTGAAATCAATGTAGCCGAATTTGTCACCTTTTTTCACCAAGGCCAGCCCTTCGCTGAACGGTTCAATGAGTTGAAACTCTGGGTCAAATTGTTGCTTGGTGTTCAGGTTGATGAACCCCCAGCGGTCGCCTTGGCGGATCTTGAGGAGCAACTGCTTGTCGGTTTTGCTCTTTTCTTTGATTTCCAAGGTTTGGAGGTAGGCGATTTGGTCGTATTCGGTCTTGAGAATCTGTTTTTCGCGCATTTCCATCATGCCGTGTTTGCCCGCTTTGCGCACCACCACCACTTCGGGCGTGGTCACTTTCTCTTTTTCGTTCTTCAACAAAAAGAGGTCATCATAAGCGGGGCGGATGATCACATCGCCCTTGCCGCTGATCAGCCCATATTTGCCGCCCTGCTTAGCCTTCACCACATAGGAAGCGGCGTGGCTGCTCCCGCAGGTTTCGGGAAAAAATGTCAGTTCCTCGTAGTCGAGCGTGGTCACGGGCTTGCCGGCTGGGCTGAACAGGCCATACATCTTGCCCATGCGGATGCGCAACATGCCTTCCCACCGGGTGCAGGCGGAGTCTTTTTTATTGAAAAAACTTACTTCATCATAATCAATCGGCAAAATGATCTTGCCCGTGTCGTTGGTCACGCCCATCATCGCTTCCTGCTTCACCAGTTTGAGGCGACCAATGGCCCCAACTGCCACCGAGTCCACCACTAGGGTATCGCCGGTTCGCCCCGGGCCGTTGCTGCCGCCGGGCCGCAATACATTGTCAAACATCCCTTGCTTGCGCTGGCCGGCTTGGGGTGCGCCACCCGAACTGGGGGCTTTCTTGGGTTTTTGGGCCAAGGCTGGCGAACCGATCAGCCCGAGAAAAAGGAAACATAACCAGATCTTGTGCATGGGTAAATAGCTTGAATGAATGGAGAACGATGCGCAAAGGGCTTTAGTATCCCCTTAAACATCGGGGACTTTCCTTCTCCTCCTTCAAAATGATGCCATTCCGAGATCTGGTCGGCTGGGCCTAGACTGGCTAGGTGTAGAATTGGGCGGTTTTTTGTAAATTGGCCGCGCTGGGGTTGCACTTGTGCGATTGGCTCACGGGAGCACGGCCCACCGCGCCAAAATCTCCGGTGCCACAAAACGGGGCAGCAATACTTGCACCGGATCGCCAACAGCGACGGGGCCCGCCTTCTCTACCCAACCCACCAGCCCGCGCCGCCCCATGCCCGCTTTCATGAACGTTTGGGCTGGGACAAAATCATAGTGGGCTTGGATCGCCTTGTTCGGCCCCACACAGGGCAGGTTTTCATCGTGCACCACCAGCACTACTTTGCCCGGGCCGTCGGGCCGGATCACCAGCAGGCTCATTGGGGGCAGTTGGGTGAAATGGGGGATGCCGCTCACCAGCAGGTTGGCTCCCACCCACTCGGGCCGCACCTCGGGGTAAGCCATTTGGGTTTGGATCGTGGCCAGTTCCTCCACGGACACCGCCGACCATTGCCGGTTGTTGCGGATCGGCGTGCCCCGCTTGTAGAACTGGACTTGCCGGGCATCCGATTTGGCCACCATGCTCGCGTGCTTGTCGCCCACGGGCCCAGTGTGATCCAGTTCAATGGCTGGATAAGCTGTGCTCTCCAGCCCGGCTGGGTGCTGGGATAAATAAAGTCCAGCCAAATGGCCCAATTGGGCAACAGTGAAATATTTCATGGAAATGGAATTGAGGGCCGGTTTGGGTCATTGGCTGGAGGTTAATCGCCTGGCTTTGGGGCGCACCCTCTAACGGAGCACCGCGCGGCTAGCCTTCATAGTGGATCCGATAGATCACGTTGGCTTGGTCGTCCGACACCAAAATGGAGCCATCGGGCAGGGGCTGCACATCCACGGGGCGGCCCCAAGCTTTTTGAGTGGCATCATCCAGCCAACCCTCGGCAAAAGTTTCGTAAGCGGTCACTTTTTGGTCAGCTCCCATTTTGATCAATGCCAGCCGGTAGCCTGATTTTTTTGTCCGGTTCCATGAGCCGTGCTCGGCAATGAACAATTGGTCGCGGTACTGGGCCGGAAACTGCTGGCCAGTGTAGAACCGCAGGCCCAGCGCGGCCACGTGCGGGCCGAGTACTTGGGCAGGTGGGGTAAAATCGGAGCAAGGGCGCTTGGTGCCAAACTCGGGGTCAGCCAAATCCCCTTGGTGGCAATAGGGGTAGCCAAAGTGCATTCCTGCCTGGGGTACATGGTGGAGCACATCGCCGGGGATGTCATCGCCCAGCATGTCGCGGCCATTGCTGGTAAACCAGAGTTGCTTGGAAGTGGGGTGCCAAGTGAACCCTACACTGTTGCGGATGCCGTGGGCGAACACCTCAAAACCGCTGCCATCGGGGTTTAGCCGGGTGATGGATGAATAAACGGGGTTGTCCAGCCGCTCACAGATGTTGCAGGGCGCGCCCACGGGCACGTAGAGCTTGCCATCGGGCCCAAAGGCAATGAATTTCCAGCCGTGGTGCTTATCGGTGGGGAACTTGTCAAACACCACCACTGGGCCGCTCGGTTTTTTGGTCTTCTTCTCCACGTTGTCAAAGCGCAGGATCCGGTTCACCTCGGCCACGTAGAGGCTGCCGTCGCGGAAGGCCACACCGTTGGGCATGTTGAGGCCCGAAGCAACCACCCGAACTTCATCGGCCCGGAAATCCTTGTTTTTGTCGGTAATGGCATACACCTTGTCGCCCGACCGATTGCCCACATAGACCACTCCCGAAGGCGATACGCACATGGAGCGGGCATTATCGACTTCGGCAAAAACCGAAATTTTGAAGCCTTTGGGCAATTTGATGCGATCCAATGGTAACTTGGCATCCATTGGGTGAATAGCCGGGGAGATCCCCCAGCTGGTCAGTCCGATCACCACAACAGCGAGGACTAGTAATTTTTTGAGAGTGAACATGGGTGGAAAATGTTTTGACTAAACCTAAACAGGCCAATCGGCTCGTTTGTTTAATTCGGCCAGCGGTGGCAACGTTTTGATTTGATTTTATCCTCATGTCCGCACGGCAAACAAAAAAAGAAGAAAATTACATAAATTAAGTTACAAATATTTCATTATTTCCTTGCTTTTTATCATATTTACGGTAAAAGATATTGTTATGAAAATGATTTCGGGTGGAAGAATTTACCGTTTTCGTTTTTGGGGCAGAAGACAGTTTTTATGATATTGATGGCTATGTGCCGCAATTTCTAGCTTTACCTGATTAATAAATTTTTGGAAAAATTATATTTCTTGGAAAAAATATTCCGCTTGAAAAAGTTTATTTTTCGGTTTGTGATTGTCCCCTATAAATGGGTAAAAAGAGCTGTAGAATTAGTTTTGAAACTATACACGGATAAGCCTTACGAGTTGCGTGTTTAGAGGGAATTACCAAGTATTAGGGGATTTCGCGAAGAACTAACGTCTTCTTTAGTCTCTAGCTGCCTGATAATTGAAATATTAATAACATTTATATTTTTTTGATAAAAATGAAGCGCTATTTTAAAAATAAATTTAAATTTCCGCTTTAAGCACAAATACGATCCCAAGACCTTAAACTAGCAGGTCTGAAATTAATTTTTTTTGGCTAAAAACTAATTTTTACATACTAATCCTAGCAGCTAGCGGATTTAAGGAAATGGAAAAAAGGCTTGGACAACTTAGTCAAAGACACAACGAAAAAGAAAGTAGAGAAAACCTTAAAAATAGCGATTGACGAGGAAGCATTTGACCGTTTGTACGGACATATTTCGCACCCCATCGAAATCAAAAAGAAAGGGCAAAAAATAGCGGTGCGCATCATCAGTCAGTTTGGTAAAGAATGTACGAAGGTTTTAATCGCCAACTGCCAACCCACCGGGTGACACATGGGTTGCGAACGTCTACAATTGGGCTTCCACAGTCGCGCCACGCACGTGCTGGGCATGGTTTGGCCCGTTTTCGCAGAAAAACCAACTGTTGTTCTGTACCTTAAATGGCAATAAGATTAATTTTTCACCACCTATTTACTGTTTTTGGGCTCAAGTGCTGGTCGGTGGCGTTTCGGCAACCGTGCCGCCCCCCATTTTCAATTGATTGGACCAAACAAAAAGTCAAATTTTCTCCCGTGCAAATTAAAGGTTATTTTTGCCCCATGAAAACGATGACGTTCAAAACCAACATCAAGTGCGGCGGCTGTATTGCCAAAGTGACGCCGACCTTGCAAGGCGCCAAAGGGATTGCCAACTGGGGCGTGGACACCAGCACCCCCGACAAGATCCTGACCGTGCAGACCGAGCAGCTTTCGGCCCCCGAAGTGCAAGCACTGGTGCAGCAGGCCGGGTTCACGGCCCAGTTGGTGCAAGGTGATTAGCCAGCGATCCGGCCGCTCACTTTCCCAAGCGGTGGAGGGCCATTTCGGCCACCGTCTGGCCAATGGCCAGCGATGAGGTGGCCGCCGGTGAAGGCGCGTTGCCCACATCGATCTGGTTGGGGCCTTCCAAAATGAGGAAGTCGTCGATCAGCCCGCCCGCCCGGTCGCAGGCTTGGGCCCGCACGCCCGAACCGCCGGGCACCAAGTCTTCTTCTTTCAACTCGGGGATGAGCCGTTGGAGCGCCCGGGTAAAAGCCGATTTGGAAAACGACCGGTAATATTCGCCCAAGCCGGTTTGCCAGTATTTGACCGCCACTTTTTGGAAGCCCGGCCACGTGATCGATTCCCAAAACTCAACCAATTTGAAATCGGAGCGGCGGTAGCCTTCCCGGCGGAAGGCAAACACCGCGTTTGGGCCCGCTTCGACGCCCCCGTGGATCATGCGCGTGAAGTGAACCCCCAAAAACGGGAAGTTGGGGTCGGGCACGGGATAGATCAAATTTTTGACCAAATATTGCCGTTCTTTTTTAAGCTCATAATATTCGCCCCGGAATGGAATGATCCGGTAGGGCAGGTTGGGCTGGGCGAGGGCCGCGATTTTGTCCGAATACAGCCCCGCGCAATTGACCACCAGCTTGGCCCGGTGCGTTTGCGTGCCGGTGATGACCTCCGAGTGGCCACCCGACTGCCGGATCGCGACGACTTGCTGGCCCGTCAGCACTTGCCCGCCCCTGGCTTGGATGTTGGCCGCCAGGCGCTGGGCCATGCCCACATAATCGACAATGCCCGTTTGGGGCACATAAATGGCGGCGATCCCATTTACGTGCGGCTCGATCTCCCGCATTTCACCCAAACTGATTTTGCGCACCCCGGCCAGTCCATTGGCCAGCCCGCGCTGGAACACGTTCTCGAGGGCGGGCAGTTCGCTGGGCTGCGTCGCCACGATCACCTTGCCCGTTATTTCGTGGACCACTGCCTCGTTCCGGCAAAACTCGATCAGGTCGTGGTAGCCTTGGATGCAATTGCGGGCTTTGAGGCTGCCCGGCTTATAATAGATGCCCGAGTGGATCACCCCGCTGTTGTGGCCCGTTTGGTGGCGGGCCACGCCATCCTCTTTTTCCAGCACTGTTACCCGTAACTGGGGGGACTGCCCAAGCAGGCGATAAGCAGTGGCCAACCCTACAATGCCGCCACCTATAATGACAATGTCTTGTTCCATTGAATCAATTTAGCTCCGCGAAGTTAGGGGGAACCCGGCCTAAATGGCAAGAACCAAGGCTTAAATCCCGGTATGGTTCGCTTTTGTTTAACGACGTAATAAACCCACTTTATAATTTAAAACAAAATTTTTCAATTTAAAGGGTGTTTTTAAAGGCTTATTTTCGTTTCTAATTATGTTTTTTTGAAAAATACGTAAAATATTATGGGTAAAATTCAGTTTTTAATTTTTTATTCTTAACTTTGAAATGGCAAGATTTTACAAGCCTATTTAAACAACTTTACTACCATCAAACATGAAAAAATTGCCATTCATCGCAATGGGTCTGTTGCTTGATGCCCATGTGGCATGGGCCTCCGACCCCGATTCTACCGGGGTGGCCAAACAAGAGGAGGACAAAGGCCGCCTCACCATCAACGGTTACCTGGGTTCCTGTTTCTTCACCAACTTCAACAATCCTGCCTCCTGCGACAACATGGGCAGTTGGGCGTAGGCCGGGGTTTTGACCGCCGGGTGGATCAGTTCCAGTTGGGCATGGTGCAAACGGTGTTCAAGTACACCAACAAACGGTCAGAAATGGTGGCCGATCTGGCTTACGGACCCAACGCCGTGAATGGCAACTATGGCAACGTGGCCACTTCGCTCAACACCCGCCCCAGTTTCTGTGGCACGCCCATTGCCAACGATGCAATATCGGCCCTGATCATCAAGCAAGCCTATTTTACCTACCGCACCTCCGACCGGCTGTCGTTTACCGCCGGGCAATTTGGCACCCACATCGGGTTTGAATACATTGATGCCCCGCTCAACTACCACTACTCGCTCAACCGCACGTTCAACTCGGGCATCCCTTTTTACCACACCGGGGTGAAAAGCACTTATAAGTTCAGCGATAAGGTGTCCCTGATGGCGGGCGTGGTCAATGGTTTTGACTTCGTGAACGACACCAACCGCAAGAAAGGCATCATCAGCCAGTTGGCCCTCACTCCAACCGACGAATTGAGCGTTTTGCCAATTTCATCCACACCAACGAGGCCAATACCGATTCGGTGGGCAACATTCCCAAGGGCACTTTTGAAGTATTTTATCTCAATGGTACCTACAAGGTGACCGACAAGTTCAGCGCATCGATCTGGACCATGCTCGGGATGCAAAAAGGTGGAGCCGATGCGCCCGGCACTTTTGCCCCGGCCGATGGCGACATGGATCGCTGGCACTATTGGAGCGGCTATAACCTGTACCTGATGTACCAAGCCACCGATAAGTTCAGCCTCGGGTTCCGGGCCGAGTACTTCGACAACAAACAGGGGGTCCGGGGCTTGCGCAACTGTGATCGTTCGCAGGAAGCGACCGATGTGGGCACTTTCACACTCACGGGAACCTTCAAACTGGCCGATGGGCATTTGCAGCTCAAGCCGGAATTTGGGGCCGATATTTTCAACAAGCTTGCGGGCGCGGCCAATGCCGAAAGCCAACAGTTTATGGATTCCAAGGGTACGTTTACCAAAAATGCACAATCCACTTTGGGCATTGCCGCTATTTATTCTTTCTAGGAATGGGCCTGGTTAGAGGCCAAAGTTGGATATTGCACTTATTTTTAGGGAAAAATGGGGCAGTAGATGGCCAGTTTTCTGGGATTGTTTTTTTGGGTGTTCTCCCAGATAGCACGATTTGCAAACATCAACCGTATAAATGCCACAAAAATTTAAAAATTACTTTTTTGGGTTTAAATTATACCAAAATTGTATTCTTTGAGCTAAATTTTAAATCTATACTATTTTTAATGGCATAAATTTAAAAAATTACTAATTTTGTTTTACCAAAAATACTTTGTGTTATGATAAAGAAATGGACTGTTCCTTTTGGCGTGCTCTTGGCCATTTCCCTGTTGGGATTGTTGCCCATGCCGACCACTGCCCCAGATCCCGAGCACCCGATCAACTCGGGCGACGTAGCTTGGATGCTCACTGCCTCGGCCCTGGTCTTGTTGATGACCCCCGGCCTGGCCTTCTTCTACGGCGGCATGGTGCGCTTCAAAAACGTGGTTTCCACCATGCTCCAGAGCTTTATTGCCTTGGGCGTGATCAGCGTTTTGTGGGTTTTGGTGGGTTTTAGCTTGGCTTTTGGTGACAGCATCGGAGGGATAATCGGCAACCCAATGACCTTTTTCATGTTCAAGAATGTGGGCTTGGCCACCAATGCTGCCCTTTCGCCCACCATTCCGTTGGCGCTCTTTGCCCTTTTCCAACTCAAGTTTGCCATTATTACCCCCGCGTTGATCACGGGCGGATTTGCGGAGCGCATCCGGTTTTCGGCCTTTTTGCTCTTCATCGTGTTGTTTTCTTTGTGTATTTATGCGCCATTGGCCCATTGGACTTGGCATCCTGACGGTTTCTTGCGCAAATGGGGCGTGCTCGATTTTGCCGGTGGCACGGTGGTCCACATTTCGGCGGGTTTCGCGGCTTTGGCCGGGGCCATTTTCTTGGGCCGCCGCAACAATATCAGCGAGCAGCACGAACCGCACAATGTGCCTTTTATCCTCCTGGGCACGGGCATGTTGTGGTTCGGTTGGTTTGGGTTCAACGCTGGTTCGGCCTTGGCCGCCAATGAATTGGCCGTTTCGGCTTTTATGAACACCAATACCGCGACCGCGGCCGCCATGTTGGCGTGGATCTTCTTTGACGGGGTGATGGGCAAAAAACCATCGGCCACTGGTGCCGCCATTGGGGCAGTAGTGGGCTTGGTCGCCATTACCCCGGCGGCTGGTTTCATCACCGTGGGCCAAAGCCTGTTTGTCGGCACCGTTGCGGCCATTATCAGTAATTTGGCCGTGCGGATCCGCACCAAATCCAACTTGGACGACACTTTGGATGTGTTCTCCTGCCACGGAGTGGGCGGTATTGTCGGGATGTTGGCCACTGGAGTTTTTGCCAAGGACGTGGGATTGATTTTTGGCAAAACCGATACGTTCCTGTATCACCTGTTGGCATTGGCCATTGTCGGGGTCTTCACCTTTGGGGGGGCATATCTGCTGTATTTGCTTACCAGCACTTTGATCAAGATCCGCGTAACCCCGGAACTGGAAGAAATGGGATTGGACCTGAGCCAGCACAGCGAACAAGTAAACGATGTGTTGACTTTTATGGACAGCAACCCAGATTTCAAACCCACTGCCAACGGTAACCACAAAACTAAAGAAGTGGAATTGTACCAATAAAGTTGGAGGAACGTCTGTATCAATTAGCGCATCGGTCAAGTTTTCTGCCCTTTCTCCAACTGGAGGAAGGGCAGTTTTTTTTAGGACGACTGATAGATGGTTTTGTCCAACGAACGGAACAGCGCCCAGCCAGCCCAAGCCCCAGCATTTTTTAGTGCTGTGCAATTGGATTTAGTTGGGATAACTGGCCAGATCGGAGCCGATGTCGCGCCGGAAATATTTACCCTCGTACTGCACCGTATCGGCCGCCAGAAACGCCGCTGCCAATGCCTCGGGCAAGCTGTCGGCCAGGGCGGTCAGGGCCAGCACGCGCCCCCCGTTGGTCAGCACTTGGCCCTCCTGCAAGCGAGTGCCCGCGTGGAACGTCGTTATCCCGGTCAGGTTGCTCAGCCCGGTCATGACTTTGCCTTTGACAAACTCGCCGGGGTAGCCCCCAGATACCAGCATGACCGTGGCAGCAGTGCGCGGATCGATGCGCAGATCGGCCTCATGGAGCCGTCCGTGGGCGGTCAAGTGCATCAGATCGAGCCAATCAGAGGCAATACGGGGCAGGACCACCTCCGTTTCGGGATCGCCCATGCGCACGTTGTACTCGATCACGTAAGGCTCGCCGCCCACGTTCATCAAGCCAATGAAGACAAACCCAACGTAATCCATACCAGCTTCGGCAAACCCGGCAATGGTAGGTTTTACAATCCGATCCTCCACTTTTTGCAGAAAAGCCGCATCGGCAAAGGGCACGGGCGACACCGCC
This sequence comes from Cytophagales bacterium, assembly GCA_038209965.1. Classification (GTDB taxonomy): domain Bacteria; phylum Bacteroidota; class Bacteroidia; order Cytophagales; family Thermoflexibacteraceae; genus JALONO01. The sequence goes on along the minus strand of JBBQXF010000019.1, from coordinate 8,200 downwards.
CCCATGCCGCCCGTATTGGGGCCTGTATCGCCTTCACCCACCCGCTTATAATCTTTGGCGGCGGGCAGTAGTCGGTAACTCTTGCCATCGGTCAAGACAAAGACCGACAGCTCGATCCCGTGGAGAAATTCTTCCACCACCACGGTGGCACTGGCTGCGCCAAACATCCCATCCGTGATCATGGCGGTGAGCTGTTGCTGGGCCTCGGCCACCGAGTCGATGATCAGCACCCCTTTGCCCGCCGCCAGTCCGTCGGCCTTGAGCACAATGGGCAAAGTATGTTGGGCCAAGTAAGCCAGTCCTTCATCCAAATTACGGTGATCAAAACTCCGGTGGCCCGCCGTGGGAATGCCATGTTTGAGCATGAAATGCTTGGCAAAATCTTTACTGCCTTCCAATTTGGCGCCAGCCTGTTTGGGGCCAACAATGCCCAAATGAGCGAGCCGTGGGTCGGCGGCCAGGTAGTCGACCAAACCAGCCACCAGCGGGGCTTCGGGTCCGATCAGGAGCAAATCGATGGCTTGGGCAAGCACAAATTCGGCTATTTGGGCAAAATCGTCGCCCAATTCCACATTCTGGGCCACTTGGGCCGTTCCGGCGTTGCCAGGGGCCACAAACAGCCGGCCGAGTTGGGGGCTTTGGGCTATTTTCCAAGCGAAGGCGTGTTCACGCCCGCCGGAACCAAGGATGAGGACATTCATGCGATTTGGCTGATTAACGGCGCAATTTGCAATTTTTATGCGGGGAAAGGATGTGGTGGACAGAACAAAAGACGAGGATCTTTTTCAATTCTCCCGACTTTCAGCTCGAGGGTTTGGGGCAACAGCACCGACCACTGCCCGTTGATGCATGGCCACGTGAATCAGACAGACTCGACGTTGCTAATTCAAATTGTTCTCCAATGTTTAAAACTGCCCGTCGATGTATGGCCACGTGAATCAAACAGGCCCTTCATTTCTCCAATTCGCCGTTTAGTTTCACATCGAAAGCCACTTTGAGTTTTTCCCAGGCAAAGGCCATTTCCACCGTTTGAGAATCTTTGGGGGTCAAAAAATAAGTGAAGCGTTGCACCGTATCCGGTAAAATTTGGGGGGTGGCCCTGAAGCGGAACACGTCCTCCTTGGGACTGTACTCATCGGTGAGGTGCTGATCCCAGTTGCGGTTGAAAATGAGGGTCCACTCACCCGGAGCCGGGATGGAAAACAGCGTATAAACGCCCGCTGGGAGCAAGTTGCCGGCCACTTCCACCGCGCCACTGAAATGGACAATGGAGGCCATGTGTGCCCCCGTGACCCACACTTGGTTGTAGGGCACCAGCCCGCCCCAGATGATCCGCCCGCGCACGCCCGGCGAGTGGTAGCGCAGATCGATGAAATCCGATTTGCCAATTTTGACGAACAGTTTGCGGCTTGGACTGCCCTTGAGGGTGTCGGACTGGTAAAGGTTGGTTGTCCCAGCGGTTCTGGGGGCCTGCACCACGGTGTCTCCCACCAAGGCCCGGCCTTTTTTTGAGCTGCTGCCACTGCAAGCGGCCAACCAAGCCAAGTACAATGGAGCCAGCCACATTGCTCGTGGGAGCCAGAAGTTGCCCACCACGAACGGAATCTTGCCCTGCTTTTTCATGAAACTAGTTGAAGAACACAAAGATAACGGCCAAAGTTGAGGATTTACGTTGCGGGGAGTTAGCCAGCTTGCCCAACTAGGGGTTATCGCCATTGCATTGGGCCAAATTTGGGCTGTCCGAGCGTTTTTCCGGTCATGCGTTTGACCTAAAGCCGCCAAGCAACAATCTCGCAAAATGGGAAAAGGTGGCAGGGAAAAGCATGTAACGAGCCAATTGTACAATTTAATGATTAATCTTACGTATGTGATCTGCTGCGGCAAATTAGTTTACTGACATAAAGTTCGGGCCATTTAGATGGCTGATCTTCATTGATCGGTGGTTGATTCGGCTCAAGGAGAAACTTTTGAACTTAATGATGCGTATTCATCAACATACTTAGGCAGGTGCTCAACAATGCCAGTGTCAATAAAGTCAATTGAAGCAATTTGGCCAACCCACCAATCTGGGAGAAGCCCCGCAGAATGTACGAAAGTGTTCCCAAATTTTGGTTTTACTGGCTTTTATTTGTAAATACTTTACAATATTAGTTTTTAATTTTAATTTTTTGTCAATAAATCAATAAAATGCCAAAAAATAAACCAACTTATCTAACCAATTATTCTATTAATCTTGCTTTAACTGATTCTGGCATTGACAAAATAATACTGGCTTTATACATCAGCTTACCGTTTTTGCGATCTTTCAACCATGTGGTATCGTATAGGGGTCATTCTACTCGGCTGGACCTTGTTTGGCTGCCTAAACCCTGTAAAAGCCCAAACCATCAGTGTTAGTGATCTAGGATCACCGATTTGCGCTGGTAGTACTGTTTTGGTCAGTGCGACAGTCAGTGGTGGCACTTTTGGCATTGGCAATACTTTTTTTGTTGAACTGTCCGATGCTATTGGCACCTTCCCGCCGATCCCCACCCGTGTTGGCAATGTAATCGCCGTCGGTTCGAGCAATATTTTCGCCACCATCCCGACGAGTACTCCGGCAGGTGCTGGTTATCGCGTTCGGGTGGTGGCCAATTCCCCAGTGGTGGTGAGCAATAGCACGGCCCCATTTGCGGTCACCAACACGTTGCCGGCCCCCTCGGTTTTTGGCGATGGCGTATGGCACGCCTATGCTTTCCGCGACCCTAACCTGAGCAACTACGCTGGCTATTTTGTTGATCCCAGCCTGAGCTTTGACCGCACTTTTGCCTCGCTCACCGCGCCTTCGGATGTGGTGGGCTTTCAGGGCTGTTTTCCACCCATGCAACCCACCAACTATTCGGTCAGTTATCGGCGGACCAACTTTAGCTGTGGGCTTTACCAGTTTGATCTGGTGTACAACGATGATGAATGTGAACTGCGCATCGATGGCAACTTGGTATTCAGCCGGGGCGAATGTTGCCCGCCCCGCCCCAATATATGGCAGGGTTTCTTGGGGGCCAATTCCCAAGTTGAGTTCCGCTGGCGACAGCGCGTGGGGGATAGCCGGGGCGCACTCAACATCCAGTTGGTGCCATTTGCCCTCATCGCCCCCGCCAGTGCCCAGATTTGCCCAGGCGGCAACACGCCCATCCGCGTAACTGCCCCCCGGCCACTTACCTACACGTGGGCGCCAGCCACTGGGCTGAGTGCCACCACGGGCAGCGCCGTGGTGGCCAGTCCTGCCGCCACCACCACCTACACCGTGACCGGCACCGACCCAACCACCGGTTGCATCGCGGCCACAGCCAATGTGCAAGTACGGGTGGGCGGCCCGCTGCTGGGCATCAATGTCAGTCCGTCCACGAGCATCTGCCCCGGCAGTTCGACCAGTTTATTGGCCAGTGGGGGCGCCAACTACACTTGGTCGCCAGCCACGGGGTTATCCGCCACCACGGGCAATCTGGTAGTGGCCAGCCCCACCCTGACCACGATCTACACCGTCACTTCGACGGACGGGTGCAATCCACCCCAGCCGGCCAATGTGACCGTAACCGTGGGCCCACCCACCACGCCCGCCAACTTTGGCCCTGGCCAATGGAATGTGTTTTGCTACGCCGATCCGAACTGGGCCAATTTTGCTGGTTATTACCTTGAGCCAAACAATGGCCCCAATCTCGATTTTGATTCGCGCACCCGCTGGGATCCACTCGCTTCACCCGATCGTGCCACTGGATATGTGGGTTGCGCGGTGCCCCAAGATGGCCACTCGGTGAGCTACCGCCGCACCAACTTCGTGCCCTGTGGCTTGGTGTATCAATTGGATCTGGCCGATGTACAGGACAACGTCGAGGTGTGGCTCAACAGTACCCAGCGGTTTCAGGGCGGTCTGGGCACTCACCCAAACGTCTGGCGCGGCTTATTGGGCTTCAACTCCCAGCTGGATATCCGCTGGCAAGGGTTTGCCAATCAATCCTTTGCGGCGGCCCGGTTCCAAACCATCAGCGCGGTGGCGGCCCCGGTCGTACGGATCTGCCCAACGGAAAACTACTTGCTGTCGGCCGTCGATGTGCCCGGCGCTTTCTATGAGTGGCGGCTGGGGGTCGGAGGGGCAGTGATCGCCAACACCCGGGAGTTTCTGGTCTCCCCAACCAGCAGCCAAGTGTATGAATTGTTCCTGTTCAGCCCCGAGGCGGGTTGCAACTTAACCACCACCATACAGGTGATCGTTGACGCCGCCCCGGCCCCAGTACCCATTTTCCCAAGCGCGGCTGCTTCGCTGAGCATCTGCCCGGGACAAAGCGTAGTGCTGACAGCCGGCGGCACTGGCAACGCCAGCGATTTTGTCTGGTCGCCAGCAACAGGGCTAAATACCACGGTTGGCCAAACGGTGATTGCCTCGCCCAGTGTGCCCACCACTTATACCGTGACCCAAACTACCTCGGCGGCCTGTACCGGCGGAGCACGCACGGGAACTGTGGCCGTTATTGTGGGTCCGGGCAACAATCCCACCGATTTTGGCGTGAACGAATGGCGGGCCTACACTTATTTCTTGGGCCAATACGCTGGTTATTACCGCGATGGCAACGTGAGCATCCGCTCCCAAGACAGTTGGAGCCCCGGTGGATCGCCCTCCGATGCGGCGGGCTACCTCGGCTGCCCGGTGCCCAGCGACAACCACCGGGTGACCTACAAACGGCGCGGTTTCCCCTGCGGGTATTACCGGATCGCGATCCCCAGCTACAGCTCCCGCAATTCGCAGGTGACCCTCCGGGTGAATGGGGGGGCACTGCTCACCTTTGGCTTTGCGCCCGCCCCGCCCCATAACAACCTGTGGGAGGGGTTCTTGAACGCCAACTCGACGATCGAGTTTAGCTGGGAGGCCACGGTGTTCGATTCATTTGCTGATCTGGCCGTTACCAACGTCGGCCAAGAAATTAATTTTGTGGCCAATCAAGTGACCATTTGTAGCAACCCAATGGGCACGCCCAGTACCTTGACCGCCGGTTGGCCCGCCATTCCCGGGGCTACTTTTGCGTGGTCGGTGGCTGATCCTGGCCTGCTGAGCCTTGGGGCCACCGCAGGCAGCACGATTTCCGTCACGCCCATTGCGGCGGGGAGCACCCTGATCACCACGGTGCTAACGGATCCGGTGAGTAATTGCACCCTAACCCGCACATTCCCCGCCATTATCAGTAACACTGCCACTTATGGCCTAGCGCCGGGCAACGTCACCATTTGTCGGGGCGACTCGGTGCGCGTGGGCCTGACGGGCGGTGCGCGCTATGTGTGGAACTCCGTGCCGCCCGGCAACCCCGGTTTGCAACTCCTGAGCTTTGCGGGCGATCAAGCCAACGTTTTCCCCACCACCACCACTGCCTACACCGTTACGGCCATTAATGGCTGCGAAACCCGGGATCAAGTTTTTACGGTCACCGTCCAGCAGCCCGTTGTCCCGGGCAATGTTTGGGGAACCGGCAAATGGGTCGCGATGGGTTACGATGGAGTGGCCATCAATGAGGCCAACAACCGTTACCGGGGATATTTTGAGATTGGCGACGGTTCTCGTTTGGATAAATTGAGTTTCGAAACCAGTGATTACTATCCAGTCACTGGTGTACCCTCACAAGCCATTGGTTATCAGGGCTGTGATGTGGTCAACGACAACCATGCCGTGGTGTATCGGCGCACCAATTTCGAATGTGGGATTTACACCATTGGCATCGAGCAATTGATCGGGGAATGGGTACTGATCATCGATGGCTTCCAAATTGCCAGCAGTGGCAGTGGCGCATTTCCCAATCTGTGGACGGGAGTGCTCACCAGCGCTTCGCAAGTTCAGTTCAACTATATCTCCCGGGTGGGCGATTCCTACTTTTCCCTCTTGGTGGGCATTGCCGAGCTGGGAGTGAGCGGCACCAACACCATCTGGACCGGCGCGGTTGATGCCAATTGGTACAACCCGCTCAATTGGTGCCTAGAAGTGCCCACCAGCGCGATCAACGCGGGCATAGCCCAATCGGGCACGCGGCCCCAGCCCGTGATCGACCCGGCCAACAATGGCGGCATCGGCTTGGCCAGCACCCGCAACTTCACCCTCGCCACCAATGCCAGCCTGACTTTGGTTGGCAACACCACCTTGGCCACGCATGGCGATTGGATAAACAATGGGGGGGATTTGATTGCCAACCCCAATACCTCAATCGTGCTAACGGGGAATACCCCCACAACTTTGGGCGGAACTACTGCCACCCAGTTTTATAATTTGCGCCTCCAAAAAACGGCCCCCAACTTGACCGTCACCCTGGACAATGACCAACTGGTGAGAAACATCCTCACCCTGGACAATACGGGCTTACGGCTCAACAGTGCGCGCATCACCCTGGATAACCCGGCCCCAACAGCTTTGGCTCGTTTGGGCAGCGGTTACATTCGGAGCGAGACCAATGCCGCGGTCAACCCCAGTTATCTTTGCTGGAACATGGGCACTAATACCGGGATCTATGACTTTCCTTTTGGAGTAACCGGGGCTGCGGGCGATTACATTCCCGTCACCCTCCATAAAGTGGATGCTACCCGGGGTGATTTTTGCATTTCTACCCGTCGGACTGGCCCGGACAACCTGCCACTTACGGCGGGCATAGTCGGGTGGGACGTGCCCGCCGAAGTGATCATCGATCGCTGGTGGCAGGTACTGCTCAACGATGGCATCCCGGTAGATATGCTGTTGAACCAAGGCTACACTGTCACGCTGCGCTATACCGACAGCGAAAACACCCTGCCCATTGGGATGAACACCCAACCGCTCAAGATCCAAAAAACCAACAACAATTTCATTTGGCTAAACCCACCCGACCAAGATTTTACGGCCGGCAGTGTGAGCGGGGTGGGAAGCAATATCGTGCGCCAAATCCGCCAAGGCGGGTCTTTGGTACTCCTCACCGAAGATTTGTTTATCCTTCCCGTCGATCTGGTCAGTTTTTCGGCCCGCCTCTTGGATCGCGAGGTATGGGTAGAATGGAAAACGAGTTGGGAACGCGACTTTGCCCATTTTGTGGTGGAGCGCTCATCCGATGGCTCCTATTTCCAACCCCTGGCCCAACTAAAGGGGCAGGGCCAAGCGAGCCGCTACCAGTTTTTGGATCAGAACCCACTGGTGGGCTTGGCCTATTATCGGCTCAAGATGGTGGATCGCGATGGCACCACTACCTACTCCAAAATAGTGGCCGTAATGAACCAAGCCGAAGGTTCCGCCAGGATGGAGGCCCGTCCCAACCCTTCGTCGGCCACGGAGATCAGTATTTTCGTCCAGGCTGATCCCCAGACGAGGCTCAAGCTCGAAATCTGCGATCTCAGCGGCCGCCTGTTGGCTGAGGCTTGGGCCGAGACAGACCGCAACGGCTTGTTGCTCTACACATTGCACCCCTGGGTCGAGCTGGCCAGTGGAATGTACCACTGCCGGGCAATAGTCAATGGGCGAACATTGCAAACTAAGGTAGTGGTAAAGTAAGGGCGTTTTTGCTGCCCCAATCCAGCCAGTGGGCGCTCAAATTCGTTGGCCGGTTCTTGATTGGGGCAAACTCGGTGGTTTTCAGTTTAGAACCGCAAAAGGGGAAGTGCAGGGGACAAAAGAGGGCAGGGTGCCTGAAAAACACTGATAATTGCAAAAAGGAGGCAAAAGCCAAGTGAATGATAATTTGGTTTTGGGAGTGAAATTATCATAGATTTACGCCCGTAAAATCACAGTTTGGTATGGCAAAAAAATTATTTTTGTTGGTCGCACTTACTTTTGGGATTACGACCCATGCCCAAGCCCAAGACAAAAAAATCTTAGACAGCCTAAATATTGTCTATAACACCGCCAAGCACGACACGACCAAAATCATGGCTTTGTGCGATATTGCTTATGAATATCGCAATAGCAAGCCCGATACCTGCATTATACTTGCTACCCAAGCCCTCGGGAAAAGCGAAAAAATAAACTTTGAGATGGGAAAAGGCTGGGCTATGAATAGAATAGGCTCTGGAAACTATATAAAAGGCAACTATCCCGAAGCACTTGCTTTCTATCAAAAGGTATTGCCTATTTTTGAGAAGATAAAAGATAAAAAAGGTATAGGCAGTACTTTGAATAATATAGGGAATATCTATTACTATCAAAGCAATTATCCTTTGGCTTTGG
>JBBQXF010000018.1:0-50868 GCA_038209965.1 Cytophagales bacterium | reverse complement strand
TTTCAGTCACTAGAAAACTTTTGGATTATCCGTTGAGCAACATGGTCACGGCTGCTTTAATGGTTTCACCCGAGGAGATTGTTTGGTATTGTTTCATCAATACATCGTTTACGGTAAAACCTTTCAATATAGATTTTGCTTGTGTGTATTCAGCTTCGGCCTGTGCACCAAGAAAAATAAATAACCCAATGAAAATTAAAAATGGATTTGAAAAGAACCCAAGAACAACAAAGCCAATGGCAAGCAGTTGACCGATGCGAGCTGCAATTTCTGTGGCTTTGTGTCGTTCCATGTTGAATGAAAGCAAAGCTCTTAATACTCGTCCTCCATCCATCGGAAAAGCCGGAATTAAATTAAATACTGCCAACCACAGATTGATAAACATTAAATTGAAAAGAAAATTCTCCGAGGTAATGGCGGTCAATTGCTTGATGGATGATGTAATATCGGACGTAAAATGGACTATCGGATATAGTGCTGCAACAATCACAATATTTACCAATGGTCCGGCAATTGCCACAATCAATTCTTCTTTGGGTTTTTCGGGAATGGATTCCAATCTTGCCAAACCACCAATAGGCAACAAGGTAATGTCTTTAGTCTTTATACCAAATCGTTTTGCAGCTAGTGCATGACCAAGTTCATGTAGTGTAACACAGGCAAAAATAGTGAGAATGAATAAAACAGACCACATTGTTTGTTCTGTTCCAGAGCCAGCCCGCATGTTACTGAAAACAATCCAGCCCAATAGGATTAGAAATGTCCAGTGAATTTGAACTTTTATGCCGAATATATTTCCAAGTTGTAAGGAGTACTTCATTTTTTTAAATTTTTAAGACTCTATTTTTTGTGAGAACTTGCTTAAAAATGTTCCACAAAGTTAAAATCGTTTTCATGAGTAAGAATTACGTAATTTCTAAAACTTCTTATATAATTCACGCTTTTAATTACTTTGAAAGTATCAATGCAGGCACTTTTGTCGTGCATGTTAATTCTGCGGATTTACTTGGTAAAAATATGCTTTTAAAGAAGCTTTTTTCTCTATTGGTAAGCACAATTAACAATTCAGGTCTTGATTTTTAAACATACTTTGTAATTGTCTCTGCAAGTGACAATTCAAGGTGTTTTGAATATTCAATTTAATATTATCACATTCTTTTGTGTTAAATAATTCTTTATTTTTCAAACTTCTTCACATCTTTTATAATAGTTAAATAATGCAAAACGTCTGCATGCAAAGCAATTAATATTGAAAGTTTAGAGGTTTTAAGCACTCTGTTTTTGAGGTTTTAAAATCAGATAAATAAGTAGCCTTTTTCAGCGTTTTAGCTCTATAATGGCTTGGAATTACCATTACTGGAACTTTAGAATTAGTCATTATATAGGAAGTATGTGTACCCATAATTTTTCTAAGCATACCTACACCTTGGTTGCTATGCATATAAAGTCTATTTTGTTTTTTCAGCACAAATAATTATGTCTTTCTCGGTTGAATACAATCGTCACAACAAATTTTACATTAGCGAACTTCCCTTTGTCCTTACCAATAGTAGCATGAACAAACTTTTTTAATTCCGTAGTTAGACGCCCAATTTCTTCACCCTTGTAAGCTTCAAAAAAACGTCACTCCATTGTGTGGGTTGCATGATGTGGGTTGCATGATAGAAAACTACTTCAACATTTTCTGTTTGCCTTGCAAGGATATTAACAAATCTAATTGCTCCTTTTGAATTTGCCGAAAAATCGGTGCTTACCAGTAGTTTCATTTTTATTATTTTAATTGATGTCATTAATTGATTTTCCATCCTTCTGCCACTGGTCTATATTTTTCAATGTTGTGCTAACAATGCCTTCTAGGGCTTCATTGGTTAAGAATGCTTGGTGAGCTGTTATTAAAACATTGCTGAACGTTGTAAGTGTAGCCAATATATCATCTTGAAGAATTGAATGACTACGGTCATAAAAAAAGATGCCTTTTTCATTTTCGTAAACATCCATACCAAAGAAACCAATTTTACCCGATTTTAAGGCATTTAGTACCGATTGGGTATTAACAATTCCTCCCCTTGCTGTATTAATTAACATAACACCATTTTTCATGAGCGAAATTTGCTGTTCGTTTATCATATATTTTGTGTCTTTGTTTAATGGAAGGTTTAAACTAATGATATCCGATTGTCGACATAGTTCGTCAAGAGTAGTATAGTGTAAATCGTATTTTGATTTTAGAGAGCTATCCTCAATTTTATCGTAACCAAGCAAATTACATCCAAAACCATGTACTATTTTTGCTAGCACTGAACCTATTTTACCGATGCCGATTATTCCTACTGTTTTACCATTAAGATCAAATCCGGTTAAACCACCAAGACTAAAATCGTGACGTTTAATACGGTTGTCGGCAATGATTAATTTTCTATTTAGTGCTAAAATCATTGCTACGGTATGTTCAGCAATGGCAAAAGGTGAGTATTCTGGAACATTGGCAACTTTTATTTTCAATTCTGTAGCTTTCTCTACATCTACATGGTCGTAACCCGCAGAGCGCAAAGCAATGTATTTTACACCATAAGAATGTAACAATTGCAATACTCCTTCATTGGCAGTGTCAGAAGAGAAAATTGCAATAGCGTCAAAGCCTTTTGCCAAATGTGCAGTTTCTTTAGATAGTTGTTCTTGAAAATAAACAAGCTCGTGATTGCTGTTTTTAATTTTTTCAAAAAAAGGTCTGTCAAAGCTGTGTATGCTGAATATTGCTATTTTCATTTTTTCATTTTTTAAATTGTATGTAGGTCGATTGTTTAGTTGTTAGGTCCTTCAGGCATTCTTATAACGTGATGCAACTTGGCGAAATGGTGGAATTAGAAGCACAAATGTTGAATTTAAAACAAATGTCAATTAGAATTCTGAATATTCAATTAAGCACTGAACCCCCTTTTTTGCTAAACCCTTGTTGTGCGTACGTACAACAGGATTACCATTTTTTAAAACACTTGAGGGGCGGACCTACTTTTTTTGTGCTGTATGCATCCCTGAACTTGGCTATCTCTTCTTCTGTCATGTTTTTAGTGACGCCTTCGCTAATCTTATTGAACATATCTTTCATCTTACCAGCCGGTTGAAAAAACATCAGTATTCTTGCTTCCCCCTTGCTGGTTTTCGCGAAAGCATGCGGCACTTGTCTGGGTCCAAACACGGTATCGCCTGTTTTGGCTGTAAAAGTTTCTTCACCTACCTTGAAGAGAAACTCACCTTTTTGAGGATATACCAAAATTCATCTTGGTCATAGTGCAGGTGAAAGGAAGGCCCGCCCTCTTTCATGCGGGTACTTTCAAACACGTAAATATCACCATCGGTGTCTTTCGTCGCAACTTTCGTATAAAAGATGTCACCTTCAAAAAGTGAAATAGGTTTGTCAAAGCGGTCTTTGCTTGCTTTAACTGTAAAGCCTTTATCGACTCTTATTTTATAATGTCTGGCAATGGCGGAGAAAGGGGCAGCCAGAAAACTCATCGCCGCCAAGCAACTTTTGATAAATAACCCACGTTTCATAAAAAATCTTAATGATTAAGAAGTCAATAAGGGATGCCAAAGAAAAAGACAGTTTTGTGTCCTTTCGTGATCTTGTCTTAGTGAGATTCGGTGGTTGTCAAGTAAAAACTGGTTATTTTGACACTACCTTAGGGTTTGAATTTCAGTAGGGGTGCGCTACTGCCGCTTTGCCCAAATTGCCAATCAAGGCAACTTTGGTCAACCCGAGAAATTCTTTAACTTACTCTATGCATTACAAACATAAAAACTTATTTTCAAACCTCCAAATTATTAAGGACTTTTATTTGGGAAAGGTTGCCCTGCAAAAGTTGCTCTGCAAGGGTTGTCCCGTAAAAGCCTTTGGCAAGTGAATAAACGCGATTATGGGGAAAGTAGACTTTTATCCTGTCTTCTTTTTTATGGACGATTTTAATGGCTTTGCTCATGGCAGTTGCATTTATTTCGATCTACCGAGTGATAAACGCCATAAAGCTAGCTAAAAAACCAAGATCCACCGGTTATCGCGGTGTTCATCACGCCAAATGCCAAAGTGGTGGGTGCGATAAAATCCGAAAGCTGAGGTCTGACTGGCCGATGGTTTTAAGCAGCCGGCCTGATCAATGGCTGGCCAAGCCCAACTTTTCCGCAATCCGATCTTTGAGCCGCTCGTGGAAAGCAGTCTGCGAACGGGGATCGGGCGGGCCCACTTGCACAAGTTTCAGTATTTGTGTAACTTGTTTTATCAAATGAAAACCTCCATGCGCATCCGCTGCTTTCTCATTTCTACCCTAATACTGCTATTGGCGGCTTGCCAGCGCAAGCAATCCACCCCCCGTGAAATGCCACTGGCCTTGGCCCCGATTGTCAAAAATGGTGATTTTTATTTGCCAGAGGATCTGGAAGTCCAGCTCTGGGCCGAGGCGCCCATGTTTTATAATCCCACCAACATGGATGTGGATGCCAAGGGCCGGGTGTGGGTCACCGAGGCCGTCAACTACCGGGATTTCAATGCCCAGGGCAAAAAGCGGCTGCACCATGCCCAAGGCGACCGGGTGATAATCCTGACCGATTCGGATGGCGATGGCAAAGCCGATCAATCCAAAGTATTTGTGGAAGACAACGATTTGGTGGCCCCAATGGGGATCGCCGTCATCGGCAACCAAGTGATCGTGTCCTGCTCGCCCAACCTGATCATCTACACCGATGAAAATGGCGACGACAAACCCGATAAAAAAGAAATTTTCTTGACTGGATTTGGGGGGCTTGACCACGACCACTCGCTCCATGCGCTGGTGGCCGGGCCCGATGGCCAGTGGTATTTCAATACGGGCAATGCGGGCCCCCACCTCGTGACCGACAAAGCGGGCTGGACCCTCCGCTCGGGCAGCCTCTACACCGGCGGCACCCCGTACAACCAGAAAAACGAGGGCAACCAACGCTCGGACGACGGGCGTCTGTGGGTGGGCGGGCTGGCCCTCCGCATCGGGCCCGACGGCAAAGGGCTCAAGGTGATGGGCCACAATTTCCGCAATGCCTACGAACTGTGCCTGGACAGCTATGGCAACATGTGGCAAAACGACAACGACGACCAAGTGGTCACCTGTCGCACTTCGTGGCTCATGGAAGGCGGCAACATGGGTTATTTCAGTGTCGATGGCACGCGCTACTGGCAGGCCGACCACCGCGCCGCCCAAGATACGTTCGCCGCGCATTGGCACCAAGACGACCCCGGCGTGATCCCGGCCGGCGACCGCACCGGGGCTGGCTCGCCCACCGGCATTGTCTATTACGAGGGCGATGCCTTTGGTCCCCGCTATCGGGGAATGCTACTGAGCGCCGAGGCAGGGCGCAATGCCATTTATGCCTATCGCCCGCTCACCAAAGGGGCTGGTTTTCAGTTCAAACGGCACAACCTCATCAGCTCGGTGGAAACGGATGATTACCACTACGAATGGAACGATGAAAACCATAAAACTGACCGCAGCAAATGGTTCCGGCCCAGTGATGTGGCCGTGGGCACCGACGGCGCCATTTACATTGCCGACTGGTACGACCCCATTGTGGGCGGCCACCAAATGGTGGATAGCATCGGCTACGGGCGCATTTATCGGATAGTCCCCAAAGGCAAAAAATTGATTGCCCCCCAAATTGACTTGGCAACTACCGAGGGCCAGATCGCCGCCTTGACCAGCCCCGCAGTCAATGTGCGGGCCTCGGGCTTTGCTAAACTGCGGGCCCAGGGAGCCAAGGCGCTGCCCGAAGTGCAAAAATTATTGGCGGCCGATAATCCTTACCACCGGGCCCGGGCCATTTGGCTCATGGCCCAACTGGGAAGCGCGGGCCAGCAAGCCGCTACCCGGTTGCTGGACGATCCCGACCCCAACGTCCGCCTCACCAGTTTCCGGGCCTTGCGGGGCAGCCGAGCCGAAGTTTTGCCCTTGGTCGCCCAATTGGCCCAGGATCCATCAGCCGCCGTGCGCCGCGAAGTGGCCCTGGCCTTGCGCGACGTGCCTTACCCCCAGATGCGCGCGCTGGGCCTGCAACTGGCCGACGGCTACGACGGCACCGATCGCTATTACCTCGAAGCCCTCGGCTTGGCTTGGGACGGCAAGGAAGCCCAAGCCTACCCCGACCTAATGGCGGGCCGGGAATCCCAAAGTCCAACGGCCTGGCCCACCCGCTTTTCCGATCTGCTGTGGCGGCTCCATCCAGCCGCTGCCGTGCCGGCCCTGTTCCAGCGGGCCACCCACTTTCCATTGGCCAAGGCCGAGCGCCAAAAAGCGGTGACCGCTCTGGCTTTTGTCAATGACAAAGCTGCCGCCCAAGCAATGGTGGATCTGTCGCACTCCCACCTGCGCGATGTGAGCCAACAAGCCGACTACTGGCTCAAGTTCCGCAAGTCGAACGATTGGTATGCCCTGCTCGACTGGAACGATCCCAACAGCGGTATGCCCCGCCAAATCCCCGCCGATGTATTGGCCGCCCAACAGGTGATCTTGGGCCGGGCCAGTGCCAGCGAACAGATCAAAGCAGCCCAGCACTTGGCCACCAGCAAACTTGGCGGGCTATGGCTCATTGGGCAGGCCATCGAGGGCAAGCTCGCTGCCGAGCTCAAAAAAGCCATTGCCCAAGCCATTTTTGATAACCCTGATCAAGGCGTGCGCGTGGCGGCCAGCACCTATTTTGTCAAGGAGGAGGGCCGGCCGGCCCTGTCCGGCGGACGTATCGAGCAACTGGCCGGTGCTGTGGCCAATGGCAAGCAAGTGTTTGCCCAAAAATGCGCCACTTGCCACCGAGTGGGCGAAGTTGGGCGCGATGTCGGCCCCCAATTGACCCAGATTGGCAAAAAGTTTGACAAAGCCGCCCTGATTGATGCCGTGCTCAACCCCAACGCAGCCATTGCGTTTGGTTACGAACCTTGGCTGGTACGCACCAAAAATGGCCAATCGGTGTATGGATTTTTGATATCCGAGGGCAAGACCTTGGTAATCAAAGATTTGGCAGGGCAAGAGATGATACTGGACAGTCAAGACGTGGCCGAGAAGAAACAGCAGGCGCGCAGCCCCATGCCCGATGCGTACAGTTTGGGCCTCAACGAGCAATCACTGGCCGATCTGGCCGCTTATCTGTTGGGCTTGCAGTAACCGACCGATCAAGTGCCAAATGCCGCTTTGCCAATTTTTGGCTAGCCAAATGACCGAAAGTTTGGATCTTGTAAATTGGGCCAACAGCGGGGATCGATCCGCTAATCAAAAAACTTTTTCTTGAACTCGTATTTCTGCCCCAAATAAGCTGCCCGCACCAGCGGATTCTCGACCAATATTTCGGGCTTGTCAGACACCAATATTTTTCCTTCAGTCAGGATATACGCCCGGTCGGTGATGGACAAGGTTTCGTCCACATTGTGATCGGTAATCAGGATGCCGATGTTGCGGGCCTTGAGTTTCCAGACAATGTACTGGATCTCTTCCACGGCCAACGGATCCACGCCCGCGAACGGCTCGTCGAGCAGGATAAAGCTGGGCGATACCGACAGTGCCCGGGCAATCTCGGTGCGCCGCCGCTCCCCGCCCGAAAGCACCGAACCCATGTTTTTGCGCACCCGCGTCAGGCTGAACTCCTCCAGCAATATTTCTACACGCTCTTTCTGTTCTTTTTTGGTCATTTTGGTCATCTCGAGCGGGGCCAGCAGGTTTTCCTCTACGGTCAACTGCCGGAAAACCGAAGCCTCTTGGGCCAAATAGCCCACCCCGCGCCTGGCCCGGCGGTACATGGGCAAGTCGGTCACGTCTTCGTCGTCCAGAAAAATCTTGCCGCTGTTGGGCTTGATCAACCCCACGATCATGTAAAAAGTAGTGGTTTTGCCCGCACCATTGGGGCCAAGCAACCCCACAATCTCGCCCTGCTTTACCTCCACCGACACATCATTGACCACCATCCGGGCCTTGTATTTTTTGTATAAATTCTCTGCGCGTAAGATCATCATTGATGGTTTTAACTCGTTCACGGGGAAAACCAGCCGCTTCCCCACCATTATCCCAGAGTGCGAAATTAACCCAAAGTGGATAAAACTGTCTTTTGCTAACAATAATTAACGGGTGGTAAAGCTTGGCCCGTTGGCAACTGACTGACGGTACGTGGGCAGGTTTGGCCCGGCCGGGCATTGATCAGGCCAGTTTTTTAAAACCAGCGGCCGGTCAGACTGTAGCTTTCGGGTGCAACTACGCCCATCGCTTTGGCATTTGGCGCGACTAACACCGCGACAACCGGTGAATCTTGGTTTTTTAGCTAGCATTATTGTGTTTACCACTCGGTATATCGAAATAAACGCAATTGCCATGATAAACGCCACTAAAATCGTCCACGAAAAAGAAGACAGGATAAAAGCCGACTTTCCCCACAATCGCGTTTATTGGTTTGCCAAAGGCTTTAACGAGGCAACCTTAGCGGGGCAACTATTGACGGCGGCAACCATTGCCAAATAAAATCTATTGGATAATTTGGATGTTTGAAAAGAGATTTTTAACTTTGAAGCAATAAATTTTGTGTGTGAATGTAAAGATTGGAAAAGTCACCCTAACATGTAATTTGGGTAAACGGCATGAAATCCAAGGGCTTGAAGAAAGAGTCAGCATGGCGAAGTTTTCGCTGGTCACTACTGAACCCTGCAAGGACAAGGTAGGAAACGCGCAAACCGAAGCGGAGCGGTTCGCCCTTGCGGCGGCATGGCCCAGTAGCACAGCGGAGCGTTTTATCGTGTTGGACAAACTGGACGGGGCAGCCACCGATAAGGCGGAAATA
Organism: Cytophagales bacterium; assembly: GCA_038209965.1. Lineage (GTDB taxonomy): Bacteria > Bacteroidota > Bacteroidia > Cytophagales > Thermoflexibacteraceae > JALONO01. The sequence continues at coordinate 42,036 of JBBQXF010000018.1, read as the reverse complement.
AACGCAAATTTTTAAGGATAGCGTTTATACGGATGTTAGGTGCAAGCGTAGTGCCACACCTAACAATCATCATCTTGACAAACTAGAAAAGGATAAATTAAGTATATTTGACCCAGAAATAATACAGAAAATGAGCAAAATAAAAATATATAATTTCGGGCCTATAAAACAAGGATACCAAGACAATGACGGCTGGATAGATGTAAAAAAGGTAACATTATTTATCGGCAATCAAGGTTCTGGTAAAAGTACTATTGCGAAATTAATAACGACCTTCCTTTGGATAGAAAAGGCATTGACAAGAGGAGATTATAATAAAAAGTGGTTTACTAGAAAGAATAAACTAAAAAATCAATTCTTGACATATTTTAGGCTGGAAAATTATTTTCCTAATGCCAATGACGTTAACCAACCATATATAGAATATTTAGGTGACTCATTTCATATAATTTTTGAAAATGGAGCCCTAAATATAGAGGAAGTTAAAGGAAAAAAATATCCTTTACCTCAAATTATGTACGTCCCTGCGGAAAGAAATTTCATTTCTTATGTAAAAAACACAAAGGAACTCAAAATTGCATCTGATTCTTTGAGGGAGTTTTTGACGGAGTTTGAAAAAGCTAAGGATGAAATAAAAAGCACAATTAAGTTGCCAATTAATAATGTTGATTTAGAATACGATAAATTAAATGATGTTCTGAACATAAAAGGTAAAGTTAAAGACTCAGATTATAAAGTTAGATTAATAGATGCGTCAAGTGGTTTTCAATCAATTGTTCCATTATATTTAGTGTCTTCGTATTTATCAAATTCTGTTAAAAAGCAATCGCTAAAACAATCAGAGCCGATGAGTGCAGATGAGTTAGATAGGTTCAAAAAGAATGCAGAAGAAATACTTTCAAATAACAATTTAACATACGAACAACAGCGAGTTGCCCTATCAATCCTTTCTTCTAAATTCAATAAAACAGCATTTATTAATATTGTTGAAGAGCCAGAACAAAATTTATTTCCTAGTTCACAAAGAGAAATATTAAATGCTTTATTAGATTTTAATAATATGAATGAAGAGAATAAATTAATAATGACTACTGATAGTCCCTATTTAATTAATTATTTAACACATTCCGTAAAAGCGTCTATCGTGTATGAAAAAATCAATAAATCTGCGAATAAAACTGAACTTACAGAAAAACTAAATAAAGTTATCCCAATAAAATCTTTAATTAAATCAACAGATTGGGCTGTTTATGAACTAAATGAAACTGACGGTTCAATAATTAAGCTTGCCAATTATAAAGAACTTCCTTCAGACGAAAATTATCTAAATGAAAGTCTAGGAAAATCTAATGACGTTTTTATTAACCTTTTAGAGATTGAAGATTTATGCCAATAAACTTTTTTGAGGAGGCTTGCAAAACAGAATCAAATAAAGCTCAATTTGGATTATGTGACGACACTCCTCCGCCTGAAAAACCTGCATATATTGACGAAAATGACCAATCAAAGTGGATTGGCAAAGTAGCAAATCCCTTAAATCCGCAAGCTGTTAGGATTAGTATGTAAAAATTAATTTTTAGCCAAAAAAAATTAATTTCAGACCTAATAGTTTAAGTTCTTGGGACCGTATTTGTGCTTAAAGCGGCAATTTAAATTTATTTTAAAAAATAGTGCTTCATTTTTATCAAAAAAATATAAATATTAATAATATTTATATTATCGGGCAGTTAGAGGCTAGAGAAGACGTTAGTTCTTCTCGAAATCCCCCAATACTTGGCAATTCCCCCTAAACAAGCAACTCGTAAGGCTTATCCGTATACAATTTTAAAACTAATTCTCCACCCCTTTTTACCCATTTGTAAGGGACAACCACAAACCGAAAAATAAACTTTTTCAAGCGAAATGTTTTTTCCAAGAAATATAATTTTTCCGAGAATTTATTAATCAGGTAAAGATAGAAATTGCGGCACATAGCCATCAATATCATAAAAACTGTATTTTGCCCCAAAAACGAAAATGGTAAATTCTTCCACCCGAAATCGTTGTTCATCTCGTCAAAAATCTTCTCCGAACCCCCTCTTTGATTGTAAAAATGCACCACTTCCTGGTCTGTCATCCCTAAATCGTTGGTCATTATTGCCCGGTAAATAAAGTTGTCTTCCTGAAAAACATCTATTTGCCCTGTTGTGTTGGCCTCTCGGCTCACCACATACCGGTAAACTTTTTTACCCCCAAAAGGCGCGTAGCTGATACTGCAAAGTTCAAACTTTTTGTCGTTCATTTGCACCACTGTCCAATCTTGGATCCGCTTTATTTGCTGCGTCAAATCTAGGCACTTCTGTGCTCTTATGTAAAAAGTTTTGCAATGTTCTTCCACAACATTAACTACTTTTTGGGTGAACGATCCGCAGTCCATCCTGGATTTACCAATAGTTATTCCATTGGTTTTTAGCATATTAAATATTTTCTGCAATGTTTGATCCTGCTCAAATTTCACATTGCAGTTTCCATTTCTGTTTTCTATATAAACAATATTTTCCCCGATTGTGGCTACCGATGGAAAGTAGCCCCTAATTTTTTTGTAACCTTTTTTGGAATCAGATTTCTCGGTCCGTATAAACTGGTTGTCAAAATCCAAATCATAAAGCTTGTTGGTTTCAAAAATTTTTAATCTTTTTAGTAATTTTAGGTTTAATATGTTGAGCTTATCATTGGCGTTGATTTGATTTTCAACATTATTCTTGGAATAAACATATTCTTTTTTTGTGGAAAGTTCTTTTTGCAAACGTAACAAAGTGTCTGCCGATGGGACGCTAAGTCCTTGAACATTAGATAATTCTGTTTTTAAATTGTCTTGGATGTCCTCGGCACAATCACCTCCAGCAAAAAATATCATCCAATAGTTTTTAATAATATCAGCATAACTATAAGTACAAAAAATACTGCGTTTCCCCAGCGATTCTGTAATAATCTCGGCAAGACCGAGTTTATCAAATTCTTTTGAAATTAAATTCAGTCCCCCAAAAGAGTTGATATTTTCAGAAGTTTTTATAATTTTCATAGCAACATTTTTTTACCGTAAATATAATAAAAAGTAAGAAAATAATGAAATATTTTAAACTTAATTTATATAATTTTTCTTCTTTTTTTGTTTACTGTGCGGATTTAAGGAAATCCTACAAATAGAAATGTGGCTTTTTATGCTATTGACAATTGTGTAGAAATATTAAAAGCAGACGGAGTTAGCAAAGAAAGTAGATGTGACGGTATGCTTCATTTTGACAACAGTGTATTATTTGTAGAATTAAAAATGAGAGGCAGTAGTGGCTGGTTAATGAAAGCAAGGACACAGTTAACCTTTACATTAGGCAAATTTCAACTTGACAATAATTTAGCTGTCTTTGATAAAGTCGAAGCATATGCTTGTAATGGATTAAAACCATTTGCCAATCAAGGTGACAATATTGAACTTCAAAAATTCAAAGACGACACTGGGTTAATTATGTATGCTCAACAAGACATTACATTATAAGTGTATTCTGACAGCGAACTATTGGGGTGCAATAAACGCCAGCACCTAACAGCACCTAAAAAATTGGCGGTTCAGTGGTTAAATGAAGCTTTGGGCCGCTTCGGCGATCCGATTCGTATCAAGTTTTGTGGTGGTAGACAGTTTTATGCTCTGAAATCGCCACCTTCGCCAACCCACAAAAGGTTACATGCCATTTACGACAACCAACCGTACTAACAAATTAACAACTAATCTATGTTTAAACATAAAGGGAAGGCAACTGTTTAGGTAGGTAAAGTATTTGATAATCAATTAGTTATAAAATTTAAAGTTTGCTTAAACGGGTATACAAATTAACTTAAATTACTGATAATCAAATAATTATAGAAATAAGTAATTTATTTAAAATCAAGCCAATTATTCATAACTAATTTATTTTCAATTAGTTATGAATAATTAGAGCGCCTAAACAGTTACATATTTTTAAGCTTAATTTATATAATTTTTCTTCTTTTTTTGTTTAATGTGCGGATTTAAGGTACAATAAATTTCATTCCACAAGTTGGGGAGTTTTCTTGGATTTGTGCTATCTTTGAAGTGTATAGTTTTTAGACGGACTGCCGTTATGGGCAATTTTGACACTCTGACAAACAATAAACGGAATAAACTGTTAATAGATTAGCGGACAAGTTGAACACCGTAGTAAAAAGTAGGCAAACTAAAAAAATGAACAACATGAACAAAAAAATGATTTTCGGGCTATTGACAATAGCAAGTTTGGTGTCCTCTTGCAACCAAGCAACTCAAAAGGTAAACGAAGAAGCCAACAAAGTAGTTTCACAAACAAATGAAAGTGTCCAAAAAGTTATTGATGATTTGGGCTTAGTGTATGTGGAAGAAGGTGCACAAAGCATCATTACGTATGATGAAGTAAATGCTGCACAGCAGGCTTGGTGTGACGCTTTGGTGAAAATTGGACAACTGAAAGAAGAAGATGGTGATTATAAATCTTTTGCAGAGCAAGTGTTGACTGATGCTTACAATTACGGCAATGGAAAAGTGTTTTTTAAACCAACCTTGGCTTTTGGCGACCAAACATTTAGAAACGACAAAAAAGGAGCATTAGCTTACTTTATTGGTGGCGATGCTGATTATCCTAACGATAAAGGTTTTGCATTGAAACCTTGGGTAAAGGCCCGTTATGACAATGCTGGCGAAAAAAATGAAGGGATTCAGATTTACGGTTCTGTTGCTATTACAATGGGGAATGTTTGGGTAACAGGCAAGGACGGAAAAGAAGTAATGGTAGATAAAACTTGGGTTTTCAAGAAAGGGAAAGATGGTAAATTAAAAATTATTGTCCATAAATCTGCCTTACCGTTTTCACCATCAACAAAATAAAAATTAACGGGTTGGGCTTTTTAGCCCAATCCTACTTATAAATTATGGGAAAATTAGTTTTGTGTTTTGTATTTATTATTGTTTTTGTTGAGAGTACTTTGTATGCTCAAAGTACTCGGCTTAATAACTATAATTCTATCGGTTGGTATAACTATTTTGGAACTTTCAAACTTGCTGAAAAATTTGGTATTCATACAGAATACCAGTTTCGTAGAAATGAATTTATCACAGAATGGCAACAGAGTTTGTTACGTGCAGGTGTTAACTATCAACTTAACCAAAAAATTCAATTTAGGCTTGGCTATGCTTGGATAGAAACCTTTCCTTACGGAGAAATCCCAATTAATGGAATGGGCAAAGACTTCACCGAACACCGCTTGTTTCAAATGGCAACAATTTCAGATAAAATTTTTATCGTTGATTTTTCACACCGTTTTATGCTTGAACAACGTTGGGTTGGACGATATTCAAATGCTAATTTAACAAAAGAAGATGACTATCTATTTTTGAACAGATTTAGATATATGTTCCGATTTCAGATACCGCTAAAAGGCAAAGAAATCAAGGACAAAACACCTTATGTTGCGTTTTATGACGAGATTTTTATTGGATTTGGGAAAAATGTAAATGAAAATATTTTTGACCAAAATAGAATAGGAATTTTATTTGGTTATAGATTTAATCCAGTTGTTAGAATTGAAGCAGGTTATTTAAATCAAATTATACAATTAGGGCGTGAAGTAAATAATAGAAATGTGTTTCAACAAAACAACGGTATCATTTTGAATGCTAACTTTAATATTGACTTGACAAAAAAGAAATAAAAATTGTGCCTAACAGCGGTTTAAACCCATTAAGTTAGGAAAAAGCTGGCATAAGCCTTGTTCAAAGATCTAATTTTGCAGAAAAGGTAGGTTTTTGTTTAATGAGGTTCAAAAAAAGACAAGGAGTTGCCTGCCGTCTTTTTCATCAGATGAAATCACTTGTTCAATAGATCAAAGAACTTGGGAAAGTACAGAATCAAAACGCTCTTTTGTAACGGTCTGTCGCCGCGGTTCAATTCTGTATGGGGCGGTGCATCTTTCGGTTGCGATCCTTGCTGGTATCCTTGATTGTTTCCAAGCTGTGCCGCTAATGCAATTGCATTTTTTTAAGTAAACCACCGAGTTCATCCTCCCTGTAATCAAACAAACTAAACAGGTACGAACGCAAAATGTCCGCACTCATATTTCGGTTGATTTGATAACTTTTATTTTCCCTTCTTTTGTTTTTGGAAGGCTTATTTTTCGCTTCCCGCTGATGCGTTCCACCTCTTTTGTTGGCTCCAGCACCGCAATGGTCTGTAGGTTATAGAACAGCAGGTTGCACCCTATATCTTGTGGGACTGCATGCTTTGAATATCCCGAAGCGGAACGCCGCCCGAAAGCACCCAATATTTGATGTTTCTTGAAGCCTTTGAAAGCCGTTTCCATGGCCCAACCCAAGCAATAAATTTCTGCTAAACCACTGATGGTAAGTGAATTGTCCAAATTGATCATCTGTACCCCCACTTCACCGGTGGATAGGATCACCTTGACCAAACGATGGGAAATACCAACCATTTTAGATTTTCTGGTGCCAAGACCTTCCAACCTTTTATACGTCCTTTCACTCAGTGGCCCGGTGATAAATACTTCGTTTTCATTACTTTGCACAAACTCTTTGACCGTACTGAAAAAATCGGTTTTGAGCCTGGTGACATACTTTGAGCCACGGAAATCGTGGAAAAAGGGGATGATTTGTGGGCACTGGCCCCGATCATCTACCGAAATTACGTTTTGGGCACTTTTTCTACCTGATTCCCCATGCAGCACAGCAAATCGGCCCTGCGTTTGTCGCAGGTTCTAAACGGGCAATAATCTTAAAAAAGATATCAAAATAAGCCGATATTTTGGGGGAGGTAGTTGATTCAAATCGATTTTTATGGATGCCCATTTGGCGGGTTTTTTCATTGTCGGACAGGATTTGAACGCTACAACCGCAAGCCCAGATTTGATAGTTTTTGAAGGTTTGGGGCGTGTGGTGCTTGTAAAAAGAGGCAAGCGATTGGGAAAACATATCTTCAAAAAATTTCACTTTTAGTTTTTTTCGGGCTTAACCGAAAGCAGGTTTGGTGCAAGGTGTACCCTTGGTAAAAACTTGGTGCAGCTCGCCCTCCACCGACTTTTTAAAAGCGACGGCATCAATCCAGTGAGCTTGGAAAAGTGCAGTTTCCCTTTTCGGGTAAAGTCGGCGGGCTTTACCCGATAATTTTAGGGGTTTCTGGCGGCTTGTCGAAAGAAATTCCTTAAATCTTACATCATTTTTTGGCGGGTCTTCATTTTTTATATTTTTGACGGTGTAATATTGAACCTAAAGGTAGGTATTTTTGCTAACTTATTGGCCACGAAGGGGGGCAAACGGCAGCCCGCGCGTACAAGTTGGTGTGGCCGGGTGGATCGCATGATCTGGGTTGTCGACCTTGCGAGGGGTTTCCCCCCGTGGCCCCGTTGATTGCCCTGGCCCTTGGAATCCTCTAGTATGCCCATCCTACGGGCCAGTCCGCCGCTTGATGGGGGCAACTGGAATTGTGGCTGTTTTGGTTCATGCGTGGCCCAAAACCCGCAACCCTTGACTTCGGTTCGCCAATTTGCTTTTGTTGGTGTCCCATAACCGATAATGGGTTGTTTATAAGAACATGGCAGGATTTGACAGTCGCAGTCAGTTCCGAATCCTTTATTTTTGGAGCCACAAATTATATTTAATTTCGTTTTTATCATTGCCCACCTCCCGCGGATGCTAAACAGTTACCTTGATTTTTAATCACTGCCATTTTACTTTTCACTAAACCAGTTGGGGTGAACAGAAAGGTGCTGGAGAATTTGCCCCAGCCAATAAGTTGACCGGCCACTCACTTCAACCCGATCATTGCCTGGCCAATGGCTTGTTGCAATTCGGCCGATGCCTCCGCGTGGGGCGCCCGCACGCCCGCTCCACACACCCCAAGTTGGGCAAGGGCACTTTTCAGCCCCACAGGGTTGCCCTCGGCGTACATCAGGTCATTGATTTCGGTGAACTTGAACAATCGCTGGGCCGCTTCGCCAAACTGGCCTTGGCCAGCCAGTTGGAGCATGGCCGAAAAATCTTGGGGGAAAGCATTGGCCAATACCGATATAGCTCCGCTCGCCCCAAACGACATCATGGGCAGGGCGAGCAGGTCATCACCCGAAATGAGCAAAAAGTCGCTGGGCATGGCCTTGGCGATCCGCATGGCCTGGGTCAAGTCGCCGCTGGCTTCCTTGATGCCAGCAATATTGGGGTGCTGGGCCAGGCGCAACGTCAAGGATGCACTCATATTTGATCCTGTTCGTCCGGGCACGTTATAAAGCAGGACGGGCAGGGGAGAGGCATCGGCCACCGCCATGTAGTGTCGGTAAATGCCTTCCGGCGAAGGTTTGTTGTAATAAGGCGAAACCGACAACACAGCGCAGCAGCCGGTCAAATCGATTTCTTGTAGTGTTTGCACTAATTGGGCCGTGTAGTTGCCGCCCAATCCATAGACCAACGGCAGTTGGCGAGGGTTGTGCTGCCGCACAAACGCGCAGATCGCTGCCTTCTCGCTAAGGCTGGTCGTTACGGGTTCGCCGGTGGTGCCATGCAAGACCCAATAGTCCACGTGCGGGCCGGTGTGCTCCAGTAGGCTGGCCAAGCCCGGATAATCAACTGCGCCGGAAGGTAAAAAAGGGGTGACAAGGGCCACGCCAGCGCCCCTAAGTTGGTGGTTGATCCGGATAGTCATGTAGGTCAGTTATAGGCAATGGCCCGGGTGTAGTATGATGCTTGGTCGATTAGCTTATCAACTCCTTCGCCAGGTTGCAAGGCCAGCATCAACTCGAACAAATGTTCTTTGCCGGGCTGATAGGGGCCGATCCTACATTTGGCCTTGCTCATCATCATGATGAGATCTTGCACTTCGGATTGGTCGGTGCTGATGCAGTATAGATAGTCAAAAGCTTTATTGACAAAATTGATGGCGGAATTGGATTGAAGCTCACCCCAATAGTCAATCTCATTTTCCATAAAAAAATCGTGGTCAAAAGAGTAGGCGATGTCGCGTTCCTTGCCAAAATAGGTCAATGCCATTACTTGTTTGCCATCGCGTTGAAGATTGCGGATGAAATTGGCAATGTCCTTTTGTCGGGACTCTTCGTGCGTCACAAAAAAAACGCCCACCGTTTTGACATCCCCAAAATTTAGGGTGGCGCGTTTGGGCCGGGCTTTTCGGATAGCACCTTGAAGCTTACGGCGCAGAAAATATTGTTTAATAACGCTAATCAACGTACCAGCATTTTAGGGAAATGAAAGTAGGGGCCAAGTTTGACCACGCTGTGAGCCAACGGTGGCCCATCCACCGGGCAACTGCAAAAGTGGTATTTTGCTCGGAATAATCCAAGCCAGTTAGGCTTATTTGTCCTCTTGACAAACAATTGGCCAAGGCAAGTGGTTTGAGCAATACCACTATTTAGTGCCAGCTTTTAGTTGTCCATAATCACGAAAAATATATGTTTGGCTTATTTTCCAAGAAGAACGACCCAGCCACCGAGGTTGAGAAGTTGAACCAGCAATATGCAAAGCTATTGACCGAGGCCCGTGATCTCCAGCGCAAGGGCGATATCAAAGGTTTTGCGGTCAAAACGGCTGAAGCCGAGGAAGTGATGACCAAGATATTGGAGCTTAAGGGAGCCTAGCTTTTTCTCGATTATCAACCAATCATTTTTGGGTTATTTATACGGACGGCACGATTTTTTCGTTTTATACATTGTTACTAACCCACATGGTATGAAGTCCGGTCACTTAAAATTTGGCAACCAATCTTTTGTATTGGAAGACGCAGTCATTTACGGCATTTTCGAGAAATACGGGCAGATGTCCTGGTACATCGAGCTGTTTCCCGAAGGTGAAGAGAACTACATGATTTTCAATGCGTTATTATTTGAAAATATCATCAATCCGAAAGGGCTGAACCAAGTTCAGGTGCAAGTGCGCAACAAGCAGGTAGAGTTGCATGAGCACAAGGTAATGGTCAATGACGAGGAATACACCCTCCAGCGGCTACAGCTTTCCTTTGGCAATTGGGATCAGGCTATTGGGATCATCAGTGTGCAGGGCGAGGGCAAGATAGAGCGTTATTATTCCAACAAATCACTTGATTGTAGTTTTGAAGCGGTTTGTTCATTCGATGGTATTCGTCTGTTTGACACAAATGAAGAAGAAGTGGACAGCTTTATCGTCAATTTGCTCAAGACCGACCGAGAAGCGCTCAACCTCCGTTTTGAAGAAGCGCCCATGGGCCTGGAATGCGTGATTGATGGCCAATTTTAAGCCAGCCAATTGCTAATCGTTCGCTTTGCCGTTTTCTTGAAAAATTTGGCGACATTTTAGCAGACAATACATTGCCGCAAGATTCGCGAGTAATAGCTTTTTGCAGTCGGTAGCAGTGAATATCTTGAATACAATCAAAACCGGTTTATGGCTAGCTAAATGAACAAATCCTTGAGTATCAAGGTAATCAACTGTTTTCAATTTCAGCGTAAATTCCTAAACGCTTGGTCTTGATTCAAGCGATCTAACACTGGCAAAGCATCAATCCACTGGGTCATGAAAGATTTTGCCGATTTATTTGCTGATTTAGATACTACCAACAAGACCAATACCAAGTTGGGTATCCTGAAAAACTACCTGACCAAAGCCAACGATGGGGACAAACTGTGGCTCTTGGCCCTGTTCACCCATAAGCGGCCCCGCCGACAAATAAATACCACCCTATTGCGCAGTTGGGCGGCCGAGATGGCCAATATCCCCGACTGGATTTTTGAAGAAAGTTACCATACTGTTGGCGATTTGGCCGAGACCATCGCGCTGGTCTTGCCGTTGCCCAACCGGACAGAAGCCAAGACTTTGAGCGAATGGATCGCGTTTTTGCAGGCACTCGGGCCGATGGGCGAAGCAGAAAAAAAGGCCCAGATCATTTGGGCACTCCAGGGATTGACCACTACCGAGCGGTTTGTGTTTATCAAGTTGATAACGGGCGGCTTCCGAATTGGGCTCTCGCAGCAGCTCGTCACCCGGGCGGTGGCCGAGGTTTGCGGCATTGACAAAGAGATAGTGGCCCACCGGCTCATGGGCCACTGGCAACCGGGGGAAGTCACCTTCCAGCAATTGATCATGGATCATCCCACCGGATCGGATTCTCTAGCAGACGGACTAGCCCAGCAATCACACCGATCAAAGCCATATCCATTTTGTTTGGCCCACCCACTGGACGAAGCTAAGCTGGAAGAACTGGGCGACTGCACCGGGTGGCAGGCCGAATGGAAGTGGGATGGTATCCGGGCCCAAGTGATCGTGCGCCAAGGCGAAATTTTTATCTGGACCCGGGGCGAGGAACTGGTCACGGACAAGTATCCCGAATTGGCTGCGCTAGCCAGTGCAGTGCCGGCCCCAGCCCAAGGCTTGGTACTGGATGGCGAGCTGCTGGCTTGGCAAAACGGGCAACCGCTGCCCTTTGCTGAACTGCAAAAACGAATTGGGCGCAAAACCATCACCAAAAAAATCCTCCAAGAAGTACCGGTGGCCTTGGTGGTTTATGATCTGTTGGAATATGCTGGGGCCGACTGGCGCAGCCGTCCGCTGGCTGAGCGGCGGGCGCAGCTCGAGCAACTGGTGGCTGCCCTGCCCGTTCCCGGCTTGGTTTCCCTTTCGCCCAGTCTGGTCGCCACTTCTTGGGCTGAATTGGGCCGTATCAGGACCTTGGCCCGGGAACAACTGGCCGAGGGGCTGATGCTCAAAAAATTATCTTCCCCTTACCAGACCGGGCGGGTGCGGGGGCATTGGTGGAAGTGGAAAGTGCAGCCACTTTCGGTGGACGGAGTGCTGATCTACGCCCAAAAAGGGCATGGCCGCCGGGCTACCCTCTACACCGATTACACTTTTGGGGTTTGGGACGGGGATAAACTCGTCACTTTTGCCAAAGCGTATTCGGGCTTGACCGATGCTGAAATCAAACAAGTGGATGCTTTTGTGAAAAAAAACACGGTTGAAAAGTTTGGGCCAGTGCGCACAGTTGCCCCCGAACTGGTATTTGAGATTGGTTTTGAGGGCATCCAGCGCTCCAACCGCCACAAGTCCGGGGTGGCGCTCCGTTTCCCGCGCATCCTTCGCTGGCGGCATGATAAACCAGCCGCCGAAGCCGACACCGTGGCCCAATTATTGGCCCTCACGCAATGATGATGGGCAATTTAAGGGGTGGTTGGTTTACCCTGCGCATGTCCAAGGCCAAACCGTACCAACCTGAGACTGCAGGATAGGGGCCAAGCGGATCATTTTTTTCCTATCTTCCAAAATCTGCTATAATTTTACACCCTAAAGTGAGTGTACCCAACATGGAAAACGAAATTATATCAGCTAATTTGCCCCGCATCGGGATTACGATGGGCGATTTTAATGGCATTGGCCCCGAAGTGATTCTAAAAACTTTGCAGGACAACCGAATCAACCGACTTTGCGTGCCTATCATCTACGGCTCGTCCAAAATTTTGGCCAAATATAAAAAGCTATTGAACATTGAGCAGTTTCAATACCATCAGGTTGTGGATGATTATCGTTTCAACGACCGCCGGGTCAACGTGGTCAATTGTTGGGAGGATAACTACGAGATTTCGCCCGGCAAATCGCTTCCTGAAGCAGGGAGATTGGCCTTTCTGGCCTTGGCCAAGTCGTCAGCGGATCTAAAAGCTGGGTTGATCCATGCCGTGGTGACTGCTCCCATCAATAAGTTCAACATTCAAAGTGACGATTTCCCCTATCCCGGTCATACCGAATACTACGCGGCGCAATTTGGCAAAGCGGGGAGCCTCATGCTACTGGTTGCAGAAAATTTGCGCATTGGGACAGTAACCGGCCACTTGCCCTTGAATCAAGTACCGGCTGCACTGACCCGCGAACTGATCAGCAACAAACTGGACATGCTGCTGCAATCGCTCCGCGAGGATTTTGGGCTCAAAAAACCCCGGATAGCTGTGTTGGGCCTCAATCCCCACGCGGGCGAGGACGGGCTATTGGGCGACGAGGAACTGGCCATTATTGCCCCAGTCGTTAACCAATATAAGGAAAAAGGGCACTTGGTTTTTGGGCCCTTTCCGGCCGACGGCTTCTTTGGGATGCACACGTACCAAAAGTTCGATGCCGTGTTGGCCATGTACCATGATCAAGGACTGATCCCGTTCAAGATGTTGGGGTTTGAGACGGGGGTGAACTTCACCGCTGGCTTGTCGGTGGTGCGCACCTCGCCCGATCACGGCACAGCCTACGATATTGCCGGCACCGGGGTCGCCGATGAAAGTTCGTTCTGTTCAGCCCTGTTCTTGGCCTTGGATGTGCTCAAAAACCGGGCGCTATATGCCGAACAACGGCCCAAGCGCGAAGGGAAACCCATTGTTGAACTCAAGCCGGTTGCGGGCGAGCACGAGCTGAGGAAGCTCCAATAACCCAAATCGATCACTTTCGTGGCCAGCACGGCTTCCTGCCAAAGTGTGGTTGGGCCCGGTGGTTCAGCACCAACAACTTTTGCTTTGGGAGTTATCCAATGCACAATGATGAGAATCTATTATTATGGTCAGGTTGATTTTTTGTCATTATTTTTGGTTGCTTGGCGGGGCCATCGGGGCGTTGCTGCCCTCCCAAGCTATGGCGCAGGCCCGTCTGTTGGGAACCGGGGCCCGGGCAACCGGCCTGTCCAACTCGACGGTGACAGTAGGCGATGCCTGGGCCATCTTCAACAATGTGGGCGCATTGGCTTGGCAGCGGGAAGCTGCCCTGCTCTTTGCCTACGAAAACCGCTTCACCATTACAGGGCTTCATTCGGTGCAATCAGCAGTGGTGCAGCCCTTCCAATGGGGCGGCACTGGGGGCATTTCCCTATTTCGTTTTGGCGATGCCCTGTTCAATGAAACCGTGGCCGGCTTGGCGTTGGGCCACCACATCGGCAATTATGCGGTCGGGGTGCGGGTCAACTACGTCCAACTCTCGTTGCAAGGCTTGGGCACACGCAGCCGGCTCGCCCTGGAGTTCGGCGGCTCCGCTCAACTGACTTCTAAGTTATGGCTGGGGGCGCACATTTATAATTTTAACCAAGCCAAGATCGCTGATTTTCAGGACGAGCGCATACCCACCCTGATGAAGGCTGGCCTATCGTATCGGCCGGACAAAAGGCTGATGATCAACGCTGAAATAGCTCAGGATCTTGGTTTTCCCACCCAGATCAGGGCCGGGGCCGAATACCACTTGCTGGAGAAACTGGCCCTGCGGACAGGCATTTCCAACCAACCCTACACCCAGTCCTTTGGCGTTGGGTGGTCATTGTGGGCCTGGCAAGTGGACTATGCCCTGAGCACTCACCCCCAACTGTTGCCCTCGCACCATATTTCACTGGTTTATCGGTTTCGCAAGGGGATCAAAAATAAAAAACGCACAAAAACGGACGCAGAGTAGTAAATTTGGGAACACATTACAAAAATGTCCTTTTTTTCCATTGTCATACCCGCCTACAACCGGGCAAAGTTGATAGTACCGGTGATCCAATCGGTATTGGCTCAGACGTTCAATGATTATGAACTTTTGATCATTGATGATGGCAGCACGGACGAAACCCACTATGCGATCGACTTTAACTTTGGTTCCCATCCCCAGGTGATTTATTACAAGAAAAAAAATGAGGAGCGTTCAGTGGCCCGCAACACCGGCCACCAACTGGCCCAAGGACGGTACGTAGTCTTCCACGACTCGGACGATCTGATGCTCCCCAATCACTTGGCCGAGTTGGGCAAAAAAATTGAACAATATCCCGCGTGCAATTTCTTTGCGACCAAGTTTGCTACCCAACGCCGGGAAAAGCTGGTGCCCTCAGATATTGAGGCACTGCCCGAGGGGTTGTACGACTATCATTTCTTGTTGACCGGCAATCCCTTGGCGGCCTTTGTGTGCGTAAAAAAAGACAATCCCCATTGGTTGCCCTTCCCGCCCGAGTTCAATATGTGCGAGGATTGGATCTTTCATTTTTGCAATTATTTTCGGGACCAAATTTACCTTATCGACCAGACCACGATCGTACTGCACGATCACCCAGCGCGGAGCATGGCCGACAACCAACATGCCATACGAGGGCGGCTGGCGGCAATGCACTATCTGGCAGCACGGCTGGCCCTGCCCAACGACGAACTGCGCCAACTCCGGGGCCATTCGCACCGTTTCTGTGCCATCCACAGCTACCTGGACGGGCAGAAAGTGCAGGCCATTGGCCATTGGTGGCAGAGTGTGGCCAACCTTGGCCTCCGGCCCGAGCTTGGGATTTTATTGGCCAAGATAATGGTTGGCAAAGATTTAATCACGTGGGGAAAAAGGTGGCGGCCCGCTGCGATTAATGAAAACAATGGCAATATCCCAACCCAATAATCGTTTATTCATTAATTTTATAACTTAGGTATCAGTCAAAATTGTCAAGCGTACTTTTAACTTTAACACCACGATGAGATCTCTGTTTTTGTTTTTATTGGCAGTATTGCCGCTCTCAGTTTTTGGTCAAGTGACCTATGACGCGGCAACCAATACCTACACCGTCACTTCACGTGTGGGTGATGGGATAGTTTTTGACGGCCAAAGGCAGCGTCCGGTCGTAGGTCCGGGGGCGAAGATCATCATATTGCCCCGCGCCATTCCTTATGAATGGATCGGGTTGAGCAATTTGGTTGGCACCACCACCAACCCGATCAGGATCACTAATGGCCGGACTGGTGTTGTACGTATCAAGAATGATTCTTTTGTAATTTTTGGCAACTCGAGAAACGTAGTCGTCCGGGGAGATTTTGATGGGACGGTGCCTCCAGTTATCACAGCGAGAGATACAGTCAGGTATGGTTTCATTGTGGATCATAGCAGCCTCTATCTCCCTGCTATCCAAAATGCCAGGACTTCCGGCCGCGAGCCCCGCCCTGGTCTAACACGGGCGGGTATCGGCGTGACCGATGCTAGCCAAAATGTATCCTTCTCCCAGTTTGGCCTTTACAACATCACGGGATGGGGTTTCTGGATGAACAATATTTCGGCCAACTATGGCCGGGTGGTGTTCACTCACAGCAAGATTACCGGAGCTTTTTTGGAGGGAGTTTATTTGGGCAATACTAACCCTAGCGCGACTGCCAGCTTGGACAGTGCCAGGTTTGAGGATTTGATCATCGAGAACACTTGGAACAATGCCCTTCAAGTATCCCGAGCAGTTACAAACGCCCCAGTAGTGATTCGTCGCTGTGCTTTTAAAAATATTTCCGTCAACCAAGATGAGCCTGGGCAAACGGGTGGGGTCAGTTTTGGCCAAGGGGCGATTATTTTGGTGGAGAACAATACTTTCCAAAACGTGAATGGCAACTGGGCCACTGTTTTGTGCCGGGCTGGCATTATTCGCAACAACCTGGTGACAGCCAGCGATGGCGTTTATTGGAACAACAAATCGGGAGAAACGACCGGCCGGTTGACCGTATCAAACAATACGCTGATTACAGTACCTGCTATACCTTTCCCTGGTTTTGGGGCCAATAGTTTTAATGCCGCTTCGTCTTTCCAAGCTGATATTTCCGCTCCAGGGCAAGCGGTCTTCACGGGCAACATTGTAATAAACTCCAGCCCTGGTGGCCGGATGGTGAGCCAAGGGCCCACTATGAGCCAGTCGAATAATTATTACGCAACCCGAATCACTCCCGAAGCGGGTTTCAGCCTGCCCAGCGGTGCCATTGCCCTGCCCGCCAATGCGATCGGCAAGCCCTCTTTTTCCGGAGATTTTCGGATCAAGGCCAGTCATAGCAATGCAACCCGGGGCCTCAATTTTTTCCTGCTCCGCTGGCCTCTACTCACTCACGCGCTTGATACTGAGCCGCCAACAGTGCCTATCGGCCTTACTGGTGTGCCGGGCAATAATAATATGCTACTGCGCTGGTCGGCCAGTACCGATAATGTGAGGGTAACCAAGTATCTGGCTTACATAGCTGGCGAATTGGTTGACAGTGTTGACTCCCCGGTATTGACTAAAAATATTATTGGTCTATTGCCCGCCACCAGCTATCCTTTTTCGGTACGGGCCAAAGATGCTGCCGGTAATATTAGTCCGCCCATTAGCAAAGATTTTACAGTGCACAGTATTGGGCCAACTGTTCCCGGGCTGTTGGTAGCTGGCACAATCGAGCAAACATCGGTTAATCTGACCATTTCATCGCCCAGCAGCCCGACCAATGGGGTCGCTTTGCAAGGCTACGTCGTTTTTCGGGACAATATCGCCATTCTGAACGTCAATGCCCAAACGCTTATTTTTGCCGCAACCGGCCTAACGCCCAACACCAGTTATGCTTTTACCGTACGAGCAAGGGACATAAATGGTAACTTGAGCATTTCTTCATCGCCTTTGGTAGTGCAGACAAAACCCTAGATTGTTTTTCTTTTGGTGGCAGGGCACTATATTTGGGCCACAAACCTAAAGCAAGCAAATCATGCAAAATTTCACGCGCATTATCTGGATTGCCGGATTCCTACTCACTTTTGTGGCTGTCTATTATGCTTCCTCGACCGGTTTTGGGCTTTCGGGCCTCACCGACAAGGGGATAAAAGAAGGTTCCCGCGATGGTGGCGGCTATTTTGCTGGCAGCCGCAGTGTGCGGGGGGGCGGGTCGCGCTATGGCAAATAGCGGGTTGATTAGAAATCGGACATTAAGTTGAAATAAAACCCCCGATCTCCTTCTCGGTTGAATGAATATTCAAAACGGAACACGGAGGTGTTATACAGCACCAAGTCCAGTCCGATCCCCGTGCCCACCAAGGCCCGGTTGGTGAGCCGTCGGTTTTCGGGCGTTACAATCGGGTTGGCCACATACCCCGCATCGGCGTACCCTTTGAGGTAAATGGCGATAGGCATCACCCTAAATTGCTCCATTTTGATCCATTCATTGTGCAAATTGTGGGAAACCAGCCGAAAGCGGAAAGTGTTTTTCACCACCCCCCAACGTTGCCCATCGATCACGTACAGGTCATACCCACGCGGGAACTGCGACTGGTAGCCGAATGTCCGCATTTCGGTGAAAGGTTGTTGCTCCGGGAACGAAACATATCCCCGAAAACTGGCGGAATAGTAGAACAGGTTGTTCAGTTTGAAGAACTTGGCATATAACCCACTGATTGACAACTGGTTGATGTCATCAAAATCGCCCAATCCCTTTTGGTTGACAGTGAGCCGGAGCAACATCCCCTTGAGCGGATAGGCTGCCATGTCCCGGATGTCGCGGTTGAAGGTATAAACCAGTTCGGAGTATCGCAACCGGGAGCGCCCTTCCAAAAAGTAGTTTTGGTTCAATCTGGCAATAGTATCCGCTACTGCCTGTTGGTGGTACCGCAAGTCCAAGAAATGGGTATTGTAAAACTGGCTGCGTTTGAAAACGCCCACCTCAGCCGTAAACCGTTCGCGGAGTACTTGGTCAATGCGCAAAAAGTTGAGTTTGTTGTTTTCCGTCCGATAGGGCAAATTTTTGTTGTTGTCATAAAACACCCGGAAATTCAGCCCAACAGTCTGGCGGCGGTCAATGTAGGGAATGTTGTATTCAAACTCGATCTTGCGGGTAAAGCCCAGTTGGAGGGTAAGGCGCAGATCTTCGTTGCGCCCCCGGAAGTTTTGCTGGGTAAAGCGGATGCCATAGACCAACCGATCCAAATCGCGGCCCCGCTGTTGCCACCATTCATTAAAGTTGCGGTCGGCCAGTTCCAGGATCGGGACAGGGTAAGTGTACCATTTCTCGACCACGCTGACAATGAGCTCAATTGTATCGCCCTGCACCGGGAAATGGAACACCTCGGCCAATACGAAGAGGTTAGTGTTGAAAATTTTGCTGGCCTCGCGCTGAAGCTCAAGGATGATCCCCTGTTTGGCAATCCGACTGCCGGGCTTGTGCTTCAACTCCCGGAGAATGATCCGGTCAATAGTTTTGTGGTTGCACTCAAGGTGGACATCCCGGATATAAAAACTGTCGGTACTTGCTAGAAGGGCATCGGGTTGGGCAGCCATTGCTTGGTGGGCAGGTGGCGTATCTACGGTTTGGGCACCTAGAGGGAGGGAAAAAAGAATATTTTGGCCAATTAAACAAATGAGGAACGCCCCTTTTGTCTTTTTGAAAAGCAAAGACAAAGATCCAATGGCAAGGTGTTCTGTGTGGAATAAATGGTTCATTAATTAAGCCGCCGACATTTCTACTAACAAGGTTACACCAAAATGGCCAGACTGCATGGGCACTTTGACAAACCTTAACAGCTTTTAACCGGATTTTAGAAATCGGTTATTCGGAAAAAAGCAAGAAGTGGGAACCACCAAGCGATGGTCCCCACTTCTTGTCGTTTAACTCAAAATGGCCTAGTTCTCGATCCAGAGCCGGGCAGTGATCACCTCGCCGTTCATCACGATCTTGACCAAGTAGAGCCCGCTGCGCGTGATCGATGCTTTGGCGCGGGCCATGCCTTTGGTGGCATTGGTGCTGAACCGTTGGACCAGCGCGCCGGTGGCATCGGAGATAAAGATCTCGGCTTGGCCGGAGCGTTGCTCATTCAGGGCGATGAACAAATCATCGCCAAAACTGTAGAGGCGTGCCCCGGTAGTGGCTGATTGTCCCACCACTTCAGTTGCAGAGCGGAGATAGAACCGGTTGGGGTGATTGCCCGCCTGAAGTGGCAGGGCATGGCCCCGGTTTGGCTCCAAATAATAGAACTCGCCAGTGTTGCGATCCTCGAGGAACATCCGTTCGGTTGTTAACCCACCGGCCAATGGCTCAGCGCTGAAAGTATGGGAACCTGCCTGTTCAATGGCCACGGTCAAAGGGACCACCAAGCCCTGCCCATCGTTTGGCAAGGCAAGGATTTGGTAACGACCGTTTTCGTGGGAACCCGCCAGCCGTGGCCCATTGGGGCGATCCAGTTTAGCAGCATCGGCCCCTTGATCAAAGCTGTCGGTAAAGCCCGCACTGCGCGTAAGCTGGAACAGGTCTTTGGCCCCATTGGTTCCGGTCAGGCTCAAGAGCAGGTGGCTTGCCTCGCTGCCCTCGGAGCGGAACAAAGAGGTATTGCCCACCACGCCCAAGCGGTGCAGGTTGCGGAAGCTCAGGTTGCCGGTACCAACCGCCGTGCGCAAGACAAAGAAGCCTTGGCCCACGCTAATATGGTTGATCAAGCTGTTTGAACCGGTACGGCCGGGATCGGCGAGCGAAGTAGCGTTAATAGCCACATAAGCCCCGCCACCACTGCCCAAACGGTCGTCCCGCCAAACATAGGCTGAACCAGCAAAACCACTGTTGGCCGCATCCTCGAGCAGGCCAGTGCCACCTCCGGCCCCGTCACTGATCAGCAGCGGCGAAGGGTAGGGGTTGCCCATCAAGTTGAAGCCCAAAAAGCTGGCGTTGGTTAGCGTCCGAGAAGTACTGACGTTGATATTGCCATTATTGGGGGAGCCTTGGAAGGTAATGGCCCCACCGTTGATAGCCGAGTAGCCTACGCCAGCCCGCAGGGAGGAGCCGGCCAAATTGATGCCCGAGGTCATGCCCTGCCATTGGTTGGTGGCCTCATTGTAAGAGAAGCGGAAATCGCCCAATGTGCCAGTAAGCAGGCTAATTTGCGCATTCTGGACGGGAGTTGACCAGAAATTATAGGCCGGGGCATTTGCTGAGGCATAACCGTTGTCGCGGAAGGCCTTGAACAAACCGCCCTGTGCCACGGTGCTGCCCTCCACTTGCACAAAAGCACCGCCATTTTGGGTGTTGATAGTTCCGTTGTTGGTCAATACCCGATTGACGGTCACGACGGTGCCAGTCGGGATTTCAATAATAGTTCCCCCGTTGTTGGTCAAATCTCGGCAGACGATGTTGCCATTTGTGCTGGTGTTATAGGCCGCAGTCACGATTGCATTATCTACCGAAGTGGGGGCCACTGGCACCCACGCGGTTCCGTTCCAAATACAGGCCACCGCAAAATTACTTGCACTGCTGGCATTGCCGCCTGAAGTAGTCACGGTGATCAAGCCAGTGGTGGCCCCTGCAGGTACAGTAGTGGTAATCTGGGTGAGGGTGTTGGTGCCAATGCTGGCGGTCACCCCGTTGAACTGCACTTGGGTCGCCCCGCCCAAGTTTGTACCACTAATGGTCACCACAGTACCCACTGGCCCATTGGGTGGGCTGATCGAGCTGATGGCCGGGGCGGGGATGATGGTAAAATTGCCCACACTGTTGGCGGTTCCTCCTGGGGTAGTGACGCTCACAAGGCCGGTAGTAGTTCCAGTCGCAACGGTGGCCGTAATCTGGTTAGCATTATTGACCGTGAACGAAGCTGCATTTAGGCCATTGAACCGTACGGCAGTGGCTCCGGTAAAATCACTGCCAGCAATGACCACTACCGTGCCCACCGGACCCGTGACCGGAGTAAAACTGGTAACGGTAGGGGCTGGGACCACAACAAAGTTTGTCGCACTTACGGCCGTACCGGCGGGTGTGGTCACTTGGAGAAGTCCAGTGGTGGCTCCAGCGGGAACGGTTGCCGTAATTTGAGTGGCGCTATTAACGGTGAAAGAGGCAGCCGCGTTGTTGAAACTTTTAACGGTGGCCCCGGTAAAAGTGGTGCCCGTAATGGTGACCACCGTGCCCACCGGCCCTGAAGTAGGGGTGAAACTGAGAATAGTGGGGGTAACGGTAAAGTTGGTCGCGCTGGTGGCCGTACCGGCGGGAGTGATCACCCGGACAAGGCCTGTAGTGCCCCCAGCGGGAACGGTCGCTGTCACTTGGGTGCCACTGTTGACCGTAAACGCCACTGCATTGACATTGTTGAAACTCACCCCGGTGGCCCCAGTCAAGTTGGCGCCCGTGATGATCACCACCGTGCCTTCTGGCCCTGAAGCAGGAGTGAAACTGCTGATCGACGGTACTGGCAGGGCCGCCGTAATGGAAAAGTTGGTGTTGGAAATATCAAAGAAGATGTTGCCAACCGCCTCTACGCGCACCCTAGCCGTAGTGGAGAGGCCCACGTTGGGAACAGTTACCGATTCCGTACCATCATTGGGAGTATTGGCGATCAAGACCGTGGGATAGGTCAACCCGCCATCGGTGGAAAGCAGAAGACGCACATTGGCACAGTTGACCGGGGCACCATTGGTATTGGCCACATCCCAAGTAACGCTTTGGGTAGAATTGATGGGCCAAGAAACCGCCGTGTTGGGTGCTGACACCACGAACGGGCCAGCCTGACTGACCGTAAAGCCAATGGCGGCATAGTTCACCCCACCACCGCCAGCGCGGTTATCCCGCACGATCAAGCGAAAGTTGAGGTCGCGGGCGTAGGAAGGCAATATTTCCCCCAACGTTTGGGTATTGTTGATAATGTCCTGGATCCTGGGAAAAGTCCGGCTGGGGCTGGTCGTGGGATTAAAGGAACGGAAGATGGGGGCATTGTCCACCGGGCTATTGGGAGGACCGGTCGGGCCCAGATCGAACTGTTCCCAGCAATAGGTAATGGGATCCGCGTTGGCATCACTGCCCGATCCGGTCAAGACAAAAGGGGTACCGAGGGGGATGGCAAACCCGCCAGCGGGCACGGTGACAGTGGGCGGGGTATTGCCGGTGGCGGTCACCACTGGGCAGTTGTTCCCTGACCCGGTAAGGGTAAAGTTCAAGATTTCGTCATAGCTCCGAACGTGGAAGTAGGCATCGCTGTTCGGCTGGGTGTTTTGGGGAGCGCAAATACCGGCATAAGCCATAATGGTGGTGCCGCTGCCCGGCTCATAGGCATTTAACGCACTGCGGTTGCCCCCGGCACAGTTACCAGAGCTACCATTGAAAGTGTGGTTGCCGGCATATTGGTGGCCTACTTCG
Organism: Cytophagales bacterium; assembly: GCA_038209965.1. Taxonomy (GTDB): domain Bacteria; phylum Bacteroidota; class Bacteroidia; order Cytophagales; family Thermoflexibacteraceae; genus JALONO01. Next base: position 19,119 of record JBBQXF010000018.1, on the reverse strand, counting down.
TGGGCCACAAAGTCGATGTCAAAAGGATCATTGATCGGTGCCGGCAATCCAGTAACCCCGCGAGCCTTTTGGCCAGTAACACAGACCACACCCAGTCCGGCAACCCCGCCGCCCCCCGTGCTGAACACATGACCAATATCGTAGTTGGCATTCCCAACCACTGCATCCACCAAGGTTTGGTTCTCGCCCAGCAATGTTACTCCATTGGTGTTGGTGAAGGGATCGGTGGCCGCATCGGTAAAAATAAGGCCGGGCTGATTGAGCAGGGTAAAGCTCACGGCAACTTCTTTTTCGAACACCCCCCGGATCCGGTTGATGGAAGTGGCTATGGCTGCTTGGGCCCCGGCCACAGTGCCGCCATGAAAAGTGGCATACTCGCCAGTACAGGAAACGGCGATCCGGTAAGTGCGGAGTTGAGTGCCGTTGGCCCGCAGAGCAATGGGCAGCTCGCCCACCAAGGCGGGGGCTGGATCCACATTGGGCTGGGGCAGGCGGCCCTGGCCAAAACTTCCTACGTCGCACTTGGCTTGTTGGCGGGCCTTGGCCTCATTGGTGAAGTCGTGCTTAAAATAGGAAAGGTAGCTTCTGGCATCACCTTGGGCATAGGGATCGATGTAAACGGTGTAATTGGCCGACAAGATCATGGCATGAAAGCCCCACATCGTCCAGTCCATCCGGAGAGTGGCCGTTGGGTCATCAATGCCCTGTCCGGCAAAAGTACGGATGCTGGCTGGCTGGTTGTCCATCAGCTTGTCCTCCACAATGCGGAAGCGCTCGTAGCGCCCGTCGGGCATGGGCAACAAAATTATGGAACCGGCCCGGCCAGCTTGCGAAGCATGGGCTTTGGGGACTTGGGCCACCGATGTCCCCCATTGATCGGCATCCAATTGCAGGGTACGGTACTTTTCGGGGAAGATGTAGCGTTGTCCCGAGGGTACGAGTGTGCTCTCGTTCACATCGGCCCATGCGGGGGCCTGGGCGGCGGCTTGGCGCGGTTGGGCGCCCATGATCATCAGGCCGCAACACACAGCAGCACAATGGGCTCGGCCCAGTTTGTCCAAACCCACTAATTGTCTAGCTAGGCGGTGGATGAAAGTAATCATTGAGGTCATAAGTAAATTGTAGTTATTTAAAAATTTAAAAAATAGTAATATCGTCAAAATAAAAGTCCGTAGTGCATAGCTCACTTTTTTCGGCAATGAATCATATACACAGCATCAAAAATATGTTTTTTCCATAATAAAGTTGCACAATAACCGACAAACTGTTTTTCTTTCCTAAAATCACAGCTAACCGATCAAACTTGACCTCTCAAGTGGCCAGTTGGAAAAGTAGCTTTTACGAATGATTGGATCACGAAGTGGATTTGACCAGATGGGAACAGCGGCTGAATTGAAACTTGATGAGGTATCAGACGCTGGTAAGCTGGGAAGAAAACAGGTAAGGTAAGTATTCTCACTGTATTGGTAAATTTTAATATAATTTTAGCAAAAAAAATGCCATTTTAAGCCGTGCTTTACTTTTAAAACCACGTGACTTGAGGAAATCTTGGCGACAGAAAGCTGTCCGGTGACAGTGGCCTGAATATTCAAAAAATCCCCGCCTTTGAAAAAAAGCGGGGATTTTTTATAGGGATGATGCTATTTGTAACCCAATACTGGTCCGAGCCAACGCTCCATTTCAGGCAGGCCCATGCTTTTGCGCTCGGCATACTCGCGCACTTGATCCTCTCCAATTTTGCCGAGGCCGAAATACTTGGCTTCGGGGCTGGCATAGTACCAGCCACTAACGGCTGCGGTTGGGTACATGGCGCAGCTATCGGTCAGGTCGATCCCAATCTGGGAAGTTACGTCCAATAGCTCGAACAAAGTGCGTTTTTCCAAGTGGTCGGGGCAAGCGGGGTAACCCGGGGCGGGCCGGATGCCTTGGTACTTTTCTTTGATCAACGAGTCGTTGTCCAAGGTTTCATTGGCGGCATAGCCCCAGAACTCCTTGCGCACGCGCTCGTGCATCCGTTCGGCAAAGGCTTCGGCCAAGCGGTCGGCCAATGCCTTGACCATGATACTGTTATAGTCGTCATTGTCGGCCTCAAACTGCTTGGCCAGTTCCTCGGCCCCGATGCCTGTCGTGACGGCAAAACCACCGATATAGTCTTCCCGGCCACTTTCTTTGGGGGCCACGAAATCCGAAAGGCAGAAGTTGGGCAGGTTTTTGGCTTTCAGGTTTTGCTGGCGCAGGTTGTGCAGCATGGTGGCCACCGCGGTGCGTTTTTCCGCATATTCCACATGGACGTGGCTGCCGTGGCGCTCGCAGGGGATTTCCAGCACGGCTTCTTCAAAGTCGTAAACCTCCAGATCGTCGCTGTTGACCGCATTGGCAGGGAAGAACCCAATCACCGCCCGGGCAGTGATCAATTTATGGTCAATGATCTTTTTGAGCAAGGCCTGGGCATCATCAAAAAGTATGCGGGCTTCGCCACCGATCAGCGGGTCGTTCAGAATGGCCGGGAAGCGGCCCGCCAATTCCCAAGATTGGAAGAACGGGGTCCAGTCGATATAATTGGCCAGCTCAGCGAGTGGATAATCCTCAAATACCCGCGTGCCCAAAAAGGTTGGCTGGGTGATCGGGGCGCTGGTCCAGTCGATCTTGACCTTGTTTTTGCGGGCATCGGCCAGCGAGATATAGTTCTTGGCTTGCTGTTTGGCCGCGTGTTCAATGCGGAGCCGTTCATATTCTTCTTTCACAGCATTTACGATGGAGGCGGCTGTTCCTTCTTCCTTGCTCATCAATGCCGAAGCCACGGGCACACTGCGCGAGGCGTCCAGCACGTGGATCACGGCCCCACTGTATTTGGGGGCGATTTTGACAGCCGTGTGAACGCGCGAAGTGGTGGCCCCGCCAATAAGAAGTGGGGTGGTCATCTTGCGCTTTTCCATTTCTTCGGCCACATACACCATTTCGTCGAGCGATGGGGTAATCAAGCCGCTCAGACCAATGATATCTACATTTTCTTTCTGGGCTGTGTCCAAGATTTTTTCCAATGACACCATGACGCCAATGTCGAGGATCTCAAAATTGTTGCAGGCCAATACCACCCCGACGATGTTTTTGCCAATGTCGTGGACATCGCCCTTGACCGTGGCCATCAAAATCCGTCCGTTGGAACTCGATTGGGACATTTCCGGGTTCAACCGTTTTTCCTCCTCAATATAAGGAATCAACAGCGCCACTGATTTTTTCATCACCCGGGCGCTCTTGACCACTTGGGGCAAAAACATTTTGCCTTCGCCAAACAAGTCGCCCACTACATTCATCCCATCCATCAGTGGACCTTCAATCACGTGCAGGGGCCGCGCATATTGCAATCGGGCTTCTTCGGTGTCTTGATCGATATAATCCACAATGCCCTTGATCAGCGCGTGTTTGAGCCGCTCCTGAACGGTGGCATTCCGCCAAGTTTCATCTTTGACGAGTTCTTTGCCCTTATTTTTTACTTTTTCTGCATATTCAACTAGCCTCTCGGTAGAATCGGGGCGGCGGTTGAGCAGTACATCCTCGATCCGCTCCAGCATTTCTTTGGGGATCTCTTGGTAGACCTCGATCAGCCCTGCGTTGACAATGCCCATGTCCAGTCCAGCCTTGATGGCATGATAAAGAAAAGCTGAGTGCATTGCTTCGCGCACCACGTCGTTGCCCCGGAAAGAGAAGGAGATGTTGCTCACTCCGCCCGATACCTTGGCCCCGGGCAGATTTTCCTTGATCCAGCGGGTGGCATTGATAAAATCTACGCCGTAGTTGTTGTGTTCCTCGATCCCGGTGGCCACGGTCAGGATGTTGGGGTCAAAGATGATGTCCTCGGGTGGGAAGCCGACTTCATTGACCAGAATATCGTAGGAACGCTGGCAAATTTCCTTGCGCCGTTCAAAACTGTCAGCTTGGCCGCGTTCATCGAAAGCCATGACCACGGCTGCTGCTCCGTAACGGCGGACGAGCCGGGCATAATACTTGAAGCGCTCTTCGCCTTCTTTGAGGGAGATTGAATTGACAATGCTCTTGCCCTGAACGCATTTGAGGCCCGCCTCGATCACGCTCCATTTGGAGGAGTCGATCATGATGGGCAGCCTAGCAATGTCGGGCTCGGCCGCGATTAAGTTCAGGAACTTGACCATGGCGGCTTCGGAGTCGAGCATCCCTTCGTCCATGTTCACGTCGATAACTTGAGCACCGCCATCGACTTGGCTGCGCGCGATTTCCAAGGCCGCATCGTAGTTGCCTTCCTTGATCAGCTTGGCGAATTTACGGCTGCCGGTTACGTTGGTGCGCTCACCAATGTTGACAAAGCGGGTTTCAGGGGTGATTTTGACTGGCTCCAACCCGCTCAAGTGCATATTGCCGTCCTTTTCGGGGATGGGGCGCGGTTTGTATTGGGCAGCCATTTCGGCGATCGCCCGGATGTGATCGGGCGTGGTACCACAGCAGCCCCCAACAATGTTCAGTACGCCCGCTTGCGCAAACTCAACCACTTGGGCCACCATTTGCTCGGGCGTTTCATCATATTGGCCAAATTCATTAGGCAGTCCCGCATTGGGGTACACGCTGACGGGAATATTGGCAACCCGGCTTAACTCTTTGGCATAGGGCAACATCAACCGAGCGCCCAGCGCACAATTGAGTCCCACGCTCATCAGGTGGGCGTGCGATACCGAATTCCAAAAGGCTTCACTGGTTTGACCCGAAAGTGTCCGCCCGCTCTGGTCGGTAATCGTGCCCGACACCATTACGGGCAGGTGCTTGCCCGGGGTACCCAAAAAAGGAAACGCTTCGGCGCGGCCATTGAGTGTGGCCCGCACGCCAATCTCGGGGGTGCCACGTTGGCGGGCGTCATCAAAATATTTATCAATTGCAAATAGGGCAGCTTTGGCATTCAAGGTGTCAAACACGGTCTCCACCAGCAGGATATCTGCTCCGCCATCGACCAATCCGCACACTTGTTCGTAATAAGCATTGACCAAATCGTCAAAAGTAACGGCCCGATAGCCAGGATCGTTCACATCGGGTGAAATGGACGCGGTGCGGTTGGTCGGCCCGAGCGCACCGGCCACAAAACGTGGCCGGTTGGGATTGGTGGCGGTAATTTCAATGGCTACTTCTTTGGCAATTTTGGCCGATTGATAATTTAGTTCATAGGCCAAATCTTCCATCTGGTAGTCGGCCATGGCAATATGGGTACTACTGAACGTATTGGTCTCCACGATGTCGGATCCGGCCAAGAAATACTGGCGGTGGATGTCCTTGATGATGTCGGGCCGGACAATGGACAACAGATCGTTGTTGCCCTTCAGGTCGGAAGGGTGATTTTTGAACCGTTCGCCCCGAAAATCGGCTTCGGTAAGTGGGTGGCGTTGGATCATGGTGCCCATTGCCCCATCCAATATTAAAATGCGCTCCTTGAGGAGCTGCTTAATGTCTTTTTTCATCCGTCACGATGCTGTTGAAATGAGCCACAAAATTATACGATTATAATCAATCGGGTGCAAGCTATTTGGAAAAAACCGGGAAAATTTTACCCCTCTTACTGGGCTTTGGCCAAGTTTTCGGCAAATTCTTGGTTGCCGGGGGCCAAGGCTACTGCTCTTTTGAAGGCCGTGAGGGCTTCCTCTTTTTTGCCCATTTGCAGTTTGATCAGGCCAATGTTGTTGAAGGCTTGGGCATTGTCGGGGGTCATTTGCGACGATTTGCGGCAGTCTTGCAGCGCAGGTTCCCATTGTTTGAGGTGGTATTTGGCCAGCCCCCGGTTGTTGAAGGCGAAGGAGAAACCTCGATCGAGCTCGATGGACTTGTTAAAATCCTTCACGGCATCGGCATACTTGGCCAAATTGATTTTGATCAGCCCCCGGTCATTATAAAAATCGGCATTCTTGGCATCCAAGCTCAAGGCTTTGTCGAGATCTTTCAGGGCTTCGTCATATTGGGCCAGCATCCGTTTGGCTTTCCCCCGGGCATCATATACGGGTGCCAAGTTGGCATCCAAGGCCAATACCTTGTCAAAATCTGCGACGGCCTCCGCGTAGCGCCCGGTGGTGCGGTACAAATTGCCCCGGTCAAAATAGCTTTGCTTGTCTTTGGGATCAACCGCAATGGCCCCGCTGTAATCTTTGATCGCCCCTTTTTTGTCATCCTTGGCCACTAAAATTTTGGCCCGGGCAATGTAAGCCGCTTTGTGCTTGGGATCCAGTTTGAGGATCTGGGTGTAGTCGGCCAAGGCGGGTTCCACTTGGTTGAGGGCCATGTGGATCAAGGCCCGGTTATAGAGCACTTTGGTATCTTCGGGATCGAGCTTCCGGTATTCGCTATAATCGGCCAGGGCCGCATCAAATTGGTTATTGTTGTATTGCAACTCGGCGCGATAAAAATAGGCCATCTTTTCCTTGGGATTCAACTCAATGACCTTGGAAAAATCGGTCATGGCTGCTTCCGTTTCGCCACCACTGCTCCGCAACATTCCCCGCCGCAAATAGGCCGGCAGGTAGTTGGGGTCTATCCCGATCACTTTGGTGTAGGATTCTTTGGCCTGGGGGAACAGTTTTGCGCCCTCAAAACACATGGCCCGGTTGAAATGGGCCAACTTCGCCCGGGGATCTTTGGCCATGTCGCGCAGGAACGAATTGTAATGCTGGGCCGCAACTTTATAAGCTTTTTTGCCAAAATAGGCATTCCCAAGGTTGAAATGGTAAGTTGGTTCATAGTCCGACTCGGTTTTGCGCTCGGCCATGGTCTTTTTGAAATTGTCCCAGGCTTTGTTGTAGTCGGCAATGGCCAGATCAAACTTGCTTAGCCGCTCGTAGGCCATACCCCGGTTGTTGAGAACAATAAAATTGTCTTTGAGCTTCAGTGATTGAGAATAGCTTTTGACTGCTTGGTCAAATTTTCCCGCTTTAAAGAAACGTTCGCCCTCATCGTAAAAAAACTTGGTTTGGGGTTGGGCAAAAGCAAAGGCGGGGATTAAGGACAGGTAAAGGAAAAAGCAACGTTTGATCATGGGGGATGTTATTTTTCTAGTCTAGTGCAAAAACCGTGTTAAATTGATCATAAAAAGCCATAAATCCAAAAAATATGCCCGGTCATTTGGTCATTTCGCCTCGCAGGGGAACGGATAAGTGGTGGCGGATCAATTGGGGATCCGTTTCGTTGCCCAGCAAGAACATGAGTTTGGTCATAGCAGCCTCGGGCGTAATGTCGCCGCCACTCACTACACCTAGATCATCGAGTTGTTTGCTGGATTCGTACATCCCGTGCACGACGGAGCCGCCGTTGCATTGGGACACGTTGTAGATCAAGATACCCGCCGACAAAGCGTCTTTGATCGCGCCCATGAACCAGTCATCGGTGGGGGTATTGCCCGAGCCAAAGGTTTCCATGACCACGCCACGCAGGCCGGGCATCCCAAAAAAGTGTTTGATGTAGCGCTTGGGCATCCCGGGGAAGAGCTTGAGCAAGGCTACATTATTGTCCATTTTGGTATAAAAATCAAAGTCGCCCAGCCCAGGCGGGAGGATCTGGCTGGTATTGTAGTCGATATTGATACCGGCTACGGCCAACGGTGGGCAGTTTTCTGATTCAAAGGCGGTAAAATTTTCACTCTGCACCTTGCGGGCACGGTTGCCACGGAGTAGAAATTGATCAAAAAAAATGCACACTTCGGGGACAATCGCTTTGCCCTCCGCAGTGCGGGCCGAGGCTATCTCCAGTGCCGTGATGAAATTCTCCCGTGCATCGGTGCGCGGCACGCCGATGGGCAATTGCGCCCCCGTAAATACCACGGGCTTGCTCAAGTTGCGGAGCAAAAAACTGACCGCCGACGCACTGTAAGCCATCGTATCGGTGCCATGCAAGACGACGAACGCATCGTAATCGTTGTAAAAATCGTAAATAATTCTGGCAATATTGAGCCAATTGTGGATTTTGACATCTGAAGAGTCAATCAACCGATAAAATGAAAGCACCGTCAGTTCAAAATCAAAGCGTTTGAGCTCGGGCACTTTATCAATGATCTGCTCAAAATTGAATGGGGCCAAATGCTTGCTGCCTTCTTGGTAGTCCATGCCGATGGTCCCCCCGGTATAGATCACAAAAATGGAAGTGTGGGCTACTTGGCCCGCTGCCGTATGTAAGTTGACCGTTTGGTAGTAGTTGAGCATGTGGTCTAGTGGTGCGTTGGTGGTTCGGCATTGGCCAAGTTGATCCATTTTAATATTAGAAGCTTCATAACTTGAACATTCTCAGGGCATTGGCACTGGTAACTGCCGCTACTTCGGCCACGGTGGTGCCTTTCAGTTCGGCCACCTTTTCGGCTACCAATGTGACAAAAGCCGGCTCGTTGCTCTGTTTGCCCCGGTAGGGCATGGGGGCCAAGTAGGGGCTGTCGGTTTCCAAGACAAAATTCGCCAATGGCATTTGGCGGATCGTTTCGTGGAGGTCGGTGGAGTTTTTATAAGTGACGGCCCCGCCAATGCCCAGCAAGAAACCCAGTTCAACGAGCGCCTGCGCTTCAGCGGGCGGCCCGACAAAGCAGTGTTGCACCCCGTAAAGTTTATCGTCGTGCATTTCGCGCAGTAGTTCAATGGTTTCGGGCTGTGAATTTCGGCTGTGGATGATCAGCGGCAGGCTGTATGCCTTGGCCCAGCCAACTTGGATGCGGAAAGCCGCTTGCTGTTGGGCAAAATAGGTTTTATCCCAATACAAATCGGTACCCATTTCGCCAATCGCGGCAAATTTTCGTTTGGGCAACCAAGTTTCCATTTCGGCCAGTACTTTTTCAAAATCGGGGCCGACCGAACACGGGTGCAAGCCCATGGTGGCGAAACAGAGATCGGGGTAGGCGGCTTCCACGGCCATCATCGGGCCAATAGAATCTAGATCGACATTGGGCAGATAGATGCGGTTTACTTTGGCCGCGATGGCCCGGTCAATCGCCCCGGCCACATCATTCGCAAATTTTTTTTCGTAGTACAAGTGGGCATGGGTATCGATCAGGGTCAGTTCCATTGGTAGGGGTCGGCTCGTTTGATTCGTGCTGTAAAGTTATACTATCTGGGCCAAAGGGTGGAAGTGGCCAAGTGCACAGCTCGGTTACCATATCACCATGCAAAAGGGTGAACAATCCCAGCGGCTATTGGTGGGCAGCGAGTTAGATTGCTTAAAATTACATTCAAAAATGGTTTTATTCAGACGATGGCCAAGCAATTGAATAAATTGGCAAATTTTATGTCTTACCCAAATCAACCTTACATCAGCTATCCCCTTGCCAAAAACGCCGCCCCAAGGATCTGGTCGATCGCTGGGGCGGTGGATGTTACTTAATAGGGGACAATAGGAATGTTAGCGGGTTACCAACCAAGATTTTGGGTCAAGTTTTTATTGATGTCCAATTCACGCTGGGGGATCGGAAACAAGCCATGTTTATTTTGATCCTTGAATTTAGGTAATAATCGCTAGCGGTTGTTGATTGACAAAAACAACTTTTGACCTTTTTTTCGCCAAAACCTAAAAGTCCATTTGAGGCTGGGATTGAAAAGCCCCAAACTTTAAGAAAGTTTGGGGCTTTTTCAGCTTTGATCAATCAACTTTCAATAGCATGGCCCGATCAACCAAAAAACGCGGCTATTCACCCGAAAGCATATTTACCGTCCCTTTGAACTGCCGGGTGCGGAAGGTGAGCACATAAAAATAGGTTCCCGGGGGATATCCCTCGCCGTTCCACGCAAAATCGTTGCGCACGCTGTCAAATACTTTTTTGCCCCATCGGTTGAAAATGTCAATGCGGATGAATTCATCGGTACAACTACGGGCTGGCAGGCCCGGGATCCGGAAGGTATCATTGCGGCCATCGCCGTTCGGGGTGAACACATTGGCGGGCTGAAAATCCGGGCCAAGTGAAGCATCACGTAGGCGCAGCCGGATCCGCAAGGGTGCACTCGCTTGGTTGGGCCCGCAGGGATTGACATCATTCGCCCCAAAAGTCACTTCCAGTTCGCGGTTGTTGAATTGGGCCAACATCTCGCAAGTGGGCAGCCACACAAAATTGGTTTGGGCAGTGCCTCGCCCGGAGGCATTGCTGAACCGTATTCCCAGATCGGCAAAATTGAAACCAGCAGGTATGCCAGTAATATTGACCGTAAAATTATCAGGATCAACCGCTTGCAGGTTCAAGGCCAGTGTATCACCGGGCCGTAAATCAAATAAGGTATTGTCAGCAATGGTAGTATTGGCCCGGGTTACGTTCAGCCTTGGCGGATTGATCACGGGCGGTTGCAGTTGGAAAACCAACCGGAGGGTGTCGGTGGCATTGGCACCGCAGTTCCGAAAATCCCGTACAATAAAATCAACGTTCAGTTCGCGGACTGAGAAGTTGGGGCCGAGCTGGGCACAACTGGGGTTCCAAGCAAACGGCCCGCTTACCCGGCCTATGCCGCCCTGGTCGCGGAAGCTCATGCCCGCTTCGGTCAGGGTAAATCCGATGGGCCGGGCCACCAATAAAATGGAATCGTTGTCTGCGTCGCTGCCTAGTACATTGAAACTCAGGGCGGCACTGCCCGCCAAAATGGTGCGGCGAAGTCGTCGGGGTGATCCAGCTTGGGCGGCGAACGTGTTGAGCACGGCCGGTTCCAGATCAGCGCGGGGCACTTGGTTGATGCCGGGCCGGATCCTGAGTACCAGCCGCACACTGATGGTGTCCAGGGCGGGGGCGGCGCATTCCTTAAAGTCTCGCGCCACAAAGTTGATGTCAAATATCCGTTGGTTGCTCCCAGTGGGCAGGTAATCGCACAAAGCCAGCCAAGTGAGGGGGGAACGGACTTGGGCGCGGCCAGTCACCTCGCGGAACTGCATTCCCACCGAGGCAAAGGTAAAGCCTTGGGGCAGGCCGACCAGTCGCAAACTGTCCAGATCGGCATCGGTACTCAACACCGTAAAGTTGACCCGATCGCCCACGTTGACCGTGTCCACATATTGCCGCCGGCTGCCGGGACGCAAGGGCAGCACCGTGCTGGTCACGGGGGGGCGGTTGAGGGTGCGGTTGGGGAGCACCCGGAGCCGTACCCGGGCAGTGTCCGATTTGGGCACTCCGCACTGATCAAAATCAGTTACAATAAAATTGACAAAAAAATCTTGCGAGCGGGTGCTGTCCACCAAGGTGGCGCAGCGGGTAGTCCAACGGAAATTGCCGTTGAGCTGGGGGCGGCCCCGCAAAATGGGGAAGATCATGCCCAAAGCCGAAGGGTTGAGGCCCACACCTTGCAATTGGAGGACCAAGCTGTCCCGATCGGCATCGTCGCCGCGTACCCGGAAACTGAAACTGCCCCCAACCACGACCGAATCGAAGTAGATCCGGTTTCGGGCATCGAACGGCAAGTCGGGTACTACGGTGGGCCGTTGGTTCGGTCGGGGCACGACCACCAGCCGGACTTGGACCGTCGAGTCCCGCGAATTGCCACAAGGATCAATGTCTTGCACCCGGAAACGGATGTTGAAAGTACGAGCCACCGCGGGCGCAGCGGCCAGTACATCACAACCGGGCGCCCAGCGGAAATTGCCAGTCAAAACCGGGCGGCCCCGCGCATCCGGGAACACCATGCCCAAAGTAGTGGGATTAATGCCGCCCAGCCCTTGGAGTTGTAACAGCAAACTGTCACGATCCGGGTCATCGGCCCGCACGGGAAAGTTGAAAGTGCCCCCCACCGCCACAGTATCAAAATAAACCCGGTTGACTGGGTCAAAACGGAGTGTGGGAATGGCGAAGGGCCGTTGGTTGGGGCGGTTGATGACGACCAGTCGCACCCGTACGGTGGAATCGGTGGAGTTGGTGCTACAGCGGTCAAAATCTTGGAGCCGAAAATCAAGGTCCAGCGTGCGGGAGGTGTCTGGTGCGGCTATGACATTGCAGCCCGGGGTCCAGCGGAACGTGCTGATCAAAGGTGGTCGGCCTCCGGCATTGGGGAAATTCATGCCCAGTGAAGTAGGGCTGAAACCAGCTCCCCGCAGTGACAATCCGAGACTGTCACGTTCTGCATCTTGGCCAAAAACATTGAAACTGTAGGGCCGCCCCACAATAATGGTGTCAATATAAATCCGCTCAGTGGCGTTGAACCTTAAACTGGTCGTGGGCACGGGCCTAGTATTGGCAGTTCGACGGTTGCGGACCGTAATCCTGACGGTGGTCTGGCCACTGGTTGGGCCAGAGCAGGGCACTTGATCGGCTCCGTTGAACCTGACCACAAACTGCCGCTCGGTTTGGCCGGTAACAAACAGGTTGCAAGGTGGTTGCCAGGTAAAGGCAGCCCGCAGGGGCGAGGGCCCAGATGCCGGGGGATTGAACACCGCTCCCGGTAGTTCGCCCAGACCAGTCGCGGTCAAGGAAATCCGATCTCCGTTGGGATCAGTGGCCGTCACCGTGAAATTGACCAACTGTTCCAAGTCAATGGCGATATTATATTCATTACGGATGGAATCGTAACCGGGCAGGCTGGTGCGCACCACGGGGGCGGCATTGGGCCGGGGCAGATAGACCACGTTGATCCTTCGCCGGGAAGTTTGGGGCTGGGGGCAGCCGTTGTCAGCCGACACCACGTCAAACGAGAACGCTTGGCGCTGGTTGGCTGGGCGGCCCGGCGGTGGACATTCGGGAAAGCAGACCCGGGTGCGTCCCGTTCCGCCATTGGGCAGGTTGATCACTTGGATGGTGGGTAGTGGCGCGGGCAGGGTAAAACCAATAGGGCTGGCCACCGTGGTGATGACAGTTCGTGAGTCGGGGTCGGTTACCCCTAAGTTGGCACAGCGATTGGCTTCGCCGATCCTAAAATAAATGGTGTCATTGTCGCTCAATGGTACTCCGGGCTGGGACGGATCTTCTACCACGGTCACTGGTGGGCGGTTGAGGGTACAGTTGATCACCACCAACTGGTATTCTCGTATTACTTCACCAAGCTTGACCCCGTTGCGGAACTCCTCCACTCGGATACCAAACACAAACACCCCGGTGCGGCTGGGGGTCACATTCAGGATTCCGGTACGGTTGTCAATCTGCAAAGAGGGGGCGCCTGGTACCATGTTGCTCACCCCAAAGCCTGCTCCAAAACGAACATCGGGGTAAGGGCCGGGGTTGGGCGGGTTGTCTGGCCGAGGGACATCGTTGGTTGAGAATCCCCGGATCGGAGCGCGCAACGAATACACAAGCTGATCCCCATCTTGGTCGGTGCCCCCAAAATTATAGGTGAAAGGTTGGTTGACACAAGCGTAATCGGCAACTGGCTGGAACAAAGCCGGGGCCGAATTGATAAAACGGGCCCCGCTCCGGATCAGGGGGGGGAACTCCATGTAGAAAGTCTGGCCAGTATTGCCGGGGCTCAATATGTTGTCAATAATCCCATTGCGACAGCAGCGCTCCCAAGAAATATAGTAGCCGCCCGCTTCGATAAACTCGTTTGGGTTGAGTTCGGCATTGACTCCATAAAAAAAACGGCGGGTCACTACCCGGCTGCCGACTGCGCAAGCAGGAACGGTGTAATTGACCAATTCATTTGAAATCCTGGGCAGTGTGATCCTTCGGATCAGTCGGTTGGTGGTTCTACTAAAAATATTCAGCGTGGCCGTTGGATCATCATTGATGACGGCCGGATCGGCGTTCAGCGCATCATAATAGACTGTCAAGCTAAATGCATACACATTGCCTTGAACAAAACGCATCCCGATTTCGCCGCCCACTATGTGAGTAGCTTGGGCTTTCCATGCGGTCAGTACCAGAAATACCAGAAAACCTAAACGCTTGATCATAGTTGAAAGAATAGGGTTATGAACAAAGTTAAAGAAACTCAAACTAAGACGGCCGGGGGCGGGAAAGAAAATAGCTGGCCACCATACTCAAGGTCCCGAGTGCTACGAGTGCGTAAGAAATAGATTTGGTGGTTGCATAAATGCCAATCATGGTAACAAGAAAACCACTTATAAAACAAAGCAGGGTGATGAAGCGTTTGTCCAGTTTCATAAACATGGGTGAAGGGTTAAAAGATCAGACCTGTCGGAAAATGGCCAACAGGTCTGGTAATGAAGGGATTATCAACGACTTAGAGCAGTTCTTCGGTGGGGGTAAGCCCAGCGTCCATTGCCTCGGTTTTTTCTTCCACAACGGCAGCAGCTCCACGCTTTTTGGTGGGCTTCTTCACTTTTTCGACCACCACCGTTTCTTCCACATCGGCGAATACCCTACCGCAATGCTCGCAAACAATGATTTTCTTCTTTTCCCGAATATCGGCCTGACGCTGGGGAGGCACAATGTTGAAGCAACCACCACAAGCGTCGCGCTTGACCATTACCACCGCCAATCCGTTCTGAGCATTGCCCCGGATTTTTTGGTAGGACTTATATAAACGGGACTCAATATTTTTTACCCGGCGTTCCCGCTCTTTCTGGAGTTTTTCTTCGTCTTCTCCGCTCTCGGCGATCAATTGATCCAATTCTTTTTGCTTATTGGCCAAATCCCGGTTGCGGGCAGCCAACGTAGCCTCAGTATCCTCAATTTGCTTTTCCTTGATCTCAATTTTGGCCAACGCTTCGCGCATCTTCTTATTGAGGATCTGGATTTCCAATTGCTGAAGCTCTATTTCCTTGCTGATGGCATCATATTCGCGGTTGTTGCGGACGTTGTTTTGTTGGGTTTCGTATTTCTCGATCAACTTTTCCGCGTCTTTTATCAGGAGCTTGTTATGGACAATGCTTTCGTTGAGGTTGTTGAGTTCTTCGTTGAACCTACCAATCCTGGTATTGAAGCCGATGATCTCATCTTCCAAGTCCCGCACTTCTTCTGGCAAATCGCCGCGCATTTTCTCGATTTCGTCCAGTTTTGAGTCGATTGACTGAAGTTTGAGCAGGGCTTCTAATTGTTTGGCAACCAGGTTTTCCATAATGTTCTGTCTAACAAATGATTGATACGGTGGTGTTGGGGAATAGCCCGAAAATGGGAACAAAATTAAAAAACTTTTGTGGCAAATTTGCATTTTTCCCAAAAATTATCCCAATTCACCGGCTCCGTATCATAAACTGAAAAAAAGTGCGTTAGGCTGTCATTATTGGGCCATTGCTGTTCTTTCATGCGTGTACAGCTCAAGGTGTAGCAAAAATCAATTCATTTTCACGGATCTAACAAAAAATAAACTACATGAAAACCAGTCAGTTGTGGCGTTTCGCCTTCATTTTGGTCGTTATCTTCCTGCTCAAGCTAACTGTAGCCCATGCCCAGCATCAAATGCGGGTCAGTGTATCCGAATACAAGGCCGACATTTACATTGATGGCAAACTGACCACCAAGAAAGGCTCTTTCGAGATCACCGTGCCCAAGGGCGGGTGTGTGGAAGTGGCTGCTGAAGCCCCGGGCTTTGAGCGCCAAACAGTTAAATTTTGCCAAGACAAAAAAACCAAACTGCCCACTACTTACCAAATGACCCTGAAAAAGGGTGCTGGCAATGCGGTTTCCAACGTTGGTAGTGCCCCGGCGGGCAATACGCCTGTCCAGAAGGCCGAGCCCGAGCCCCGAAAAGAACCAAAGCCTGTTAGCGAAGAACCTGCTTCCCCCAAAAAAGAAAAAGTGAGCAAGGCCAAACAAGCGGATGATTCATCAAAGGAAAAAAAGGAACCCAAAGAAAAGCCTGTCAAATCAGAAGTCAGTCCCAGTGACAATGAATTCCGGCTGGGGTTCCGGGCTGCGGGTGGGCTGGCGAGAGGTGTATCAAAGGGCAATGGCTTTACAATCACTTCTGATTTCCGGATTGGGGCGATGGGCGGTTTGGTGGTCGATTTGCCACTGGGCGATCTGGTTTTCGTCCAATCTGGCCTGATGTACGCGCTCAAAGGTGGCAAAAGCAGCTTTAATGAGTTTGGGGTATCTTCCAGCAGTTCCAGTACTATCCACTATGTCAAGGTGCCCATCAATGTGGGGGTTAAGTTTGATCTGGGTCGGGTCAAACCCTTCTTGATGGCTGGTCCATACGTGGCAGTGGGCTTGTTTGGCAATGTGAACACCACTGTGGCAGGGCGCAGCAGATCTCAAAGCATTACTTTTGGCAATGGCAGCGGTGCCAATTTGCGGCGGCTGGACTACGGGGCCACTTTTGGCGGCGGGGTTGAACTGGCCCAAATCCCCCTCCAAATTTTTGCGGCGTATGATCTGGGCTTGGCCAACTTGGTTCCCGGAGGCGGGAATATCACTTCCCAAAACCGGTTTTTATATTTTGGGGTCAATTTTTTCTTTAAATAACCACTCGCTCAACGCGAGGATGGTTTCTAAAAAAGGGAAAGGCGGCCATTGGCCGCCTTTCCCTTTCATTTTTTGGGAAGTAAGTTAGACTCCCAAGTTTACCTCTTCGTATTCAGAAACCGGCAGGCAACTGCACACCAAGTTCCGATCGCCAAAAGCACTATCGATCCGACTGGCCGTGGGCCATATTTTGTGCGTTTTGAGATAGGAGAGGGGATAAGCCGCCCGTTGCCGGCTGTAGGGACGCTCCCAAACATCGGCCGTGATCACATCGGCCGTGTGGGGGGCATTGTGCAACAGGTTGTTTTCTTGGTCGGCCCCACCTTCCTCGATCTCCCTTATTTCCTTGCGGATGGCCAGCATAGCCTCACAAAAGCGATCCAATTCTGACTTGGGCTCGCTTTCGGTAGGCTCGATCATGAGCGTTCCCGAAACGGGGAACGACACCGTTGGCGCGTGGAATCCGTAGTCCATCAAGCGCTTGGCAATGTCCTCCACTTCAATACCGGCCGATTGTTTAAACTGCCGACAATCGATGATCATCTCGTGCGCACAGCGGCCGTTTTTGCCCGTGTAAAGGATTTCGTAGTTGCCCGCCAAACGAGCCTTGATGTAGTTGGCATTCAAAATTGCGATTTCGGTGGCGCGGGTCAACCCTTCGGGCCCCATCATGGCGATGTAGGCGTAAGAAATGGTGAGGATGCTCGCACTGCCCCAGGGAGCAGCCGAAATGGCCGTGATCGCCTTGGGGCCACCTGTCTTGCGCATTACGTGGCCGGGGAGGTAAGGGGCCAAGTGATCCACTACTCCGATGGGCCCCATGCCGGGACCGCCCCCGCCGTGCGGTATACAGAACGTTTTGTGCAGGTTCAAATGGCACACATCGGCCCCAATGTGGGCGGGGCTGGTGAGGCCCACTTGGGCGTTCATGTTGGCCCCATCCATGTACACCAAGCCCCCATTGTCATGGATGATTTGGCAAATTTTTTGGATATCCTCTTCAAAAACACCATGCGTAGAAGGATAAGTGACCATTAAAGCGGCCAAATTCGGCTTGTGCTCGAGGGCCTTCGCTTGCAGGTCGGCCACATCGATGTTGCCTTTTTCATCGCACTTGATCAACACCACTTTCATGCCTGCCATAACGGCCGATGCGGGGTTGGTGCCGTGGGCGGAAGTGGGGATCAAGGCAATGTTGCGCTGATGGTCGTCCCGGTCATGGTGGTAGGCCCGGATTACCATCAGGCCCGCGTATTCGCCCTGGGCCCCGGAGTTGGGTTGTAGGGAAACTGCCGCAAACCCCGTGGCCTCACTCAACCATTTCTCAAGGGTTTTGAACATTTTTTCGTACCCTTTGGTCTGGTCTTCCGGGGCGAAGGGGTGGATTTGGCCAAATTCGGGCCAAGTAACCGGGATCATCTCGGCGGTGGCATTCAGTTTCATGGTGCACGAGCCCAACGGGATCATGGAGTGCACCATCGATATGTCTTTGTTTTCCAAGTGTTTCAAATAACGCAACATCTCGTGCTCAGAATGGTGCTTGCTGAAAACCGGGTGAGTCAAATAGGGCGAAGTTCGTTGTAGCCCATCGGGCAGCATCGAGGTTACGCTTTTGGCTTTCCCGATCACATCATAAACATAAGTTAGATCGGTGGAACCAGTAAATATGGAGACAATTTCGGCAATATCTTCTACCGTGGTGGCTTCATTCAACGAGATGCCAATATTGCAATGGTCATTAAAATAGCGGAAGTTTACCTTCGCCTCTTCTGCCCGCTCCCAAATGGCATCGGTGATCTCTCGGTTGCTCAACACCAAGAGGGTGTCAAAGAAATGTTCGTGGGCTAGCTGGAAACCAATCGCTTGAAGGGCATCGGCCAGCAAACAAGTCATGCCATGTACCCGCTCCCCGATTTGACGGAGGCCCTTGGGGCCGTGATAGACCGAATAAGCGGCCGCCATTACCGACAACAGGACTTGGGCAGTACAAATATTGGAAGTGGCTTTTTCGCGACGGATATGTTGTTCGCGGGTCTGGAGAGCCATCCGGTAGGCCATTTTGCCTTGCGCATCTTTGGAAACCCCAATAATGCGACCCGGCATCTGGCGCTTGTATTCATCTTTGGTCGCAAAAAAAGCGGCGTGCGGGCCACCAAAGCCCATGGGCACCCCAAAACGTTGGGCGGATCCCACGGCCACATCGGCCCCCATTTCCCCGGGCGATTTCAACAGCGTGAGTGAAAGCAGATCGGCCGCCACACAGACCAGCAATTGGTGATCGTGCGCCGCCGCAATCAGGTTGGTGTAGTCAACTGCTTGACCATCGGCCCCTGGGTACTGCAACAGCATCCCAAACAAGGTTGGATCGGTGATGTCATACGTGCGCACATCGCCAACAACCAGTTCTACTCCGATCGGGTTGGCCCGGGTTTTCAACAAGTCGATGGTCTGGGGCAAGCATTGCGCCGAAACCAGAAATTTATTGGCATCTTTTTTGGCTCGGGGGCGTACCGCGTACATGAGCGAAAGCGCCTCGGCGGCGGCGGTAGCCTCGTCCAGCAAAGAGGCATTGGCAATCTCCAAACCGGTCAAGTCGATCACCATTGTTTGGTAATTGATCAACATCTCCAACCTACCCTGGGCGATCTCGGCTTGATAGGGTGTATAGGCGGTGTACCATCCTGGGTTTTCCAAAATGTTGCGCAGCACTACGTTGGGGGTTATGGTGGGGTGGTAGCCCAGCCCAATGTAGGATTTGCAAATGATGTTTTTTTCTGCCAACTTTTTGAACCCTTTCAGGAACTGCGCCTCGGTTT
>JBBQXF010000017.1:0-53053 GCA_038209965.1 Cytophagales bacterium | reverse complement strand
CACCTTGCGGGTGCGCTTCATATCAAAGGCCCATTTGGCAAACTTGCCCGCATCTTCGGACATTTCGAACACGACGGTGACACCGCCCGAGAACATGTCGCTGGTGCGCTCGCCCCGGTCGTTGGTGCTGCCGTGGAAATTATAGTTGATCGACTGGATGTTGAGCTTCAGCTCGGTACCGTCCAGTTTGAATGTTGAATTGAATGACATGGTTTGTGAAAATTTAAAAGTGAAAAAGGTAAGAGATAGATTGGAAAAAGCGACCCGCGAAAGTCAACTATTTTTATTTTCTTCCACCTAAATGTGCTTACAGAATTTAGGTCGAGGAACAACACTATTTTTGTCTAACTAATTTTTTGGCTTGCCAACTGGTTCATCAAACAAAAAGCCAAGCTTTGAACCCGACTTTTTGCTTGGTAGTCAGGCTTAGGCATACCGGGCGCTGGCATCATACTCTTCGCCGCCGATCTTGATCTTGGGGGCGGTGATGTGCACGGTGAGCAGGGTGTTTACGTCGCCACCGCGCGAGAAGCTGAAGTTGTAGCTGGCCAAGTAGGCATCTTCCATCTCCACCTTGGAGTATTTTACCTCTTGGTTGCCGTCCTTGATGCCGGTGAAATCGATGCCCACCTTGCGGGTGCGCTTCATATCAAAGGCCCATTTGGCAAATTTGCCAGCATCTTCGGACATTTCGAACACGACGGTGACACCGCCCGAGAACATGTCGCTGGTGCGCTCGCCCCGGTCGTTGGTGCTGCCGTGGAAATTGTAGTTGATCGACTGGATGTTGAGCTTCAGCTCGGCACCGTCCAGTTTGAATGTTGAATTGAATGACATGGTTTGTGAAAATTAGAAAGTGAAACAAAGATTCGTAATTGATAAATGCCCAACTGGACTATGAAAAGTGAATGAAAGGTTAGTTGAGCGCCCTCATACACAAATGTGGTTTGGTAAACCAATCATGACAAGCCAGCCCATTTTTCTTCTTGGATCTGGGGGCGCCCCATTCGGACAACCGGCCAAGACTGCTCTCTGCTAATTGATCATCACCATTGTGCCTTTGATGGTGGTCATGCCCGAGGATGAGACCTCGGCCAAAGCAGCGTCCATTTTCGCCTTGCCGGTTGATTTAAGGTCCAGACTGCTTTTGCCCTCAACGGTGGCCGTTGCCCCTTTGGCTTCCAAGGCCCCGCCAGCTTGCAAGTTCAGGCCCTGTTTGGCCTTGATATTGATGTTGGCATCACTGGAGATGTTGATGTCACCGGTGGCTTCAATGTCCAACGTTTTGGTTTTGACCGTTACCTTATTGGCCGATTCGATCAATATCTCCCCATTGGAATCGCCCGTTTTGATCGAGATCTTGTTGCCGCCATCTTTGAAGAAGAGCGAGATCAAGGTTTTTTCAGCGTGTCCCACCATGTTGGTCATCACGATCATCTGTTCGCCTTCCTCATCGCTGAAGTAGAGGCGGTTGCCGCCCCGGGTCGCGATCACCTTAAAATTGTTCTTGGGATCGGCGGTATAGTCAATTTTATCCACTTGGCGGTAGAGCGATCCCATTACGTAAGGGAACGAACAAGCCCCGCGCTCGTAACCTACGAGGACGTGCTCATCAATTTCTGGCAAGAACAAAAAGCCTTTGCTGTTGCCAGCGTAGGGGGTTGAGACTTGGATCCAGGGCGAGGTGGTAAACTCCTCCGGTTCCATCCAGTTGATAAACTTGACCTTGACGCGGCCCTCAACATCGGGATCGTTATTGTCCACCACCACCGCCCGGTCGGAATTACAGACGGGGAAATTGGTCAGAGTGGCATAAAAAGGATTTTCGAGGGCGGTGTCTTGTTGATCGGGAACCGCCTCAAATTCGTTGGAATAGTTGCTGCTCTGGGACACATAATGGGTTACGCGTGTCACCCGGAATTTGCCAAAATCTTCGGCCGATTTGCCCTTTTCGCGGATGATGGCCGCCTTCACTGCCACAATGCTACCTACGTTCACATTGGGGTGTTCGCCCTTGCCCTTGAATTTGATCTGATCGCCTACTTTGGCCTTTTTGCTCTTTGATACGAGCAAGTCGATCATCGATGCATCCCTAAGTGGCAGCACCGTAGGAATATTCCCGGGCTGGTTGAACAGCTTTTCCGACTCATCGGTGACAAACTTGCCCAGCGGGCCTCCCGCTGACACTTTTACATCTTTGGAACTGGCGTTGTAGCTCTCATCGTTCATGGCATCATAAAACTGCATCCCAAAACTCGTGGGGGTCAGGTTGAGGCTCATCTCAAACGTTTGGACCCCATCCACCAAAAACTCGGCTTCTTTGCCTTCGTCCTGACCAAAAACCAACTCGGTACCATTATAGTAGCACCACTGGAAATTCAAAAAAGCCAAGCGGTTCAAGTATTGGAAATTGGACTCTTGGTATTGGGGAGTAGCGAGAAAGAACGCTTCATTGGTGCTAATCTTGCGTTTGAGCAGGTTGCCCGGGTAGTCCTGCAATATTTTTTCTACCGTTCCTTTCAGATCGGTATCGAGGATCCAGCGGTTGTGGACCCCATCGTCGAGCAAGATGGTATTGCCGTGGCCTTTGATCACGAACACGTTGGACAGGTCACTGGTGTTCATCAGGCTCAGGCTGGTCACGATCCCTTTGAAGACGAACTCATCCTTCTTACCACTCAACACACGGGAACCTTCGCGCTCAAGGGATTTGAAGGTGAAAGTGACCCGCTTGCCCACCACCTCGGTGTGCGATTTGTTGAAGAAACGCTGGTCGGCACTTTCCAATTGGGCGAAAGGGACGATGATTTCAAAAGTATGGTGGTTGAACAGATCTTGTTCGATTTGGATGCTTTTGAACTCGGTCATAGTAATGCCCGACTCCCATTCTATATTGACATTGATTCGTTTTGCCATGATCGTAATTTAGTGAAGTGTGGGTGATCAACTGCCGTTTTACCAGTCGTTGGTATGGGGGAGGTTGTTTTCCCCGATGGTGATTTGCCGAGTGGCAATGCTCATGGCCACTGTCATGGCCGATTCTCGCCTTGCATCTTGCAGTATCTCCGTAAAATTGACCAAAATACCACCGACAAATTTTATTTTCTTGAACGGAGCATCGGTATTACTTTGATAAAGGACCACTTCTCCGTCTTTTTCTTGGTCGGAGATAGCGGCCCATGACAGCAGTTCCTCCTTACTTTCGGTATCGCGCCCACCTATGAAAAGGGTGATAAAATAGCTCCGTACCCCACTGGTGGGCTGGCCGGTTTCCGGGTCGGTTTCCTGGAACAGGCCGTAGCTGCAATTAGAAACACTATATTCTCGCCCGCTATCGGTTAGTTTGAGACTGGCTCTGACAATCATGATCGTTCTGAGTTGAGAGGGTGGGGTTAGTTCCTTACGTTGATTGAGCCCAAGGAAACTTCCTCAGCGTAAATGGCCAAAAACGTTTGTAATCCGGCACTGCTGTTTAACCCAAGTCCCCCACCCACAAACTTCTTGTACATATTATCCGAAGATCGTGATTCGTTATGGGCATACATATCGAATTCAACATTATAGCTCTCAAAATAATCAACGCAGATCGCATTGCGGAACGTTAGCTGTTGAACGGTGGAATTGTCTTGGGTTTTGCGGTAGATAACGGTTCCGTTTTTAGTACTGGTGGGGTCACACATCCAATTGACAAAAAAATCAGTGTCAATATTGTCGGTGGCTAGCACGAATCGCAAGTGACCACTCTTAGCCTCAGTACTGGGCCGACCCACTTCGTCGACATCCTGTTTAACTGAGAAGAGGATATAACTAAGCCGGTATTCGCTCACATTGGAACCCTCAAGAGAGAGGATTGCGCGGTAGGCCATGGTAGGTCAGGAGTTAGGAAAAATAATTTTAGTTTAGTGTGCAGTGTGCATACCGCCCCCGTTTCGGGGGCGGCTGCTCAATGTTAAGGGAGGTGTCATGCCCCCTAAAGGTTAGGCGTTGTTTTGCTGATACTCGGCGGCCCATTCGGCACTATCGGGATCCAATCCTTTTTGGCCGTCGAGCTTGATCATGAACGTTTTGCCAGGAAAATAGGGCAACATATAGATGTCCAAGTGGATCCGGTCTTTTTGGTTCGGGTCTTGCTCAAAACGCAAGATTTTGAACTTTTCGATCAACTTGCCCGGTCCGGTTACGCCATCCAGAAACTTGGTGATCTGCTTTTGGATGTCAGCTTGGGTCTTGGTATTGAAATTCTCAAACGCCCGGCGGTTGAGGAAGTCGATGAGCACTTTGGTCACCCAGTCAAACACCCGCACTACCGAGTAGGTCTGCAACCCGAGGTTATCGCCGTTGAACAACGTCTTGGCCGAGAAGGCCATTACTTTGCCGTATTCGTTCACCATCGGCACCAGCCCGATTTTTTCCATGCTGGCTATTTCGCTTTTCTTGAGCTGAAATTTCACCCCGTCCACTTCGTTCATGGTGCCGTGCTTGCGGCCGGCGGTCACTTGCGACATGAGGGTGCTATAAATCCGGCCTGCCAGGGCTGAGGAGGGCGGCACGTACAGGTTGTCGTCTTCGCCCAGTTCTTGGTACTTGCCCCGGCCCACTATCCAGTTGGCGGCCATGATCACATTGGATCGGTAGGCATCGCCCCCGGTGAGGTTGGCGGCTTCAAACAACTCGACCACGTCGTCGGGCGTGTCCAAGTTCTCAAAGTCGGTCACCATCATCACTTTGTTTTCGTGGCACATTTTGGCCCACTTCTCCACCACTTTGTTGGAGCCCAGGTAACCGGGCAAACAGAGGATGGAATAGTTTTCGCGCAGATCCAAGCGGTCGTACTTTTGCTTGAATTCTTCGCCGATGTGGTCAATGAAAGTGGTGTTGTCCAAGTCTTTCAATTGTTCCATCTCGGCATTCAAAATACTCACGTTCTTAAGCTTGTCCGACTCAGTATTTTTGTAGAACAGGGCCATTGACCGGTAGGAGGTTTCCAAGTCTTTAACAGTGTCCACTGCCTTGAGCAGGTTCTGATTGAGCAGTTCTTGGGCGGAGGTGGCTTTGTCTTGGCTTTTTTCCACCATCTCGGCCACCGATCCCGAATTGGCCACCAGATCAAACCACAACTCCAAGCGTTTCTTCAATTGGGTGCGTTCGGCCTTTTTGTCCGCTTCGGAGAGGAAGATTTTTTTACGGGCTTTTTTGGCAGGGTTGAGGTTCTGGGTACCTTCAATGGAAGTCTCCAACAAATCATAACCGCCGTATTTGGCCAGTTTGGTCACCACTTGCTCCAGCTCTTGGCCGGCATTGGCCATTTGCTCGCGCTCTTTATATCCAACTGCTGATTGTAAGTCTTTTTCTGGGTTCGCCATATTGGTAATTCGCTTTTGTTAGTCGGGTGGTAAAGTCGGTAAAATATGATTATTGTGCGTCCTCGATTTCCTTGATCAATGCTTGCAGGGCGGTGAGGTAGCTGGCTTTGGCTTCAGGGTTTTCCAATACGGTCTTGAGGATCTTATTGGACTTGAGCTGCTTCAATACTTGCTGGTAGTCTTTCGACTGTCCTTCCAACCCTTGCAAAAATTGGCTTTTCTGGGTAATGTTTTTGGCCGTAAAATCGCCCAAATTCCGAAACTGCAACTTTTCGTCAAAACCAGTGCCGTCCTCGGTGGTAAACTCCACTGATTTTTCGGGCTGAAAATGGTTGAACACTTGTTCTACTGTTTGCAGTCCTTCAACAATCTGGGGCCGGAAAGGGGCCTCATCAGTCAGCTTTTGAATAAATAGGGTGCGATTCTGGGCAATTTCTGTAATCGCTTCGCTGGTTTCACCTTTTACTTCTACCCCGCCTAAACCGTAGTTAAACATAGTTGTGTGCCTGTTAAGTGGTGATGATATTTACCGTTTGGGTTGTCGTTCATTCAAAGGAGGCTTCCCACCTGAATATGACAGCGTAATATAAAATTTTTTTTGAAATCCAACATATTTTCAAGAGAAAAGTTTGCCAAATGCTGCCTTTTGGTGGCAACACTTGGCCTAAAGCATGGCTAGCCGCCAATTAGGACGGTCGGACAGCCAATGACGATGGTTCCGCCCTGGACGCAGGGGTCGCCCATCCGGGCGGCGGGCATTCCGCCAATCATGACAGTCATAGATCCCATGAGGATGACATCGACCGGGCCAACGCACAAGGCTTGATCACCCGCCCGCGCGGCGGGCATGCCGCCGATCATGACGGTGACGCAGCCGGGCGGCAAAATCGGCCCGCCTACACAGGGCACTACACCAACGACCATTGGTGAAACGTGCATATCGCCCACTCGGGCAGCTAATGCCATAATATTACTTGTTTAAGGTGGAAAGTTAGGAAACTAAATTTAGAATTACAACGAGCAAAACTTTTGTTAAGTCGAAAGTATAACCAAAGTTAGGCACTGTGGTCAATAAATTATGTGCAGTTGCCCGGTTTGAGCCGCTCAGCCCATCAGGTAGTCACAGGTGGTGAACCGGTGGCCGCCCCGCAAGCGGTAGCGCCTCCAATTGGACCCATCGGGCAGTGGTGAGCAAACGGTTGATCAAATTCAATTACGGGAGCGGGCGGGTGGGATGCACCGCATCTCTACCAGTCCGGCGGCCCAGCAGGCAGTTTGATCAAACTGCCTGCTGCTCGGAGATCACTCCTTGAACTCATCGATCAAGCCATGATTAGGTAAGTCGAGTTTAGTGGAAAATCGGCAAAATGGCGGCTTAAGCAAAATGGGGCATAACGGTGCCATTGGGACTGAACCGGAACACGGGGCCTTCCCAAGCCCCAAAATCGATCCGGCCGTTCCCGTTGAGATAATAGGTGTATTCTTGGGTCCGAGTGGCGGCGATCACCTCGGCCCCAGTATAAACGGCGATCTCCCGGCACAATTGCCGCCCGTTGCTCACGCCCGGCACGGAGTCGGCTGTGGAACAGGCGTGGATGGTGATGATCTGGCACTGGCCCGCCAAGGCCGACATTAAGTTTGCATTGCCAAGATCCAAGCCCTCGCGGCCCAGTTCAAGGCCAAAACCGCCCCTTACTTGGCTTTGCATATTGACCCCGACCACGCCTTCGTAGCCGTGGCACATGATGTGGAGTTCGCCAATCCCCCCGTGGCCCCGCGCATCGCCCGCAATGTGCGACAGGGTCCAATTGAGCGAAATATTGGCATTGGTACGGTACAAGCGGTAGCCAGCGGCTGAACCAGGGGGACGCCCAGTCAGGCGCCGATCGTGTAATACTGCGTGAGCAATCATGTTTAATAGTAGAAGTTTAGTGAAAAATGGTTTTAAAAATGGACTTAGTAATTTGATTTCCAATTATTTGAACTACTCATTTCCAAATCAAATGTGATTGGCGATGGACAGGCCCCGAAAATGGGCTAAACCTGTCATCGGTGAACAAGTGGCCCCGAGATCCAACTGGGTTGGCCCAGCCAATGGCTTACCAGCACCGGCCCCGGCCAGCAAAGGCATAATTAATAGACGAGCGGACATCGATCTTGGCGGCTTGGAACGCTCGCCGCACCAACCACACTCCGGTATTGGTTCCCGTCAACCGGGCAATGGCCATTTGCCAAGGCAGGGCCTCGCGGTTGCTCAGTTCGGTGCCCCAGCCCATGATGTTGCCAATGGTCTCTTTGGTCACGCCATAGCACTTGAGGGAATTATTGTCGCCCGAAGCCTTGCAGGCATCCTCAACGGCACTCACTCCCGAATGTTGCAGGCCCAGCGAGTGCCCGATCTCGTGCAGGTGGGTCTTGTGGGTCACGGTCACTTTATCGCCAGCATCGGTGGTGACGTCCAGCGTTTTGGGCTTGAGGTCGCCGCTGTCGTATAAGCCAGCATCGGACCGAAAATCCATGTTGGTGGTCACTGCCGAGCCATCTGATTTTTTCTTGGTCACATACACCACATCAATGCTGGTGTGGGCCAGTTCGGGCTTGCTGACCAGTTCCAATTTGAACCGGCAATTGATGGCTGGCCGTACATTGCAATTTTTGACATTGACCCGGTAGGCGACTCCGGAATCTTCAAAGGTGGGCACGTGTACCCACGGCGGGGTCCAGATGGGGGCACCAGTGGCAAAACTCGAGGAAAACGAATGAATGTATTCATAGTCCAACCCCTCCCAATTGGGATCTATGTGCCAGAGCCAGAAACTATTGTCCCAAAACTTTTCACCCTCGCTTTGGTAGGTTTCGCAAAATGTTTTCCACTCGCCAGCGGGCCAGTTGTCTGCCTCAAATTCCACGTTGTCGTAATCTTTGACGATGCGCTTGCCCCCAGTCTTGGCCTGCAAGCAGACTTTGAGGGTGAGCGTCAGATCCAAATTGAAGGCATAGCCCCGGGCCAAGCTAGCATCAAACTTGCCAAAATTGACCACTATATTGCTGATGGTTTTGGGTTCGAAGGCCATTGGACTCAGCTTTTAATACGTAAAAAAAGGATACAGCAGTACCGATGACTTAAAAAGTGATTTGATCTACTGTTCATGACAACCGCCCCAAAAAATAGGGAGAATGGGCGGAATGCCCAGCAGTTAGAAACTTGGCTGGAGCGAATTGATAAAATTGGAGTGGGTGTAAAGGTAGTAAAGGCCGGTCGCACTACCAAGTAGCAAAAACTATCCGGGTTTGATTGGCCAACATGGGCTGCGGATATTTTTCTAGGCCAAGCAACGGCCCTTTTTATTGGGGGCAAAAAACAGCGGACGGTCGAGAATTACCAACCACGGTAGTATGTTCAATATAATGGTTGCATTTGATGATTATACTGCCAAACTCCCTCGGCAATATCAATGGGTAGCTCGGACTTTTGCAAATGTGTCAGCCCAAACGCAGCATTGGGGGCGCCCTACCACACAGGCTTGGATCGAGCCACAATGGCGGCGGGCAGGGCCCGGTCAACGGATACGGGCCAAACGGCAGGGTTGGTGTTGGTCAGTTGGGCCAAGGCGGCTTGCCAAGGGAAGGCGTTGCGGGGGCTCAGGTTCATGCCTGCGCCCATAATGTTGTTGATCGTGTCGTGGGTCACGCCATAGCACGCGTCCGAGTTCGCGCTCTCGGGTGGTTGGTCGAGCATTGCAGCCAAGCAGGTTGGTTCGCCGAGATGCTGCCCAACTGATACCCCAACATGGGACTGGCCCAACAAATGGCCGATCTCGTGTACATAGGTCGTTTGCTTGGCCGTTATCGTTTCCCCATTTTGATCTTCGGTTTTAAGGATCTGCTCGCGCAAATCAAGGTTGGTGTTCAATTTGCTGGATGGCCGGAACTCGCCCAGACCAATTGGGCGGCCATCGGCATGTTTGATAAGATACGCTACCTGAACCATCGTATGAAAGGCCTCTTTGAAACTGACCAGTTGCAACCGAAAGCGGCAATTGATGGCGGGCCTCACCGTTCCGCGGGTGGGCCGCATTTCGTTCATGGCTGACCAGTTGGGGGTGCGCAACGGCACTTGGCCAACGCCCGCGATCGGAAAAGTCTGAGGGGAAACATGGTAGATGGACTGGTTGAACGGGTAATCCAGCCCTTCCCAATTGTCGTCCAAGTGCGTAAGCCAAAACCGGTTGTTCCAAAATCTTTCGCCCCCAGACCGGTAAGTATCCCGAAAGATGTGCCATTCATCGCTGGGCCAGCTATCGGCCCCAAACTCGATATTGTTTGTGTCGGCTAGCCTGCGTTTGCCCTTGCCCGGTACCAGCCAAACTTTGAGGGTGAGCGTGAGATCGAGGTTGCCATTATAGCCCAAGGTCAGGCTGGCATCGAACTTGCCCTGTACCGGGCCATTGACCAGTAGGTTTTGCATTGATTTGGGTACGTCAGAGTAGGCCAGGGTGCCAACACTTAGGTTAAGTGAACTTTGTCCAAGTGGCAAAAAAACCACTTGGACAAAGTTCTTGCTTGTCTTCCACAACCACAATCCCCGAAAAAAGGGATTTTTCCCAGTCGCCGATCCCAGCATTTCCGCCCACTATTTGCCAATGGCGGTAAACTTGCCCTCGGCCACCACCTTGGGGCTTTCCCGGGGGTTTTGGGCCAAGGGGACACAATAGAAGCTAAAAGTGCCCTCCACCTCGCCATCATCGGCCCGGTTGACGGTGAACTTGCCCTCGACTGCGGTTTTGTTCACCGACAGCGCAAAGTAATTGCCCTCCGAAGTGACATCGGCCGCATTGAAAACATACGAGCCGGGGCCCTTATAATCCTTTACCACTAGCCGGATCAGGTTTTTGCCATTTTTGTCCGTGCCCGTGATGGCCAAGGTGGTCTTGATCAACATATAACTACAGGAACCATTGGTTTTCCAGCTTTGGCCGTTCAATTTAGCCGACATCTGGCCCTTGCCGGTTTGCCACGCAAAACCTGTCCCGACCAAAAAAAACAAAAATAAAAGCAGAAAAGTAATTTTATTGGACATAAATAACAAGTTGAAAAACAGACAACATTTAAAAAAGAGAGGTCCCAACTCAAATTGGGCGCATTGATTTTAAGGGTTTATGGTTTTAACTGGCCACCAACCACTGTTAGCTTAGACCGATGTGTTGGCGAATGGGGCCAATGTACCACAAATTGTCCGCATCGCAAAGCTAACTTGGCAACGTACTGCTTGCCGCAAAATGGCTGCATATTTACCCATAGACCGGCATTTTCTTGGGCCAATCCCTGTTCATCGCTTTAAATTTCACAAAAAAACAACCCAAAATTTGCTTTTTGTTCACAATTAACGTAAAGTTGTAATTGATAAGCAGGTCTTTTTTTGGCAGAGTAGCCTATTGTTATTTTTTGAACTGACCTTAACCGACCCAGACAGGTGCTGTACCAGTCGACAAGCAACACATTTTTTTAGTTAGAAGCAATCATTGCTTACAGCAAATTAATTTTTTTACTTTTTCAAGCTTTACTATCAACCTAATGAACAAATTTTACAAGCACTGCTTGGTGCTGGTAATGCTGTGCGCGGCATTCTCCAGTCAAGCCCAGGATCGAACCGTGAGCGGCAAAGTGACCAGCGGAATGGACGGCAGCCCTCTCCCCGGGGCCAACATTGTGGTTAAAGGAACCACGGCGGGCGTTATTACCGATGCCAATGGCAACTACAAGCTTAGTGTACCCGCATCGGCCAAAAAAATGGTTTTTTCCTTCATTGGTTTTGTAAGCCAAGAATTGGACATCCCAGCTTCTTCTGGCGACTTGAACGCCACTTTGGTCGAAGATGTGATCGGTTTGAGCGAAGTAGTGGTGACCGGTTTGGCCACCAGTGTAAAACGGTCCAACTTGGCCAACGCCGTGTCCACGGTGTCGGCCAAAGAGTTGGTGGGCGTGACCAGCCCGGTCACGGCCGACGGAGCCTTGCAGGGCAAAATCGCCGGGGCCAACATTGTGGCCAACGGTTCCATGCCCGGCGGAGGGTTCAACATGCAGTTCCGGGGCGTGTCGACGCTAGGATCATCTGCCTCCCAACCACTTTTTATTGTGGATGGGGTGTATATTGACAACAGCCAGAATTCCACCGGCCGTTCGCAAGCCAACAAGGCTGTGGGCGGATCGGCTGCCTCGGCCCAAGACAACAACGCCAACCGCTTGGCCGACATTAACCCCGACGACATTGAAAACATTGAAGTGTTGAAAGGCGCTTCGGCGGCGGCCATTTACGGCACCCGCGCCAATGCTGGGGTGGTCATCATCACCACCAAGCGCGGCAAGGGCGGCAAAACCAAGGTGAGCTTCGGCCAAGACATCGGTTTCAGCAAAGCCCTGTCTTTCTATGGCGGGGCCGATTGGACCGAAGCCAAGCTGACTGAGTACTTCAGTGCCGACGAAATCCCCGACTTGCGGGCTGCCCGGGCCAATGGCACCTACACAGATTGGGAACGCGTGGTTTTTGGCGGAACGGGCCAGATCCGCAACACCCGGCTGAGCGTGACCGGTGGGGACGAAAGAACCAAATTCTACATCAATGGCAGTATCTCGGACGAAAAGGGAATTATCAAGAACACCGGCTTTGGCCGTTATTCCTTCCGGGCCAACTTGGATCATAAAGTCACCAAATGGCTGGAAGTAGGGGTAAACTCCAACTACGTGCTCACCAACAATGACCGGGGCTGGGCGGGCAACGACAACTCCAACATCAATTACGGTTACAACCTGCCCTACACCAAGCCTTTTTACCAACTGTATCCCGATGCGCAAGGCAACTACCCCGATAGCCCAGTTGGCGAAAACCCACTGGCCATCCGCGACCGGGCCATCAATAACCAAAAGGTAAACCGCTTCTTGCAAGGGCTGAACGCCAAAATCTCAGTGCTCAACACGCAGAAGATGAGCCTGTCGTTCAAGTTGAACGGAGGATTGGACTATCAAAACGGCTTTGCCACCATCTGGCTGCCCTCCGATCTCCAATCGCAGATCCCCGAGGCCAACCCCGGCTATGCCCAAGACACCCGCAATGAAGTGACCAACTACAACATCCAATTGGCGGGGGTGTTTACTTACGCTGCTATGGGCGGCCGCTTGGAACTCAATTCCTCGGCCGGGGTCGTCCAATTGGGCACCAACGCCCGTGCCAACTACGTGCGGGGCCGGGGCCTGCCAGTGGGCATTTCCAACCCTGGCCGCGCCAAAGCATTTGAACAAGATGTGATTTTTAGCCGGAATACTGACCAAGGCTTTTTTGCCCAGCAGGAAGCCAATTTTGAGGACAAAATCATCGCTTCGGCTGGGGTACGCTTCGATCGCTCCACCCTCAACGGCGATCCCAACAAATGGTATGCGTTCCCCCGCGCCTCGGTGGCGGTCAATTTGGCCAACTTTGGCACTTGGGGCGATGAAACCGTGAGCCAACTGAAACTCCGCGTCGCTTACGGTCAAACCGCTGGCTTGCCCACTTTTGGCACTTTGTACTCCCAACTGGGCGTCGTGGGTGTGGGTGGCCAGAGCGGTTTCTTCCCCTCCACGGTGCTGGGCAATACCAATATCCAGCCTGAACGAGCTACCGAACTGGAATATGGCTTGGACTTTGGCTTGTTTGGTGGCCGGATCACAGGTGAGTTCACCGTCTATGACAAGAAGGTGTTTGACTTGATCCAGCCTTTGACGACCGCCCCCACTACCGGAGTCACTTCTACGTCGGTCAATGCGGCCGACCTGCAAAACCGGGGAATGGAACTGAGCTTGGGTGGCGACATCGTGAAAAACGAAAATTTCACTTGGTTCATCCAGCCCTTAGTGTGGTTCAACCGCTCTAAAATCACCCGGTTGGACATTCCCCAACGTTTAGTGGGCGGTTTCGGGGCCACTTTTGGCCAGTGGCGCGTCAAGGAAGGCGAATCGCCCACCCAGATTGTGGGCCAGCCCAGGACTAATCCCAGCGATGCCACTTCTTGGACGGTCTATGGCGACCAACAACCGCGGTACGAATTGTCGATCAACAACCGGATCACTTTCTTCAAAAATTTTGAATTTTCGGCCTTGTTGAACTACCGCCACCGGTTCACCGTTGTTTCGCTCTCCCGCGTACTGTGGGACGAAGGCGGCAACACCAATGACTGGAGCAATACCGACCAAGCCCCTGACGGCACCACTCCCAACGGGATCTACCGCCAAAAAGTCAACGGCGTGGACGAGAACGGCAATCCCCGCCCTGGCTACAACCCAGTGATCACCAGTTTCTTCAAATTGCGCGAAGTGGCACTCTACTACCGAGTGCCCCGCGAGCAACTCACCAAAGTGTTTGGCAGTGTGGTCAGTGGCGTGCGCTTAGGTGTATCGGGCAACAACGTGCTCCGCTGGACCGATTACACGGCGGGCTATGACCCAGAGAACTCCAACTTTGGCTCGGCTGCTTTGGGCAGTGGGGTCGATATTGGCAGTATCCCCGCCATCCGCCGGATGATGTTCCACTTGGCCATTGATTTTTAATCTTCTCCCATTGCTCTAAATTATTCATAATATGAAAAATATATTTGCAAAAATCTTTTTCCTCACGTTTGGTCTGCTAGCTTTTGGTGGTTGCAGCAAACTCGAGACCGTGATTGACCCCAATAACCCCAGCTTGGGCAGTGTGGCCGCCAATGCCTCCAAGGGGCAGCTCAACAACTTGGCCGTGGGCCAGATCAGCTTGGCCCGGAACGGCCTGGCCACCTATTTGCTCGTGGTGGGCACGGTGGGCAAGGAACTGTTCAACTTCAATACCACCGAATCGCGCTGGATGACCGAACTGAACGGGTTGCGGCCCATTGACAACTCGGCCTTCTACAACGGGGCCACCACCGCGTTTGGGCTACCGATCCGCCAAGCGAACATTCTGATTGCCTCCGTAGATCAGACCAGCTCCGTGACCGCCACCGAAAAGAGCGCGTACAAGGGCTTGGCCAATACTTTTAAAGGTTTGGCCTACCTCTATCAACTGAACGTGCAGTACAAAAATGGTGTGCGGCTCAATGTGCTGGATCCTTTCAAGCCGAGCAAAGCCGCTTCGCTCGAAGAATCACTCAAGGGGATTGCCGCCTTTCTGGACGAAGGCGCAACCCAACTGGATGCCGCAGGTGCGGCTTTCCCGTTCGTCATGCCCAGCGGTTTTGCTGCTTTCAATACCCCCGCCTCCTTCAAGCGCTTCAACCGGGCCGTTGCTTTGCGGGTAGCTATCTACCAGCAAGACTGGGCCAAGGCCGAAGCTTTGTTGCCACAAACGTACTTTAACGAAAGTGGTGACTTGAATGCTGGCCCCCAGCACACTTTTAGCCCCAGTTCGCCCGATTTTGCCAATCCCCTGTTGAACACTACCTCCTCACGGATTGTGGCCGTCCAGCGGATCATGGAAGACATTGAGCCTGGCGATCGCCGTTTGGGCAAAGTGACCGCGGTCACCCCTTCGCTCACCTACACCTCGGGGGTTACGTACAGCACCCGGTTCCTGTCCAACATCTACACCACCGGAACTACGCCAGTGGCCATTTTGCGCAACGAAGAATTAGTGTTGATCGCGGCAGAGATAGCTGCGCAACGCGGCCGCACCGCCGATGCCGTCCGGCTGATCAACGTGATCCGCACTGCGGCGGGCCTGCCCAACTACAGCGGGGCCACTACGCGCGATGCCTTGATCAACGCCATCCTGAAAGAGCGCCTCTACTCGTTGTGGTATGAAGGCCACCGCTGGGTCGATATGCGCCGCTACGGCAAACTTGCCGAAATAGTCCTTCCCGTCGCTGGGATGCGCGTACTGGAGCAACTCGAACGCCCGGTACAAGAAGTAAACTGGGACAATGCCAACCCTTAAGCTCGGCAATTAATAAAGTGTCAATCAGCCTCCCGGATTTTTCAAATCTGGGAGGCTGATTTTTTGAAGGAAAACACTTGGGCCCGCCCAATTGACTTTTGTCGCTGTTGTGGGTCGTTGGCCAGTGGAGCAATCGTGCGGTATATTATTTACGGAAACCAGACTAACTGCTTGATCATGATTTAGGAATCGCCTTTGTGCAAAATATTTTAGTGAATGTTTGTACCTTTACCCAAAAATCAGAACCATGAGCAGAGTCAACCCCAAAATAGATTTGGTCTTCAAAAAGCTGTTTGGATCGGAGGAAAACCAGGACATCCTGATGTCGCTGGTCAACGCCATTTTGCCCCAGCATCAGCAGATCGCCGAACTTTCCCTTAAAAATACCTACAACGTTTCTGACTATGCGGAAGGCAAACTCTCCATTTTGGACATCAAGGCCCAGGACGAAAACGGGGTGCTGTACGACATAGAAATGCAGATCAAGGGGACGGGGTTCTACGGAAAACGAACTTTGTACTACTGGGCCAAGATGTTTGGCGCCCAGTTGGACTATCTCACCGAGGAGGAGCGCGATCTAAAAAACAGGAGGGGCTATTCGGATTTGCGCAAGTGCATCGTGATCAGCCTGATGGATTTTGTCTTTTTTGAAGATGGCAAGTACCACCGCTGCTACATGCTCAAAGATCGGGAAAACAACGAGACCCACGCCGATCTGGACTATTTGGATTTGTATTTTGTGGAGATGGACAAATTTGACGTCGGCCTGGCGTTCGTCCAGACCGCCCTTGAACGATGGATTGCTTTCCTCAACAACGCCTACCATTACACCAACGGCACACTGCCCAAAGAACTAGCCCAGGTCAAAGAAATCAAAAAAGCCAGTGCCAAACTCGATGTCATGTATTTTGACGAAAAGGAAAGACAGTATTACGAATCCCAACAAAAGTTTTGGCTGGACGAAATTTCAAGGATCCAGGAGATGACGGACAAAATGGAAGCTGCCGAGAAAACCGCCATTGAAACCGAAAAGGCGCTGGTGGCGACCCAAAAAGCCCTTGCCGAGACCGAGAAGGCCGCCGCTGAAACCCAAAGAGCCCTTGCCGAGGCCGAGAAAGCCCTGACCGAGACCGAAAGGGCTGCTGCTGAAACCCAAAGAGCTTTGGCCGAGACCGAGAAGGCCCTGACCGAGAGCGAAAAGGCCGCCACTGAAACCCAAAGAGCCCTTGCCGAGGCCGCGAAAGCCCTAGCCGAGAGCGAAAGGGCCGCCGCTGAAGCTGGACAGAACAGTAAAATTGAAATTGCGAGGACTGCGCTCAACAAAGGATTTGACAACGACTTTATTGTCGAGTTAACGGGCTTATCGCTCGCCCAGATCCAAGAATTGCGCAACGAGGCCAAACTTTAGGACGAAAGTGGCAAAAACTGGTGTGTTGGTGAAAACCGGCGACACCGTTGGTTGCCTGGCCTTGATGGCCTGGACTTTCCGACAATGGCTAGCCCTGTTGGCAGCGCCCCCCAATACGAATCCAAAACCAAAAGATTGTGCTTTGTACCAGCCCCTTGACTTTCAAAAGTTTAGCGACTCGTGTTTTTGCCAAGTTATCTTAACGGCGGCTCAGTTCACGGGACAAATCTTCCACTTCCGCCCTGAGGCGACGGATCTCCTCACGGGCAAGATTGAGCTGGTAACTGTATTCGGAGGCCAATCCGGTGGCATCGGCCAAGGTGCGATCCCGATCGGCGAGGGCGTGGCCCAGCGTGCCCAGTTGGCTGTCCTTGGCCTGCAACTCGGCCACTAGCCCCGTTACTGCTTGCTCCCAGCGTGCCAGTTCGGCGCGTTGATTGGCGGTGGTCGATCCATTGGCCGACTTGGATTGGCGGAGGGCCAGCAGTTCCTCCTCTTTGCGGAGCAACATTTCGCGGACTGCTTCCAAACTGGCCGCCATTTCGGCTTGGAACTGTTCAGTTTTGGTGGGCAAGGTCTCTTTGCCGGCCAATTTTTCGGTCATCATTTCCAAGTCGCGCTGTTTGGCCAGCATCGCTTGGTGGGCCTGCTTAAGTTGGGCCTCGTAGTCCTGCGCGATATTGGTCAACTGCTCGATCGCCATTTGTTGGGCTTGATACTTGGTATCGGCATTGGCCAGTTGAGCCATCACTTCGGTCATCTCAACGGTAGCTTGGGCCGAATGCTGCTGCTCCATTTTATTGGCTCGGGCCAAGCGATCATCCAGCGCCCGAATGGCTTCGGCCAGTTCTGCGGTCAGGGACAACACCTGCTGGTGAACCGATGCCAATTGGTTTTGCAAATCGGCTATTTCCAGTTCCAAGTCTTGGTGGGCATTGCCCGGGGCATCTTGCAAAGTTGCTACTTGGGCCTGGGCGTTCGCCAGTTGAGTAGCCAAGTCAGCGGTTTGGCTGGCCATTGACCGTTGCACTTCCCCCAAAGAAAATTCAAGGGCAGTACTGGCCTGCTGGGCGATCACGAATTGTTCGCCCAAGGCTTTGTTTTCCAACACCAAGGTTTGGCGGGTGGAATTAGCTTCGCTCGTTTCTCGACCAGCCGATTCGGCCGCCAGTTCGGCAACTTGCCGGGCCAGTTCGGTTTGCCGTAGTTGCTCAGCCAGTTCGGACCGTTCGGCCTCAACCTTGAGCAGTTGGCCAGACAACTCCGCCTCGCGCACCCGTCCCTCAGTGAGGGCCACTTGTACCTCAGCCAGTTTTTGTTCAATGGAGGCCAAGTTGGCCTGGGCATTCACCATTGCTCTGGCCAAACCATCAGCCTTCAACGATGCGGCTTGGGCGGTTTGCGCTTCCGCTGTCAGTTGGGCCGTGAATGCCCCGAGTTGTTCGGTCAAGCCCATTATCTCTTGCTGGGCCGCACTCAGTTCGTCTTTTGCAACCGCTAGCCGCTCCTCATAACTGGCCGTCGCGCTGGCCATTGCTTGGGCAAAGATGTCCTCAAAAGAAAACAGCTCGGGCTGGCCTTGGCGTTCCTGCTCATAATTGCGGATGATCCGGTGGGCCACGTTGAGTTTCTCTTGAAGATCGGCAGCCTTGACCTGTAATTCCCGGTTCTGTACGTTCAGTTCTTGGTAGCGGGCCAGGTTTTCGGGGGGAGCCAAGGGTTGGCCGGCCACCATTTCGACCACCACTTGCGAGCGGTCAGCTTGAGTGGCGGCGGACTCGCGCGCATTTTGGGGCGACACCCCGGCTTCCTGGGTGCGGTGGGCTTCTTGAACCTGCTGAAACTGTCGGCGCAGGTGCAGGAAAAATGCCACTTTGCGGCTCATTTTTTCCAGCAACTGAATCTCAAACGGTTGGAAAGGATCAATGGAGGCCAACTCGATCACCCCATAAAGTTCACCACCAAATAGGAGTGGACTGACTGCCAAATAGCAATTGGCGGTCACTTTGCCCAAGGAGGAACCTACGGGCAGGGGAATATTGTCAAAAAGGAGGAGTTCTTGGGCTTGGATCGCTTGCCCGGTCAAGCCTTCGCCCGGGGCAAACCTCACAGTGGCAGCGGGCATTTCGGAGCCAAACACTGCAATGAGGCGCGCAGTGCCGCGCTCGGCCAAGAAGAATGCCCCGTGCAGTGCGCCCAGGGCGCGGGCCGCCTCACCCGCCACCATACTGGCAAACGCAGCGAGCTCTTGGGGCCGGAGCGGCGCTTCAAAACTGGCAGACAGCAGGGTTTCCAACTGCGCGAGGGCCGCCTCGGACAAGCGGAACTCATTGACCTGCTGTCTTAACGAGGTTATGGTTTCGCGTTCGCTCATGGTGGTGCGTGGCCTAGCTCCTCATTTCCCGGTAGGCGGGAAAGTAGTAGGTGGCTTGGTATTGGTCAATAAAAACCTCTTCAACTGCCTTGGTTCCTTTGTGGGTGAAATTGGCAAAAAACTCGCCGCCATTTTCATTGGCCCGGAGCAGGCCTTCTTCCAGCAAATAAGCAAATACTCTGCGGCACTGCGCCCCGCTAAGCCCCACATTGGTGGCCAGCGTGTACACATTGACCGCCTGCTCGTAAGATGCATCGGTGGCGTTGTAAACTGCCAACAGCAGGTTGAAACGGTTGATCCGGTTTTGAAAAATATTTTCCATGACTGCGACTAGCTCAATGTTCTTGATTGGTTCGGTGAATGGTGCGAATCTGTCCCCTAAACTGGATGGAAGCCAGCCCATTGGTTCAACTTACTGACTGACTGCATCGGTCAGGGTCTTGCAGACCTGAATGTCGAAGGTGTGGACAATGGACCCAGGATCTTTGCGGCGGATTTCGGCCCGGCCCGCTTCGATGCACTTGAGAAACCAAGCCTCATCGGTGAACAATTTGCGGTGGCGCTCCAAACCGAACTTGCGGTACATCTCCACTTTCCAAGTGAGGTAGTACCATTCCATAGTGGGCTGGTGGAAACCACGGATTGCGCGCTTGTCAAAAATGAATTTGTTACATCCGTACATTTCAATGAGCCGCGACTGCTGCTTGAGGATGTTCATAAAATCCTCAATGGGCGTGTAAGGCTGCAACAATTCACAGATAATGATGTTGCTGTCGTTGCCGGTGTAGAGCCTTCCGGTTTGGTCTGCGTGCCGCTCGGTGAACCGCTCTTCTAAAATCGCCAAATCTGCCGGTGTCATCATGATAAATAAGTGTTAGGTCTTGATTAAAAATTCAAACCGATAAAAACTAAGCCACTGTTGGTGGGCTGTGCCTCTTGGCCAAAGTAGGTCAATTGCTGGGCCAAGTTTGCGCCAGTGGCCAACCCGCGCAACCATTGCCCAAGCATGTCCGGTTTGAGGGGCAGGCCAAAAAAAGCACTGCTACCGGGCCGGAGCGCCAACCGATGGATGATATATTTGTCGCTGGCCCGATCCATCCCAACCGGTGAGCCTCCCGTATATTGGTCGATCTGACCACCCGAGCGGGTAAACAAAGCGGCTCCCGTGCTGGAAAACTCCAGTTCGCGGTTTTGCCCATCCACGATGACCGCACAAGCCTCAACTGGATGCTCCAAATGGCTAAAGGCAGTCTGAACAAACTGCTGGAACTCGTCTATCAGCTCCGAGGAGTTGACATAGCGGCGGGTAGCCACTATCTGTTGGAGCGCAAACCCGGTGAGGACATTAAAAATGGCCGCTTGAATGCCCGTAAAAGGATTGGTGACCACGACCAGATGCGGGATGCCAAACTTCTCGATCAGGTAAGTCGCTACACCGTCCGGGGCATCGGGCGAGGCTTGGGCCAAGAACAGGGTGCCAGGCAGCAATGCTGCCAATTTATCTTGCGGGAAGAAGAACTGCTCGCGCAAAGTGCGCAGGCTAGTCACCATTTCGGCCAAATCAGCGGCTGGGTTAGCCTGCTGAATGAACTCATAGGTCATCGCAAACATGGCCCGCATCGACTCGGATTCTTCGCGCAGGCCTTCACACTGCAGCAATAGGGACTTGTGCTCTTTTTGCAGCCCGGCCAGATCAAGCTTGGTTTGGGCCAGTTGGGCTTCCAGTTCGATCACTTGCCGATCCTCAACTGTCATCCCCAGCTCGGGCTGATCGGCCGCTCCAGTACCAATTTCAGCCATAGAAAAACGAAAGTCGGGCAGGGCAGCAGGAATCAACTGTTCCGCCGGGGCGGGCCAATTCGTTCCAGCGGTGGTTTCGGGCACATCGGAAAGTAACTTTACGATGTTCCTGATCAACTGTAAGTCGCGTTCGGTCATTTTAGTTTGATTCATTGACCCAAATGGTTGCCCCGGGGCGGTTTGAGGCCGCCTGGGGACAATAAATTACTACTTTATTTTGGACATTTACGTTGCCGTGGGAGAGGCAAAGCTCCCTACATCATCATCTCGCGGAAGGGCGGGAAGTAGGTAGTCTCCATATTTTCATCCCGGAAGGTTTCCTCAACGGCATGGATGCCGTCGTCGGTGATGCAGCCATAATAGAAATGCTCGGGATCGTCCGAATTGGTGCGCATTTTCACCAAACCCTCTTTGGTCAAGTAGTCAAAGGCGGCTTTGAAGGATTTGTAGCCCATGCCTTCGTTGTTGGCTAGGTCACGGAGGTTGGTGGCGTAATCGGAGCTTGCGCTAGACTTGCGGTAAAGAATGTACAATAGGGTGAAGCGCTCAGATTTGCGCTGTTTGATTAAACCTTGCATCGTATTAAAAATTAGTGGTTACAGATAATTGAATAAAAATAAAAAGTCTTTTGCCCGGCCAGCGGGGTTTTATTTGCCTTTGTTCTTCATTTCTTTATAGGCAGGGAAATAGTACGTCTGCTTTTGGTTGTCCAGAAAGACTTCTTCCACTGCTTTCACGCCCTTGTGGGTGAGCACGGCATGAAATTCGGTGCCGCCTTCCTCGCGGGGCTCGATGAAGCGCTCCTCCACCAAATAGCGGAAGATCTTGCGCAACGCAGCATTGCCCAGCCCCCGGTTCTGGGCCAGCAGTTCGAGATTGATCGCGTGCTCATAGTCGGCATTGGAGGCGATGTAGAGCGAGAATAGGATGAGAAACCGGTTCGTCTTTTGGTCGTTGATGATGTTCATTGGATCATCTAATTTTAGTTCTGCTTCAATTGAAATCGTGAGATTGGTTCACTCTGCCCAGATGGGCTATTCCATCGATCAACTGCTGATGGCATCTCCAAGGGTTTGGCAGGTCCGCACTTCCATGATGTGCACGATGGCATTGGGGAAGTTTTTGCGGATTTGGGCCTGCCCAGCTTCCACGCACTTCTGGAACCAAGGCTCGTCCGAGAAAAGTTGGCGGTGGTTGACCAAGCCAAACTTGTGGTACATCTCTTTTTTCCATTCCACATCGTACCACTCAGCGGTAGGTTGGTGAAAAGCCATCAATTTGCGCTGATCAAAAACAAATTTTTGGCCACCATAAAACTCCACCAAACGGGTCACTTGCTTGAGCAGGGTCATAAAGCCCTCAATGGGCACGTAGGGCAGTAGGATCTCGGCCAGCACGATGTCGCCTTCATTGCTGGTAAAAAGCCGGCAATTCGCATCTTCGTAGCGCTCGGTA
Source organism: Cytophagales bacterium (assembly GCA_038209965.1). GTDB lineage: Bacteria > Bacteroidota > Bacteroidia > Cytophagales > Thermoflexibacteraceae > JALONO01. The sequence continues at coordinate 30,716 of JBBQXF010000017.1, read as the reverse complement.
AACTGATCTTCCAATAATTGAGTGTCCGCCGGTGTCATCTTGTGTGTAGGCAAAAAAGAGAATAAATAATTTTAGAAAACGATATACCTGACTAAATAAGCTTAAAACTTAACTCCAGTAATTAATAAATCACTGCTGTTGAGCTTTTCCAATTGATACTGGTTCAGGAAATCAATCAATCCGGCTGGCTGGGCATTCCCTGGCCCCATGCACGCCTCCAGTAACACTTGGCCAAGTTCCCGGACCTCGTTGCCCTGCGAGGCAACGTAGCGGGCATCCAAGCTTTCGGACGAGAGCACTAGGTAGCTGCCCTTGCGCAGGTGGAGCTTCTTTACCTTATAATTACCGGGCTGCGACAGGTTGGTGGTGCCCGACCCGACCAGCCCGCCATAGTACTCACTAATGGCTCCATTGCCGAGGGTATAGATCGGGAAACCAGTGGTGGAGAATTCTACTTCGCAATTTTGGTTATCGACCAAGCACACGGCCACTTGGATGTCGGCCGGGCTAATGGCTTGGGTGTGTTCGCTCATCGAGGCCACAAATTCGCTGTACTTCTCGATCAAGCGCGATGAGTTGATGTATTTTTGGTTCGAGATGATGTTTTGCAAATAAAAATTGGAGATCATGGCAAACGTTTCACCGTGCAGGCCAGTGTAAGAGGTTTTGACCATGGCCAAATAAATAATCCCCAGCTTTTCGGTCACACAGAACACATTGCCGTTGGTAAATTCCGGGTGCGCCACATAGAGCGCATCGGCAAACATTGATTTGAGCTTGGCCAGCGGGTTGAAATGGGCCTGCGAGGCACTGGCCACGCTCATGGCATCCCGGGATAGCTGGACTTGGTTGCGCAAGGCGGCCATCTCATCGTTCTGGGCCACTTGATGGCTTTGGCGCAAGGTGGCCACTTCCTCCTCCATTGCCTTAGACTGCCGATCCATGTAATCGATCGTCATCTGGAACATCTGGATGTAGGACTCGACCTGTTCTTGGAGGATTCTATCTTGGCGGCGTATTTTGCCCAAATAGTCTTCTAGCCTCAATTTCTCGCCATTGGTGTTGGCCAACAAATCGCTCATGTAATCGACTGTCATCTGCACCATGTCTCGCTGGGCCTCAAATGCCTCTTGATGGTTGACACTTTGCTGGGTCACCACTTTGAGCTGCTGTTCGAGCTGGTGGACTTGGGCTTTCAAGGCTTGGTTTTCTTCCGCCAATTCAGATTGACCAATCGATAGTTGGGGTTCCAATGTCTCTGACGGCCCAATAATGAGTTGCCTAAACTGCCTAGTGGCCTGCGCCCCCAAGGCGGGATTTTCCCCGTCAATGGCCAAGTAATCCAAGATGTTGAGCACAAGAAGCTGGTCGCGTTTATTCATAAGATCGCACTGACGTTGGGCTGGCAAAGCTTATCTCGTTCCCACGCAAAATGCTGGTTGAGGATAGCCTTGGATGAGCACAAAAGTAGGTCAGTCGATCGGGGCGGGAAATAACACAAGGCACTCAAAATGAATTGGTAGAACCACTGTAAACTAACTAAGTGGAAATACTTAGGAGCTTGCGGCCTACAGATCGCCGATGGGCAGACCCAGATCCAAATCCCGGTCTTGGAGGCCAAAATAGTCTTTGAGATCCTGCATCCGCTGCTCCAAGAGCATGAAAGTAGTGCCCAGCCGCTCCACTTGGGCATCGGTGAGCTGGCCGGAATCCACCCGGCGCATGGCCTGCTTCTCCATCAGTTCGCGGAGCAGGTTGGTAATGGTGAGCACCAACTGCACCAAGCTTTTGGAGGCATTTTCCGGATCGGCATTGATCCGCTGATCGGCCAATGGGGCCAAGGCCGCCGCCCGATCCAGCCCTTGGCCCTGTAATTGTTGCGAAGGCCGCTGGCCAGGTTCTTCGGTGGGGGTCAAAAGGGGGTAGGTGATGGTGGTGGCCCCTGCTTCCCGCTCGAGGGTGCCCACTGACGAGAGCATCAGCCGCAGGCCCAAGTACACCAGATCCACGTCGGCCACCGACAGCGTCACATCGCCCGTGACGGCAACCCCCTTGGCCAGGACACGATCCAAGATGTCGGCTAGTTTGGCAGTGTTGGGCTGGTGCATGGCAATGGGTTGATCGGCAGTATGGACAAAGCTAGGTATTTTTGAACGGTAAAACCGCGTGGGCGCTGTTTGTTCCCGAAAAACGAATGATCCCAGTTGGTGATTGGTTCTGAACCGCCGCTTGTTTTGGGCCGATCCAGAGCGCTGGATCCATTACGGCCCAGCCAGCCAAGGATCCATCCGACCAACTATTCGGCCGGGTGTTGGATAAAATTATGCGGGGCCAGCGGGCCAACGTACTTGAACTTGACATGGGGCATGGCCGCGGCCAGATCGTTGACCTTTGCATCGAAAGCGGCCTCTTGGGATTTTTCCACCAAAAACGCGGCATTGATAAACATGGCATCGGTCAGGGTCTTGTTCAGCCGGAAATCGATGGCCCCGCCCTTGAGGGTTTCCACCACTGATTCGGCCTCGGCTTCTTTGCGGGCTTGCAAGGCTTCCCCCACCAGTTTGCCCACTTCGATCAGGTAGGGCTGCACGTTGCCACCTTGGGCTTGGGCGGCCAGGGCCTCGCGTTTGGCGGCACTCACTTGGGGATCTTGTTCTGACACTTGGGCAAAAATGGCGGGCAGATCGGCCCAAAGCCCTTTGAGGCCCAGTTCCACTTTGCCCTCGATCCGTTGCAGGGTGGCCAAGTACGTGGCGGATTGGTCGCTGAGGTATTTTTCCACTGCCGCCAAATCAGCCACTACGGTGCCGAAAGCAACGGGCAATACGGTGGTACTTTCCATGATCTTCTCGATCGTGCGCTGGTGGGCCAGCATATTGTCGCGGGAGTTGGGCACGCGGCCCTCCAACTCTTGGGAACTCAGGGCAACGGACAAGGGGCCAAAAGTGGCATAGGAAACTTCACTGTTGCCTAGCCCCACTGGGCCAAGGGCGGTTTCGGGCTGGGCGGGCGTAATGCCGTAGAGGTAATAAGCAGACATGGGCAATAAATGGATATGGCAACAAGGTAGGCAAACTTATATCCATTTTTATACTCTGGGCGGGTTTTCGGCCCACCATTACCAATTATTGGCTGATTAGCGAACCGGGGCTTGCACCGCGATGGACATTTTGATCAAAGAAACTTGCTCTGTTTTGCTCATTTTGGGGGCTTGCTGACAAGACTTGAAGCAAGCAATGGAAAGTCCCATAAAAAACGGCATCAAGTAAACGAGTATGTATTTGGTAGCTTTCATGTTGGTCGGTTTTGTTTGTGTTCGATGATAAAAGGCCCGGCCACCCCAAAGTATGACACCAGACCAGAAAAAATTAAAGATCGATGGAAAGCAGGGGACCCCTCTTGGGTGCAGCAATACCTTTACTAAACTATTGAGGTTTAGTAAAGGTAAGCAAAAAAGGGGGTAAAGTACGTCTGCCGCACCAAAAATTGTAAATACTTGATTACAAATAAATTACCGCCATTAATTAGTTAAAAAACGAATCTATAATCTATTAATAATCAATAAGTTGTCATTTGGGTGCGGAAGCTCTGGAGGTAACGCCCAAGTAGGACAACGGATCAGAAAAAAGTCAGGCCTTGACCAACCTATTGGGGGTGATAAATGCGTTCGGCGTTTTGATAGACCTCGGCTTTGTTCAGGGTCATTTTCTTGGTTTTTTGGCTGGTGAACCATTCCATCTGGTCGGCATAGTGGGGGCTGTCGGGCCGGTTGGAGGCCCCATAGGTGTTGATGGTCTCGATCTGGGGACCATTTTGGGTGAAGCGCACCAGTTCAATGTACGATTCGCCCTGCCGGCCTTTCACGCGGCCATTTTGGTGCGGTTCGGCCTCCATGGAAGCTATCACATCGGGCAGGCCGGGCAGGGGGATTGCCTTGGTTCCCCGCACCAGTTGTTGGTATTCGCCCAGCGTCACCCCAGTTTTGCCAAAGTGGGTTTGCTGGTACTGTGCTATGTGCTCATATACCGCCACACACTGGGCCTTGGTGAGCTTGCGCGTCCCCGCCCAATCCTTTTGGCTGCGGTCAGCTACGTAATAATAGGCCATGGCAAAAATGGCCGCCCCTTGACTGCTGGCGTTGGCCGTCTTATCCCAGCTTCTAAGCGTAGCGATCAACGGGGCCAAGGCGGGGAACTCGCCGGCTGGCAGGACAAAAAGCGTATCGGGGTTGATATTGTAAGCCAGTTGCTTGGGGAGCGTCCGATCATATTTGATCCGTTTGAAATCTTCGTAGGTGAGCTTGGGGGCTTGACCGATCAACTCCATGAACCGGCGGCTGCGGTTGTTGTCGTGGGTTTCGAAGCCCATGGCAGGGTCGTAGGCAGTGGCCTTGAGGTTGTCGGCTGGGGCACTGGCATTAAATGGTGAGTGGTTGCTGTTGAACAGGTAGCCCGAGGCTGGGTTCAACTGCTGGGGCAACTGCTCTAGCGGGTGGTACTGCGTCCAGCGGGTTTGCGATAGGTTGCCGGGCACGGTGCGCCGCCAATTGAAACTGCCCGGGCGCAGCGGCAGGCGGCCGTTGCTAATGTAAAAAATCGTGTCGTATTTGTCGCCATAAATCGTGTTGTAGCCCGGCATGGCCTCCATTTTGAGGGCGCGGTAAAACTCGCTGAAATTGCGGGCCTTGTTCATCTTGTACCACTGTTCCAGTGCCCGGATGTCGAACAGGGGGGCCGTGCGCACCGAAAACGTGCCTTTTTTGGTAATGGCCGTGGGGCCGTATTGGCTCCAGTACACCTTGCGGCCAATGCCGATGGGTACTCCTTTTATCCTTAGCCGGGCTTTGCTCACCTCCAAATTTACCCAGCGGCCATCCATTTCGTATTGCAACTTGTTTTTGGGATTGATCTTGAGCTGGAAAACATCCAATTTGTCGGGGTTGTTGACCGTGTGCCCCCAGCCCAAATATTCGTTGCAGCCCAGCAAAATACTGGGGGAACCGGGGAACAATGCCCCCAAGATGTTCCAGCCTTCCTCGCTGCACAAGTGGGCTTCGTACCACGACACGGGGCCATCCAGCGGCTGGTGCGAGTTGATGGCCAGCATCACCGATCCATCGGCGGTGGCCCGCGAGTTGAAAGCGTAGGCATTGGATCCGCCGGGCTGAAACTGTGGCAGCGCGGGGACTGTCCCCCCAAAAATGGCGGCCAGCGCAGTATCGCCCCCGCAGGCAATAAAGAGTTGGAGCACCGAAAACGCCAAGATGTCCTCCGGGACAATGGGGAAGAGCCGTTTGAGCAGCACCTCGCCCGGGTGGGTGCGGGCGTAGGCATTGAACCCGGCGCAGTATCCAGTCAGTACGGCCCGGTAGGCCGGGGAGATGTCGGTGGCGTATTTGGCGGCCACCAGTTCGCGTGCCCGGATCAGCCAGCCAACATAGTCGATGGTTGCGCCCGATTTTCCATTGAGGCGGCCCAACATCCGCTTAGCGGCGATAAACGAGGTTTGGATAGTCTTAAAATCGTCTTCCGCGTGGGCGTAGGCCAGCCCATAGGCCACTTCCGCGTCGGTTTTGGCAAAGATATGGGGCACTCCCCAGCGATCCCGAACAATGTCAATTTTTTGGGGATCGATCATTTCTTGCGATCGGGCCGGGATTGCGCAGAGGAAAGCAAAAAGCAAAACGAGTGGTATTTTCATAACTGGTAGCTGGAAAAGCGGTTGAACGGCTTCGGTATTCTTTTTTAAGCGATCAAAGGTGCTTAAAAATTTATACAAAATCAAAAACAATTTTCTATATTGAAGCGGGATATTCGGCCGGCCAGAATAGTGGATGGGATTATGCTCAAGGTGCTGCCGTTGGCGGGTTGAAAAAGATGCGCAGGAATGTCGCATTGAACTCGACAAAAATTAAAACCTACCGTCCAGTTTTTAATTCGCCAGCGAGCCTTCTGTATCAAGATTAGACTGATTTTCGTAATTGATTGAGTTGATTTTCAATGATTTGCGCGTCCAATTGGTCAAAAACCAATTATGATGGAGCATTATTGGCCGCCCCCTCTCACCGCTTCTCCACCCCCAGCACAAAGCCTTTGCCATGCAGGTTGGCGATCTCGATCCGATTTTCCGGGTCATGGGCCAAGTATTTGCGCAGTTTGGTGATGAACACGTTCATGCTCTGTTTGGTGAAGTAATCATCATTTTGCCATATCTTCAGCAGTGCCTCCTCGTGGAGCAGCAGCTCGCCCTGCCGTTCGCCCAACAGTTTGAGCAGTTCGGCTTCTTTGGGGCTGAGCTTCTCGATGTGGGGGCCGAGGCGCAAGTTCCGTTTTTCGTAATCAAACACGTAGTTGCCAATTTGGAGCGCTTTATTGCCCTTGCCGTGTACCTCACGCTTTTGCAATAACAGGTTGATCTTGAACAATAAAATTTCGGGGTCAAATGGCTTGATCAAATAGTCGGCAGCCCCCAGTTGGTAGCCTTTGATCTGATCTTCTTTGAGGGCTTTGGCCGTCAAAAACACAAAGGGGGTCGCGCTCCCGCTCTTGGCAATGACTTCGGCGACGCTGAACCCGTCAAGGTGTGGCATCATCACGTCCAAGATGCAAAGATCAAATGATTGCGCTTGGAAAGCTTGCACTGCCAGGGGCCCGTTTTCGCAAAGCGTGATCTGCAAATCGTGCATTTGCAGGTAGATCTTGAGCATCATCCCAAAATTGGCATCGTCTTCGGCAATGAGCAGGTGGGGCAGTTGATTTTTCAAATTGATCGCGGTTTAGCTTGCCCCGAAAGGCAAAAAAATGGAAAAAACACTGCCCTGGCCCAGTCGGCTTTGCACGCCTACATGGCCCCGGTGCTGCTCAACAATGTCCTTGACATAACTCAACCCCAAGCCAAAACCTTTCACATTATGGACATTGCCGCTGGGAACACGGTAAAATTTTTCAAAAACGTGGGCTTGGTTTTCTTTGCTGATCCCAATGCCCCGGTCGGCCACCCGGATCCAGATCCCATTGCCGTGGTTCTCGGTACTGATGGTGATTTGGGCGGTTTCCCGGGTGTATTTGATTGCATTGTCCAGCAAGTTCGACAACACATTGGACAGGTGGAAAAGATCGCCCGTGGCCAAAGCCCGGGCCGCATTGAGCTTGCGGGCAAGGTGGCCCCGGTTGCTCAGTTTTAGCTCATAGGCATCGGCTAGTTCATTGATCAGCAAATGTATATTTATGGGTTCTTGCTTCATCTCCATTGCTTTGCCGTCCAGCAGGGCGGCTTGCAATACTTGCTCCACCTGCAAGTTGAGCCGCTTATTCTCCTCTTTGATCACTTTGGTAAACTGCCTGATCGACTCCGGATGGTGGATCACTAGCTCGTTTTCCACATTGGCCACGGCAAAAGCGATGGTGGCAATGGGCGTTTTGAATTCGTGGGTGACATTATTGATAAAATCGCTCTTGAGTTCGGATAGCTTTTTCTGCCGCAGGATCAGCCGCAGGGCCAGCCAAAAACTGATCAGTGGGATGCCGATCAGCACCAACGAACCGAGGCCGGGCAGCACCAGCAACTGGATCAAGGCGCGCTGCCGATGGGGGAAATACAGGCGGACTTGTTCTTGGCCCAGTACATCAAATTGGTAGCGGGTGCTGTCCAATGCCGATTGATTGTCGCCCTTGGCCAACAGGGTATACGCTTTTTTGGCCTTGTCATAGAAGGCTATCTGCACTTGGGTCTCCATTTTTTTGTCCTTTAGCTGGTGGCGGATCAGGGAATCGAGGGGGAACAATTGCGCCACGCTTCGCTGGTCGCGCTCACAGGGGAGACAAGCCTGGATAGCACGAAAAATGTAAAACTCTTGCAAATCTGGGTGCTTCCGCTGGCGCGAGGCCTCCAGTTCTTCCTTGAAACGGAGGACCTGTTGTAGCCTGACCTTGGGCAAAAGGGTATCTGGTTGAAACGGCATCAAGGGGTATTTTTGGACCGATTGGGCAACCATGAAGACAAAGGTAGAATCGGGGTTGACATACATGGTGTCGTAAGTGCTGAAATCGATCATGGACGACACGTGCGAAAGCTCCCCGAGCAAGGTATCCCGCACACTGGTGACTGCCCGCCGCACATTATCGTCAAAGGCATCGGCATTGCGCACATGCTGCCGATTGAGGTGGCCCACCTGAAAACCCAGCATCAAGCCCGCCGAAAACAGCATGAGGATGACGATCTGTTTATAAGTGCCCTGTTTCATTTACCAAAGGTAGAAGCAGTGGCCGGAAAAACCGACTTTTAATGGCGGCTTTACCTAGTTTAAGTTTTCATTAAGGAGTTGTTGGCCTTCGTAGCGGCTTGCCGAAGCAGGTCACCGAAAAAATCTTATTTTTGCTCCGCAAATTGGCCCCTGTATCTGCCCCACCATCGGGAGGGGAAGTTTTCCACCCCAAAAAATCTTCAAACGGGGGCGGCTTGCAACAGGTAATGATTGCCAACCAAAAAAAGCACCCTGAACAGTTTTCAACCTTCCTTTCAACCCCGGTCCATGAACGAACTCGCCACTTTTGCCCCACCCAGTGCCCGGGCCGTCACCCGGCCGCGCCAAGCACCATTGCTTGATGCGGGCGCACACGTGGCCGTGGTGGGAGCAGGTGCCTTTGGCGGCTGGACGGCCCTGTGGTTGTTGCGGGCCGGGTTCAAGGTTACATTGGTTGATGCTTGGGGGCCGGGCAACTCGCGGGCCAGTTCGGGCGACGAGACCCGGGTGATCCGCTCCACCTACGGGGCCAACGAAATGTATTTTGATCTCAACGTCCGCGCCCTGGAACTATGGCAAACCCACCAACGGCAATGGCAGCAGCCCCTGTTTTTTCCTTCGGGCGTGCTTTGGTTTTGCTATGGCCCCCATCCCGAAATGATTGCCGCTTCTTTGCCCTTTATGCAAAAACACGGCTTGGCGTATCAGTATTTTTCACCTCGGGAGGCAGCCCAGCGGTGGCCGCACCTACAAGTGGCCGACCTCGATCACTTGGTGCTGGATCCGCACGGTGGCTACCTCAAAGCCCGCGAAGGTTGCCAAGCCGTACAAGCAGCCTTCGTGCGCGAGGGCGGGGCCTACGTCCACGCGCAGGCCAAGCCCGATCGCATTGCCCATCAGCGGTTGGGCCAACTGGTGCTCTCGAATGGGGCACGCTTGGCCGCCGATGCTTTCGTGTTTGCCTGCGGCCCTTGGCTGGGCCAATTGTTTCCCGAGGTGCTGGGCGACCAAATCACGTGCACCAAACAGGAGGCCTATTATTTGGGGATCCCGGCTTCGCACGCGGCCCGGTTTGATGCCATGCCCGCGTGGATCGATCTGGACGGCCACGATTTCTACTACGGCATCCCGGGCAATGCCCACCGGGGTTTCAAGATCGGGGTGGATCAGCGCGGTGAACATTTTGACCCCACCTCGGGCCAGCGGGTGATCAACCCCGAAGTATATGCCAAAGCGCGGGCTTTTATTGCCCACCGGTTCCCCGCCCTGGCAGATGCGCCGCTGGTGGAGAACCGGGTGTGCCCCTACGAAAACTCCCCCGATGGCAATTTTATCCTCGACACCCACCCCGAAGCCGACAATTGTTGGTTATTGGGCGGCGGCTCGGGCCACGGCTATAAGCACGGCCCAGCGCTGGGCGAGCTGGCCGCCCAGATCATCGGTGGGCAAAAGGCATTGGAACCCCTTTTCCAACTTCGCTAGCCATGCGCCTCTGCCGCTACGATGCTGGCTTGGCCCCAGCCTGGAACGCGTTCATTGCCCAAGCCGAAAATGCCACGTTCTTGTTCCATCGCGATTTCATGGGCTACCACGCCCACCGCTTCACCGATCACTCCCTGCTGGCCTATGCGGAGGGGGAAGTGGTGGCGGTGTTCCCGGCCAATGAATCGGGGACTGAAACCTGGTCGCACCAAGGCCTGAGCTACGGCGGGCTGGTGGTGGCTCCACAGTTGGCCCCGCCGGATCGTTTGACCATTTTGCGCCTGATCCTGGCCTATTATCAACATGGCGGATTCAATAAAGTGCACTATAAATCCCTGCCCAGTTTCTATTGGGCCGTTGATCAAGAAAACGGCGAGGCGGCAATGTTGGGGCAGGTGGGCGCGGCGCTGGTTCGCCAAGACGTGAACACCGTGGTGGATCTGGCCCAGCCGATCCATTTACAGCAGCGGCGGCGGCGAAGCGTCAAAAAAGCGGCCCAAGCTGGGGTTTCCACCGAAACAAGCCTTGACTTTTTGGGTTTTTGGGAACACCTCCTCGCCCCCAACTTGTGGGCGAGGCACCAAGTGACACCAGTGCACACCCACGGGGAAATGGCCGAATTGGCCAATCGCTTCCCGCAGTGCATCCGCTTGCACGTGGCACTGCACCAAGGGCAAACCGTGGCCGGGGCGGTTGTTTTCACCACCGGTCAAGCCGGGCACGCCGTGGCCCACGCCCAATACATCGCCGCGTCGCCCTTGGGCAAAGAATTGGGGGCGCTGGACTGGCTGTTTGCCCAACTGCTGGATCAGTATGCGCCGGCCTGCCGCTGGTTCAGCTTCGGCATTTCCACCTACAACGGTGGGCGGCAGCTCAACCAAGGACTGCACGACTGGAAAATGGGGTTTGGCGGACAAATTTGCCGGCATTTGACTTACGAAATAGCCTGCACGGCCCATTGATTGCCGGAGTCGGCCCTGCTCAATTTTGATTATTGGCCAGATGACGTAACTTCACGCGAATTTTTTAACCGGACTTCTTTCAATAGTATGACAAAAATTGCCGTCATTGGGCTGGGCTACGTGGGAATGCCACTGGCCGTGGAATTTAGTAAAGTACATGCCGTCATCGGATTTGACATCAAAGCCCAGCGGATCGAAGAACTCCGACAGGGCCACGACAGCACCCTGGAGGTAACCCCGGAGCATTTGGCAGCGGCTACCCAACTGAAATTTACCACCAATATCGAGGATCTCCGGGAGGCCAATGTGTACATCGTCACCGTGCCCACCCCAGTGGATGATCACAAAAAACCTGATCTGACCCCGTTGATCAAAGCCAGCGAAACCGTGGGCAAAGTGCTCAAAGTTGGCGACATCGTCGTGTATGAATCAACGGTCTATCCTGGCTGCACCGAAGAGGATTGCGTGCCCGTACTGGAAAAATTCAGCGGCCTGAAATTCAACCAAGATTTTTTTGCCGGTTATTCGCCCGAGCGCATCAACCCCGGCGACAAAGAACATACCATCCGCAAGATCAAGAAAGTGGTCAGTGGCAGCACGCCCGAAACTGCCCGGTTCGTGAACGAGCTGTACTCCACCATTATCGATGCTGGCACCCATTTGGCCTCTTCCATCAAAGTGGCCGAGGCCTCCAAAGTGATCGAAAATGCCCAGCGCGACCTCAACATTGCCTTTGTCAATGAACTTGCCCTGATCTTCGACCGGATGGGCATTGACACCACCGAAGTGCTCACGGCGGCGCGCACCAAATGGAATTTCCTGCCCTTTGCGCCCGGCTTGGTCGGGGGGCATTGTATCGGCGTGGATCCTTATTATTTGACCTATAAAGCCGAAAGTTTGGGCTACCACTCCCAAGTGATCTTGGCCGGGCGGCGCATCAATGACAACATGGGCATTTATGTGGCCAATAAAGTGGTCAAGCTCATGATCCAGCGCAACCATAACATCAAAGGGGCCAATATCTTGGTGCTGGGCATTACTTTCAAGGAAGATTGCCCCGACATCCGCAATTCACGGGTGATCGATGTGATCAACGAACTGCGCGATTTCGGGGCCAACGTGAGTGTCTATGACCCTTGGGCTTCGGCCGATGAAGTACGCCATGAGTACGGCCTAGATCTGCTGGCCACTCCTGCCGACCAATACGATGCCATTGTCTTGGCCGTGTCGCACCGCCAGTTCAAGGATCTGGACATTGCCGCCCACTGCAAGCCCAACACCGCCGTTTATGACATCAAAGCCTTCTTGGAGCGTTCACTTGTTCATGGCCGGCTGTAATGGTGTCCCGGCGCATTGAAAATTCGCGGGTGCTGGTCACGGGGGGGGCAGGTTTCATCGGGGCCAACCTCTGTGAAGCCTTGCTCGCGCAAAACAACGAGGTAGTCTGTCTGGACAATTTCGCCACCGGGCGGCGCGAAAACTTGGCGGATTGTTTGCCCAATGCCCGGTTTACGCTCATTGAGGGGGATATCCGGCGGCTGGCCGATTGCCAAAAAGCCGCCGATGGGGTGGATTATGTGCTCCACCAAGCCGCACTTGGCTCAGTGCCCCGCTCGATCAAAGACCCGCACACCACCAATGAAGTAAATGTATCGGGCTTTCTCAACATGCTCGATGCCGCCAAGGGCGCGAAGGTCAAACGGTTCGTCTATGCCTCCAGCTCGTCGGTGTATGGGGACTACCCCGGCTCGCCCAAAGTGGAGCACCTCACTGGCAACCTGCTCTCGCCCTACGCCGTGTCCAAGGCCACCAACGAGTTGTATGCCCAAGTATATAGCCAACTGCACGGATTGGCCTGCATTGGCCTGCGCTATTTCAATGTGTTTGGGGAAAAGCAAAATCCCGAAGGAGAGTATGCCGCCGTGATCCCGCGTTTTGTCAAAAACCTGCTGCGGGGCCAAGCTCCCGTGATTTTTGGTGATGGCGCCCAGGCCCGCGATTTCACCTATATCCAAAATGTGATCCAAGCCAACCAATTGGCCGCCCTGGTGACCGACCCGGCGGCGATTGGCCAAGTGTATAACATTGCCCTCGGGGAACGGATCAGCCTGAATGATCTCTGCCAACTGCTGGGCGAACTACTGGCCGACCACGACCCCCGCCTTGCCATCTTGGCCCCCGTGCACGGCCCGGAGCGGCCCGGGGACATCAAGTATTCGCTGGCCGACACGGGCAAGGCGGCCCGCCTGCTGGACTACGCCCCCACGCACGACATCCGCACGGGGCTGGCCAAGGCCCTAGCCTGGTACAGGCACAATCTGGCGGTCGATTCACCAGTCCCCGGCAAATAAAATCGCCTGCCATTTCCCCGTTGACAGTTGGCCGACAAGCCAAACCTTGAGCCGCCGATAGTGGGTAGTATTGATAATTGGGAATTGGGAATTGGGTTTTTTGCCTTTGCCCAGTTCGCCAATTTTGTATTTGAGCGTCTCCTAAAAACATAATGGTTTTTGCAAACTGATTTTGGGAGACAACTCGGTTTTTGAGTTCCGATATCTACCCATAAAGCATCTCCCAGCTTCCTGCGCGAACGGATCGCTTCCAACTCCGAGGTTGGGCTGGATCGCCGCGCCAATTGGTTCATAATTGACTGAAGCTGTCGCCCATTTCTCCTACTTAACTATGGCCACTTGATTTTGACAAAAAAAATAGCAAAACAGATTTTAAGGCTAAAAAACCAATATTTAGATAAGTAAAAATAACAGAATCCTTAAATCGGCTATTCCTCAAGCAACTTTGGCCAATCATCGCCATGATGAAATTCCTATCACTCAATTCTTCATTCAACAAAACAAAAAATATCTCGCCAAAAATTTTGAAAAACCAAAAAAACATTTTATTATTGCATTGTAAAACAACAATTCAATATAATTGAATAAATTTAAATAAACGGAAAATGAAAACCATGAAAAAAAACTACAAATTACTCATATACAGCATTTTAAGCTTATTTGCCCTGTGCTGGTGTTGTTTCTCTGCCGTCGCCCAATCTGGCAGCGTACAAGGCAAGATTACTGATGAGAGAGGGGAAGTGCTAGTTGGCGTTACCGTCCTAGAAAAAGGAACCAGTAACGGCACGATTACCGATGTAAATGGGGCTTATAAACTACGATGCTCCACTAGCAATCCCGTCGTGTTATTTTCTTTTGTCGGTTACCTCACCAAAGAAGTAATTGTGGGCAGTCAGACCGCTGTTGATGTGGTTATGGAACCAGATGTAAAAACATTGGGAGAAGTAGTCGTGGTAGGCTATGGCACCCAAGAAAAGAAAGACCTTACCGGATCAATCGCTTCGGTCAACGCTGCGGACTTGGTAAAAATCCCTGTTTCAGGCTTAGACCAAGCACTCCAAGGGCAAGTAGCAGGTTTGCAGATTTCGCAAAGCAATGGTGCCCCAGGCGGCAATACGAACATATTGATTCGTGGTATTGGGTCTATTTCTGGGGGCAATGAGCCACTCTTCGTTATTGACGGCTATCCAGTTACCAATTCAGGCATTGGGAATCCACTTAATACCATCAATCCCAATGACATTGAGAGCATAGATGTCCTCAAAGATGCATCCTCTACTGCTATTTATGGCTCTCGTGGGTCAAATGGGGTGATTATTGTGACCACCAAGCGGGGCAAAGCTGGTAAAACCCGCATAGAGTTAGATGCCTACACTGGTTTTCAGCAAGTGGCAAAGCGATTGGAATTGATGAACAGCCAAGAGTTTGCCCAGTTTGTGATTGATGGAAGGAACAATGGGTTGATAGAAAATGTGGCTAATTCGAATATAAACTTACCCAATAGTAGCCGTCCCAATGCTTACCAAATCCCGAGTGCGATTAGTGGCAACTTGGCAGACCTCCCCAATACAGACTGGCAAGATGCAATTTTTCGCACAGCACCTATCCAAAACTATCAACTTTCCGCTTCAGGAGGCAATGAAAATATTAGATATTCTGTTTCAGGCGGGTATTTTAACCAAAAGGGTATTATCATCGGTTCTGGTTTGGAGCGTTATACTTTTCGTGTAAACTTAGACGGAAAACTATCCAAAAAATTGAATGTAGGCATCACCATGCTGCCCAGTTTCACCAAGCAACAAGATGTACCTGCTATTGGGCACTTTGGGGGGGCTATCGTGCAGTCAGCATTGTCAATACAGCCGTATCTACCTGTTTATGATGCTGATGGCAATTACACAATAGCTAACCGTCCAAGTCAGGGAGATGTTTCATATCCTCATCCTGTGCAGTTGGCCAATGAAAACACCATAGACAACACACAGTTTCGTTTTTTTGGAAATGCGTATGCAGAATACTCCATCCTTAACGATCTAAAATTTAGAATTACTGTCGGGGCAGATGCAAATTATTCCAAGACCAGAAGATTCCAACCGTCTACCATTGACCCCGCTACTATTATCACCAATGCCCAAGCGAGCAACACTGAAGCAACTAACTGGCTGAATGAAAATATTCTTACGTACAAAAAACGTATTAATAACCACTCTGTTGAAGCAGTAGCAGGCTACACCACGCAGAAAGCATTCAGCAATTCTCTAAATGCACAAGCAGTAAATTTTCCCGATAATCTCATTACCAATGTCAATGGGGGTATTATCAATAACGGCGGGGAAGGCATTACTGTCCATACCATGATTTCATACCTGGCAAGGGTGAACTATGCTTTCAAAGACAAGTATCTTATCACTGCAACTATACGCCGAGATGGCTCATCTCGCTTTGGGGCGGATAATCGCTGGGGAACATTTCCCTCTGCCTCTGTGGGTTGGCGGGTGTCAGAAGAAACATTTATGAAAAATGTAAAGTTTGTTTCGGATTTGAAAATCCGGGCCAGCTACGGACTCACAGGAAACAATGCAATTGGTGACTATCGCGCAGTAGGATTTCTGGGAAACACGAACTATGTAATTGGAAATGCCCAAACCCCTGGTTTGGCAAGAAGTACATTTACCAATAGCACATTGGGTTGGGAATCTATGAAACAAGTAGACGTGGGGATAGATTTCGGTTTGTTTGGTAATCGCATTTTGATCACTGCCGATTACTACGACAAGAGAAATACTGACATGCTTTTTAGCATCCAAACGCCCGCTGCCACCGGCTTGACTTCGGCTTTGGTAAACTTGGGAGAAGTACAAAACAAAGGATTTGAGTTTGCTATCACCACCCGCAACTTGACCAGTGCTTTTAAATGGACCACTAATTTCAACATCACTTTCAACAAAAACAAGGTCTTGGCAATGAGTACCGACGCAGAGCGCATATTTAGCACCTCTGGTGGGCGAGCCGTATATGCCATTACCCAAGTAGGCGATCCGATTGGCAGTTTCTTTGGCAGAAGGACAATTGGCGTTTTCCAAACCGACGAAGAGGCTACTGCCTATGGCAAACAGCCCCTTGCCAAAGGTGGCGATTTCAAGTGGGCAGACATTAACAATGATGGCAGGATTGATGACAACGACCGAGAAGTGATTGGTAGTCCACACCCTGATTTCTTTTTTGGGTTCAACAACAACTTCTCTTACAAGGGTTTTACCCTCGACATCATGGCCAATGGCATGGTAGGTCAGCAAATCTATAATTCTACATTCGGCATCAATAACTCTGGTGTCCAAAACAACCTCAAAGAAGTATATGAAGGACGATATGTTTCGCCTTCACAACCTGGAAATGGCGTGTATGCTCGTACCATTAGAGGTAGCCGCAATAATAACAATGTATTTAGCAGTTCCTACTTATTTTCTGGCTCCTTTTTGCGAATCCGAAATATCTCAATGGGCTACAATTTGCCCAGCAAACTGCTTAGCCCGCTGAACTTGGGCGGCGTACGTTTGTATGCCACCGTTACCAATGCTTTCACTTTTACCAAATACAATGGTTATGACCCAGAAGTGAGCAACTCGGGTGATGATTTGAGGGCGGCAGGCTTAGATTTTGGTACTTACCCACAATCACGCACTTATACTTTTGGTGTAAACCTATCTTTCTAAATTTTCAAAAATTTAAATTGAAATGAAGATGAAAAAACATATCCTTTTAACTTGTTGCGTCTTTTTTATGACCGCTTGCGGAGAAAAATTCTTAGACGAATTACCACAAACCGCAAGAACCGAGGCAAATTTTTATAAAACCAGCTCGGACTTCAATAATGCCATCGTTGGCGTATATAACAGTCTTAAAAGCGGGGGCTTGTATGGCGGAGGCAGTGGTTCTATTTTTGTAATGGCCGAAATAGTTTCCGACAATACCGACCTTGGGGTTACCCGTCAAAGTGTCAATGCATCGACCTTTGAGATTGAAGACTTCCTACCGACCATTGCCAATACAGTTGTAAGAAATGCTTGGGTATCTCATTACCAAGGAATCGCTCGTACGAATGCCATTTTGGACAGGCTTCTCACCGCTAATTTTTCGCAAGCCAGCAAAGACCGTTTTGAAGGTGAGGCTAGGTTCATGCGGGCAATGTTCTACTTTAATTTGGTGCGGTTCTTTGGTGATGTGCAATTGGTAACCCAAGAAATCACTTCCCCTTATGGCGCAAACTCATTGGTGCGCAGTCCTACTTCCGAAATATATAACTTGATAGTGGGTGATTTGAAAAGTGCGGAAGAGAAGTTGCCCACTACTATTCCCAGCGCAGAAGCGGGCAGAGCATCCAGATGGGCAGCAAAAACACTTTTGGGGAAAGTTTACTTAACCCTCAAACAAAACGACAACGCGGCCAACAAGTTAAAAGAAGTCATAGATTCCAGGGCGCATGGCCTCATGCCAAGTTATGCCAGTGTATTTGCCAGTACTACTTCTTTTGCAGCAAATCGGGAAGCCATTTTCTCTGTTCAGTTTTTAGCTGGTCAGATCGGACAAGGGAGTAATATGTGGTCGGAATGGGCACCCTTTAATGCAGGTACAGCCTTGCTTGGGATAGGTGGTGGTGGTGGTGGTGGGTTCAACCGCCCGACGGCCGATCTGGCAAATGCCTATGAAGCAGGCGATTTGCGAAGAAATGCTTCGCTGTTGACTACTTACATCAACGCCCAAGGCAGAGAAACTGCGGATGCTTATGTAGTCAAATTCAGGCAACAGGGCGCATTGGCAAATGATTCGGATGTAGATTTTCCCATGTTGCGTTATGCCGATGTGCTCTTGATGTATGGGGAAGCCCTCAATGAAACTGGGCAGACAGCCGTTGCCCTCCCCTTCCTAAATCAAGTCAGGAGCAGGGCTGGGTTGGCGGAAAGAGCAGGACTCAACCAAGCCGATTTTCGCTTGGCAATGGAGCAAGAACGAAGGGTAGAATTGGCTTTTGAAAATCACCGCTGGTTTGATTTGTTGCGCACTGACCGCTTTTTGCCTGTTTTGAACGGCAAAGGGATCAAAGCTCAAGCATTTCACCGTTTTTATCCACTCCCACAGCAGGAAATGGATTTGAATAAATCACTGACTCAAAATCCAGGATATTAAGCATGAAAACCACGGGGAAACAGCACTTTCTAAGCCTTGCTTTTACTTTCTTTTTGTTTTCGCAAGGCACTTTTGCTCAATCAATTGACTATTCAGAAGATCGGGTAAGAACTTCTTTGCGAGTCGATTTGAAAAGGACTGGCACAGTAAAGCCACGCCTTGCTACAGAAATCGCCTCGTCAAACTGGATTATAGGTTGTGAAACACTTGATCGGGACATGGCGGATTATCACCAATACAAGGAATACATTGCTCCTTTGGGCATCAAGCGCCTACGCATGCAGGCGGGCTGGGCAAAAACAGAAAAGGTCAAAGGAAAATATGACTGGGAATGGTTGGACAAGATTATTAACGATGCCACAAATCGTGGTTTTGAGCCTTGGCTGGAAGCTTCCTATGGCAATCCGATCTATGAAGGTGGCGGTGGAATCAACCTAAGCGCAGGTTTGCCAACTTCCAAAGAGGCACTGGCAGCGTGGGACAAATGGGTAGAGGCTTTGGCAAAAAGGTACAGGGACAAAGTAAAAGACTGGGAAGTCTGGAACGAGCCAAATTTTGGGGATAATGATATCAATACCCCCGAAATGGTGGCTGACCTGAACATCAGGACGGCAGAAATCATCAAAAAAATCCAGCCAGAAGCAAGGATTTCGGGATTGTCCATGGGGCATATCGATCTCCAATATGCAGATGATTTTCTCAAAATAGTTTTTGAGAAAGGCAAAATGCAACTCTTTGACAATATGACTTACCATGACTATGTGTATAACCCGGATGCAAACAATTGGAAGGTGGCTGAATTGAGAAGGGTGCTGGATAAATATGCCCCCAACATGAAGCTGAGACAGGGCGAAAATGGGGCGCCTTCCTCTTCTGGCTTTGGGAGAGGTGCGCTTGGCGACTATGACTGGACAGAGCTTTCCCAAGCCAAATGGGACACAAGAAGAATGTTAGGAAATTTAGGACACGATATAGAGTGTAGCATTTTCGGACTTATTGAGATGAACTACGGCATGATTGCGAATGGTCCAATTAACAAGCTGAATTTTAAAGGGATTATTCAATCTGACTCGACAAAAAAAATCATTCGCCCTAAAATAGCTTATTATTCTATGCAAAACGTAACCGCGATTTTCGATAATTCTCTCCAACGAATCAAGAACTTGCGTGATATGCACAACATCAATACAAAGAGGTTTGCAGGCGATGTAATTTATAATAAAGGTACTGATAGAAGCCTTTCAGTCTATGCTTATGAACATAAAACTACTAAAAAGCAAATATTTACCATTTGGATAGACGACTATATCCCACTTAACGACAATCAAGCCAAAAATATCAATTTTACTGTTTTAAACGGAAACTTTGAGCAACCTGTCTATGTGGACATTATCACAGGAAACATCTACGAAATTCCTACAAGCCAGTGGAGCAAAATTGGCAATAAATACACTTTTGAAGCAATCCCTGTGTACGACGCACCGATATTGATTGCTGATAAAAGTTTAATTAGTAACAATTAAAATAATTTACTTTTGTAAATAGTATCAAATTAGCATCATGAATAAACAATGTTTTTGCTTTGGTTTTGCCTTCTTTCTAATTGCACAAACCACCTTGGCCCAATTTATTGATATTTCGGACGACCGAGTAAAAACGCCCTTAGCGGTCAAGTTAAAGTCCATTGGGACGATAAAGCCTCGCAGCACCACACAAATAGAATCATCAAGAATTACAGTTGGTTGCGAAACATTAGACAGGGACTACACCAATTTTGATGCTTATAAATCCTATTTGTCCCCTCTTGGGGTAAAGAAAATAAGACTACAAGCGGGCTGGGCAAAGACAGAAAAAGTAAAAGGGGTATATGACTGGAAATGGCTCGATGAGGTGATTGATTATGCCGTTGCCAATAGTTTAGAACCTTGGCTCGAAACTTCTTATGGAAACCCTATCTACGTGGGTGGCGGTGCTACTGGTCTGCTCAACAGCATGATGACTTCCCCAGAAGGCTATGCTGCTTGGGACAGGTGGGTAGAAGCACTCGTCAATCGCTACAAAGGCAAAGTAAAAGAATGGGAAATTTGGAATGAGCCAGATCACCCTATGCAAAAAATTACGCCTGAAACAACTGCTGACTTAAACATTCGCACTGCCGAAATTATCAAAAAAGTACAGCCCGAAGCCAAAATTGCGGGCTTGGCAATGGCTTCGCATACTGACACTGTTTATTTGGGGCGTTTCCTAAAAGTGCTTGCTGAAAAAGAAAAATTAAATTTGTTTCATTGGATTTCTTATCACAGCTACGCCTTCCGCCCCGAAGACTCCTACAACGGTGTGACAAATTTGCAAAAAGAACTACTGAAATATTCTTCAACCATCAAGCTACGTCAAGGCGAAAACGGTGCGCCTTCGGGTTATATTCCAAGTTTTGCACTAGATAAATACTATTGGACAGAATATACACAAGCGAAGTATAATTTGCGCAGATTGTTAGGCGATTTGGGCAGAGATATAGAAACTTCGGTTTTTAGCATCATTGATATTTATTATGACTGGGGAAAAGATGGCGTATTAAATACCAAAGGGCTTATCCAAGCCGACACTTCCAAAATCGCTATTCGCCCAAAGGTAGCTTATTACGCTGTACAAAACTTAGCAACAATTTTTGACAACAACCTCGGATTAGTACCAAATTTTACCTATAAAACCAATAGCAACGAATCTATTGCTGTTTTCGGATACCAATATAAAAGTAGTAAACGGCAAGTTGTCACGCTTTGGTTGGACAGTAAAATGCCAACAAATTCATTCCAAACCATACCCATAGACATTACAATTGAAAATGGAAAGTTTGAAAAACCCGTATGGATAGATTTGCTGACCGGCAAAATTTATGAAATCCCCGCAAGCCAATGGAGTAAAGACGGCAATAAATACACTTTTAAAGCAATTCCTGTGTATGATGCTCCGATTTTAATTGCAGACAGAGAAATAGTTGTCAGGTCAAAATAAATCACTTTATAGAAAAACTATATTTCAAGTACTCAAACCACTTCTGATCTCCAATAGCAAACAAAGAAACAATTATCCACCCCAAATTAGTCACCTTATGAAAAAGACCATCTTTCACATAATCCCAACGCTTTTACTTTTATCATTTCTAGGGTGTAAATCAAAGCAGGACTCCGCACCTGAATCCATTAAGTTGGACACAAACACCTTTTTCGTCGCTGTAAATGGTGATGATACCCGAACAAAAGAGCAAGCGAACAATCCTAGCACTCCTTGGAAAACAATCCAAAAAGCGGCAAATAATGCGCCAAGTGGGGCAACGGTCATTATTGGTGGGGGAACATATCCCGAAAAAGTGGTTTTGCCAATTTCCTGCAACGGCACAGCAGCCAAACCTACTATATTTAAAAACAAGGTTGGGGAATTGCCAGTTTTAGATGGTCAAAATGCAGGGGTGCGATTCACTGGCATTTTTGGATTGAAGGGTAACCAATACATCATTGTCAAGGGTTTAAAAACCCAAAATGGGTTTTGGACAGGTTTCTATGCCGAAGAATCGAATAATATCACCTTTGATAGCTGTTTTACTTTTAATACCGTTGCTTCTGGCATTTATGTCAAAACAACCACAACATTAAGAATTACTAGAAATAACGTTCGGAGAGCCTGCCAACTGCCAGGTCCAGAAATACCGGGTGGCATTGGCTCGCAGGAGTGTATCACGCTCGCAGGCGTAAATGACTTTGTAATTAGCAACAACGAAGTGTGGGATACAGATTTTATTGGACAAGGCGGCGAAGGCATTGACCCCAAAGGTGGCTCATACAACGGAGAAGTATCCAATAATTATGTACATGATCTATTTAGGCTTGGCATTTATGTAGATGCTGGAAGCAAAGAAGCCTACAACATCAGGGTTTTCGGAAATAGACTTGAAAAAACTGGAGGACTTAGCATTGCGGGGGAATTGGGTGGTCATTTGCGTGATGTATACCTCTACAATAATTTGGTGGTAAACAGTAGAAGTTCGGGCTTAACATTCCAAAACATCGGAAACGGCAAATTTAGCAATATTTATATAGTCAATAACACGTTTTACAATAATGCCCAGACCGGTTTTGCGGGGGAAATAGCTAACTATAGCAGGAATACTGGAAACAGTAATTTGGTGATTAAAAACAATATTTTTTATAACAAGGTCGCTAATTCCAGATTTTCCATTTGGCATGATTTGGCTTCTCCTCACGCGACAAGCAACAACTTATATTTTGACTTCAAGGTGAGCAATAATAATGCAAATAGTTTCAACAGAAACAATCTGACCGACAGTGATATATTGTTAGACCCATTGTTTAATGATATGGATCGGAATGATTTTTCGTTAAAACCAAACTCCCCATCTATTAATACAGGCGTTGTGATTACGCTTCCAAATTCTTCTACTCCCCTCTTTACAACAGATATGAATGGGAAGGCAAGGGGTACACGCAATTGGGACGTGGGGGCTAATGAATTTTAAAGTCTTATTTTTTCGGTGGTGTGCAAAACAGGTTGATAGGGTTCCTATTTTGTGCACTACCATTTTTTCTAAGTGCTAAGCACACAAGTCGTTTATTCAATGTAAAGTAACTAATAAATACCTTTGAAAACACTCGATTATACCGCTATTGGCTTTTACATGCTCATTATGTCCTTTATTGGGCTGTCGCTGGGTCGCTATGTGCGCAACATTGGCGATTACTTCAAAGGGGGCAACTCGGTTTCTTGGGTCGCCAATGGAGTAAGCACCTTTATGACCATGTTTAGCACCTTTATCTTTGTCGCTTATGCAGGCATTGCCTATAAAGATGGCTTAATTGCTTTGACCCTACTTTGGTGCACGGTTCCCCCTTGTATTGTTGCCGCCACCGTTTTCGCCAAGCGATGGCGCAGGGCAGGTATCCTTACCCCGGTGGAGTTTCTCGAAGTTCGTTTTAATTCCTCCGTCCGTCAGTTACTTTCATGGGGTGGGGTGCTTTTCAAGATTTTGGATGAAATGATAAAACTCTATGCCATCGGTTTATTTGTTTCGGCGGCCACAACAATTCCTTTGGAAATAGCAATTGTTGGGTGTGGTACCGTGGTGATTATTTACACCGTTGCAGGCGGCTTATTGGCAGTTGTGGTTACCGATGTGGTGCAGTTTATTATTCTGGTTTTGGCAACCCTGATTTTAGTGCCGCTGTCTTTGGAGGCAGCAGGTGGCTTTTCCAATATCCAAGCACAAATCCCTCAAAACCTCACTCTGACCAATGGGGCAAAAGGCACACCCATGTACCTGCTAGTGTATTACATCATGCTTCTCATCAAGTACAATAGCAATTGGGCTTTTATTCAGCGTTTTTATAGTGCTAAAAATGAGAAAGATAGCATCAAAACGGCTTGGCTTTCGGCAGTTCTATTTTTAATATTTCCCATTATCTTTTTAATTCCATCGATTGCTGCAAGAGTGATTATTCCAGACTTGGCAGACCCAGAAATGGCGTACGTGAGTGTCTGCCTCAAACTACTGCCCGAAGGCATCATGGGCTTGATGATGGCGGCAATGTTCGCCGCAACCATGTCGACTTTGAGCGCGGAGTACAACGTAACTGCCAGCGTAATGACCAGAGATATTTATCAACGCATTTTCCGCAAAAATGCAGATTCACAAGAATTGCTTTGGACTGGACGGGCAATGACGACGCTCATCGGCTTTTTGGTCACGATAGGTGCGCTCTTTGTTGGCAATTTTGGGGGAGCATTTGAAGCAAATAAGCTATTTACAGGACTTTTTGCCATCCCAATGGCGATTCCATTGATTCTGGGCATCTTGCTAAGAAAGCCTAATCCCCTAGGCGCATGGGCAGTCGTGATGGGAGGCGTGTTAGTCGGGCTTTTCCTCAATATCCACCCTGAAATCAAGTGGGAGATCGCTACTCTCATTGAAATCGTGTTTTGTTTGTTCATTTTCATACTTTCTGGTTTGTTAAAGAACTCTTCCACTTATCATTTTAAAGTGAATGAATTTTTCCTAAAACTCAATACTGTTATTGCCCCAAACCAAAAGAGTGAAGCAGGAGATCCACAAATCAGAAAATCTTTGCTTCGGCTTTATATCTTTTCTTTTGGGGCTACAGGACTCTTATTTTTAGTGCTTTCTTTTCCCTCGATTGGTCAGCTAAGTGGGCGAATGGCAACAACGGCAGGCTTCATTTGCTTGCTAATTGCAAGTGTTGGTTTGTGGAAAGATAAAAAACAAAACAATGAACAAGCCAAAAACAAGGCATTGACAGCCGAGCAAATTGAAAATGAAAAATAAAAGTTTTGCAACTGCTTAGGTACTGTATTTATTCGTAACTTATAGAAAATGAATTAATTATGAATAATTGGTTGGTTTGTGAATAAATTACCTGTTTATATAATTATTTGATTATTAGTAATTTAAATTAGCTTGCGCGTCTGTTTAATCAAATTTCAAATTTTATAACTGATTGATTATCAAATATTTTACCTACTTAAATACTTACATAGGTTTTAATATTTTAGCTTATAACCAAATCAACATGAATTACTTACAAAACAAAGTTTGTTTTATCACTGGGGCATCAAAAGGAATTGGAAAGGCAACCGCCGTTCAATTATTGGAGTTAGGCGCAAAAGTTTTTGATTTTAGCCGCACCCACCAGCTCGCCTCAGAAGTGCAGCACCCAAATCTTTATTCTTTCAAAGGAGATGTAAGCGAAGAAGCAGAAGTAAGTGCTGGCTTTGCCGAATGTGTCAAACAGTTTGGTACAGTTGATATTTTGCTCAATAATGCAGGACTTGGCTTGACTTCGCCAGACCTTGCCGAAACCGAGCTGGAAGTTTACGAAAAAATGATGGTTACCAATATGCGGGGCGTATTCCTTTGTAACCGGGCCGCTTTCAAAATTATGAAAGCAAAAAAGCAAGGGCATATCGCTACTGTCATCTCTATGGCTGGGCAACGGACCAATCCCAATGCGCCGATTTATTGTGCTTCCAAATTTGGAGCAAGAGGACTCAGCAGTGGCTTGGCAGACCAAGCTGTCAAACTGGGCATCAAGGTAACGGACATTAATCCTGGACCAACCGATAGTGATTATTGGGGCGATCGGCAAGTGCCGCGGGAAAAGTTTTTAAAAGTAGAACAGGTCGCCAACACCATCATTTTCGTCCTCAATCAGCCTGATGAGGTCCTCATCAGAGAAATTAATTTTGACAATATCAAATTTTTAATGGGATAATTTTTTAATCTTATCAATATGGAACTAAACGGAAAGAAACACCTCCAACCTTTTCCCATTTCAATTGGTGAAATGAGAGAAAGATATTTAAAACTCTATACAGGTGCGGTCAATGATGTGCTTCGCTTTAATTACCAAATGCACGCCACAAGTTTGCCCACTCAATACCAGCCGCTAAGAGAAGAAATGAAAATTGCTGGAGAGGCGTTCACCGTTAAAGGTGCGCCCGACATTACCACCGACGGCGAGTTTGAGATGAGAGCGCAGATGTTAGAGGCACTTCACAAAGACTCGGTGGTGGTTTGGGACTGCACAGGCGACACCATTACTTCTCAATGGGGCGAGGTAATGACCATGGCAGCAATGAGAGCAGGGTGCAGGGGCGCGGTCATCAATGGCATTAGAGATACCCAATCCATTCTTAATCAAGGCTTTCCTATCTTTTATAAATACAAGGCAAATACGGGAATGCTGGGGCGATTTCGCATGTACTATTTTCAAAAGCCAATCCTGATCGGGGAAGTCATCATTCATTCAGGTGATTGGATTTTTGGCGATATCGATGGCGTAATTGCAATTCCCAGAAAAATTGCCTACGAGGTGTTGTTGGAAGCCGAAAAAATCATTCACAAAGAAGATGACATCAAAGCAATGGTAGAAAGTGGTATGACACCTACCGAAGTAGTCAAAAATGGAGGGTATTTTTAAAACTTGCACCGGCACTAATCTAAATGTAAATGTCCAATTTTCTTAGTGAAATAGAAAGACAACAAATAATCGCGTCCAACGACCCAATAGTCAAGCGATTTAGAAAGGCGTTGGAAATTAGGGTAAAACAAAGGACAAACTCGTTGGGTATATTGACTGGTGGCGCAACTACCCAATGGTGGTACCCCGTAGCCGAATACCTCTCCGATGGCGCGATGCAGTATGCCCTACAGCCTTCAGAAGCTTCAGCCGAATGGTTGCGAAGCCTTACTTTAGCGATTATTCGTCGTCCTGCCTACGATTGGGTGGGACCTTGGTTCAGAGAACATTCCGAGCCTTTTGTGGGCAACCTGGAAACAGCGCACCTTTGCTGGGGAGTCGCTGCTGTATTGGATTTGGCAAAAGAGGTTTTCCAAAACGATGAATTAGCAGAAGTTAAACGCAATCTATATGACAAGGGAATCGTGCTGTGCCGCCGTTGGCTGCACAAAAACAACCACTTGGCAAATTGGCGAGGCATCATGGCTTCAGGGGCTCTGGTAGCTTCCTCAACCTTACAGAACGAAGCCCTGATAAAAGAATTTTTACCTGAAATACAGATCCTTACCCAAGCATTCCAGCCCGATGGTTCGTATGGTGAGTCTTTGCAATACGGCAATTACCTGGCAAATGCGCTCATGCTTGCTTATGAATCTTTGGTGAGAACGCATCCTGAACATGCCCAACAAATTGATATTCAAAGCTACGGGAAAGGAATGTTTTGGGTCGCAAGTAGTTTGTTTTACCAAAAACCGATGTCCACTTGGGGAGATTTTCCTATTGCCAGGGCAGCAAATTTCAATGATTCTGCTGCCATTTTCCGACCATCAGGGGATTTGCTGTTGCATATTTCCAGTAGGTTATCGCCAGCAAATGAGGTAATTAGCGCAAGGTTGGCTCGTTGGATTTTTCAAGAATACTACGAAGCAAATTCCCTACAAGCCCCCCATGACTTGGCAACATTTGGGATGAGAAATGACTGGGGGTTTCTGACTTTGCCCTTGCTCACCCACACGAGCGCACCTGTTTCACCAAAAGATTTGGATTTACCATTGACCCACGCATTTTCCAATGGAAATACTTTTGTCAGAGATAAGTGGCAGGGAAGCAGCATCTTAGCTATCCAAGCAGGCAATAATGATGGTTGCTATACCGCTGGGCATTTACAGGGAGATCTTAACAGTTTCATTTTGGCGTTTCAGCAAGAACGCTTGTTGATAGATGCAGGGCATAGCTGCTACCGCAATCTCATCCATGGCATTGAAAGCAGTACCCAAACCCATAACACTTGCACATTTCTCATTGAAAATGAAGCACTTGGATTACAAGAAGACCTGGCCAAAATAAAACTATTAGAACAAAAAAACATTTTGCCCCGCCGTAAAATTGCCAGTGGAAAACCCATGCCCCCAATAGATAGAGGCGGGAAGTTGCTGCATTGTGAGCGATTTGGCGATGTTTCATTGGTTGTTTCTGAAGTAGGGGCTTCTTACGGCGAACCAATTCAGGAGTTTATGCGGGCATGGATACAAGTAGGCGCAAATATTACGCTCATCATCGACCGCATTCAGGCAAAAGAACCCGTTAAGACCGTTTGGAACTGGTTGGTCAATAATCGTGATGATAAAACGGTTTGGGAAAGACACAACCATTTGCTTTCGGTGTGTCGACATCAAGTGGGCATGAAACTATTTAATGTCAATGGCTTGGATATCAGCGGACCCACTTACGCATACGCCCATGATGCTTATCACCCAGAACCTAATCAGCAGGGCGAAGGCAAAACAGGAAGTGGTTTACTTTTTAGGCATACCGCAAACGAAGGACAGACACAACTACTTGGTATTCATATTATTGCCGTTGATGAGTTGGCGTTGATAGCTGATTACAAATTTACTATCGATACAAATGCACAAGAGAATCGCATTATTCATGTTCAAAACCCTTTAAATGCGATTAGCTTAGAAATAGTTAGTGAATTCCCTTTGAAACTAACTATAAAACATTCAAAATCAGTTGCTAAGTTAGAAGAATCAAATTTTAATCTCAAATGATGAAAAGCTTGTTTACAGGAATAGATCACCCTGCACTTGCCGCAGATGACGTTGAAAAATTGGCAAATTGGTACTGTGAAGTTTTGGGTTATGAAAAGCTTTTTAGACACCCAAAACCAGTTTGGATGCTCAAAGCACCTGATGGCACACTCTTAGAAATCATGCCGAAAGATGATACACTAAGGCACGACCGTACCACTTGGACACCAGGCTGGTCGCATTTGGCTATTCGGGTAAGCAATATAGAAGACGCTATTGTTTTTTTGAACTCAAAAAACATAGTGTGGGGCGGCGAAACCATCAAAGCCATTGCGGGCGGACGGGTCAGAAACCTGTTTGATTGCGAAGGAAATATGTTACAAATCTTAGAACGAAAATTTGAAAATCAATGAGCGCTGCATATTATCAAGGTAACCAATCCTTTCAAATCAATCAATCCCCCATTCTCACACCTTCTGCCGATGAGGTGCGCCTCAAAGTTGCTTACTGTGGCGTGTGTGGAACCGACGTGCATATTTTTCATGGCGCGATGGCGCATCGACTTTCTCTGCCGCAAGTGATTGGGCATGAAGTAAGCGGCGTGGTGGAAGCAATCGGCACGAACGTTCAAAATATCAAAATTGGTGACAGGGTAACCGTTCGTCCCTTAAAAATTGGCGAGGCACACCCCTCTGATAACGGGTTTCAGCACATTGGCAAAAACTTGAAATTCATTGGGATCGATAGTGCTGGTGGAATGCAAACCTTTTGGAATGTACCTGCCTACACCTTACATAAACTTCCTGATAACGTGCCGCTTGACTTGGGCGCAATGTGTGAGCCCCTGGCGGTTGCCTGTCATGATGTAAGGCTTGGCAGGGTAAAATCAGGCGAAAATATAGTGGTCATTGGTGGCGGACCCATTGGGATATTGATTGCGCTGGTAGCCAGAGAAAAGGGGGCAAATGTACTCATTTCAGAACTCAATGAAAGTCGCATCGCACTTTGTCGTGAACTTGGTTTTCAGGTAATTAATCCTATCCAAGAAGACTTGGAAAAAGCAGTGGAGGTTTTTACGAAAAGTGAAATGGCTGATGTCGTTTTCGAAGTTTCAGGCGTGCAAACTGGTGTCAAAGCAATGACCAACTTGCCTCGTGTGCGGGGGCGTATCGTCATGGTAGCAATTCATGCGGAGCCTCGTCAAGTAGATTTATTCAGATTTTTTTGGCGAGAAATCGAGATGATAGGGGCAAGGGTCTATGAGTCGGAAGATTTTGAAGCTGCGATACAACTCATTGATTCAGAAAAACTTCCACTCCAAAAACTAATTACCCAAGTTTCTCCTTTGACCGAGGTACAAAGTGTGTTTGAAATAATTGACAAAAATCCTGCGGGTATGAAGTATTTGCTCGATTGTAGGTAATAGCTATTCTTCTTGGCTTAATCTTTCGTTTATTTTTTCTTTTGCTTTGACTAATTCATGAATAATCTGCGCTTTATGGGGGGGGGTATAGCGGCTTTCGGGTAGAAAGACACTTAAACTGGCAAGTACTTTGTCCGCTTTTTTTATTGGTACACTTACGCCTACAATATGTTTGGCAGAAAGTGTGAAAGCCATTTCATTACGACGGATTTCGTCTAAAGCCAGTAGCAAATCTTCTTTGGTCTGCGCACCTTGCCAAACCTGAGGCTGGGGCAACCCAATTACTTGAATGATGTTTTCCAAGTCTTTAATGGGCATGAAAGCCATAAGAATTCTACCAGTGGCAGTAGGATAAATGTCTGTTTCTGTGCGAGAACGAACCAATAAATCATGGTCGCTTTGGGAGGTATGCAATAAATAACGTTTATGGTTTCGCAAGATACCGAGCAAACTACTTTCATTCAAGGTTTTTGTCAGGTTTTCCATGACATCTTTTGCCGCTAAAATGAGGTTTTGGCTATACGCAAGGTTGCCTGTCAAATGATAGGCATTTGCGCCCAAGCGGTAGCCATGCTTGCGTCCCAAATGTTCCAAATAATTTTTGGTAACTAAGGTTTTGACAATATTGGCGCAGGTTGGCTGGTGCAAACCTACCGCAGTAGAAATTTCGCTAAGTGAAACGGGTTCATTAGATTGCTTGCTGACGTATTCCAAGATTTCTAATGCCCTGACTACAACTTGAATCATCATCTTTTGAATGGTGTGAGTATTTGAATACACCAGCTGAAAAGCCAATTTTTGGCGTAATTTTAGTCGTTTTTTTTATTAAGTTCAACAATATTGAATAAAAACCATGAGCATTCTACATTTTTTTGAATTGGACGGCAAAGTTGCCCTAGTTACTGGCTGCAAACGTGGCATCGGCAAGGCGATGGCCATTGCTTTGGCAGAAGCCGGCGCCGACATCATCGGTGTTTCTGCTTCGCTGGAA